>NZ_JBNPJU010000058.1:0-106890 GCF_050312575.1 Pseudomonas sp. R11F | reverse complement strand
AATTGGTGGAGCTAAACGGGATCGAACCGTTGACCTCTTGCATGCCATGCAAGCGCTCTCCCAGCTGAGCTATAGCCCCTCATCGGTGAGGACGGGGCGAATCTTAATGGCGGTTTGGAAGTGTGTCAAATTTATTTTCAACAATTTCCAAAATTTTTTGCCGGGATAACAACCACTTACCGGCGAAACCCCGGAAAACCTGGGTTTCGCCGTTACCACAGCCTGCTTAAGCAATCGCGCCCAACAGCTTTTCCCACTCTTTGTTTTCTTTCTTCGACACACCACCAAGCAAATCAAGGGCTTGGCGCAGACGGAAACGCGTGAGGTCCGGGCCGAGGATTTCCATCGCATCGAGCACCGACACCGAACTGGCCTGCCCGGTGATCGCGGCAAACATCAGCGGCATGGCATCACGCAATTTCAGTTCAAGGGATTCAACCACCGCCTGGATCGTTGCGGTAATCGCCTCTTTCTCCCACTGACGCAGGCTTTCGAGCTTCCACAGGATCAGCTGCATCAACTGGCGAACCTGATCGCCCGAGAGTTTCTTGGACTCGAACAGCTTGGCATCCGGGTTCACGCCACCGGCAAAGAAGAAGCTGGCCAACGGTGCGACCTGGCTGAACGTCTCCACCCTGCCCTGCACCAACGGTGCGATCTTCATCATGTACTCGGGGTTCAACGCCCATTGCTGCACACGACTGGCGAACTCTTCCACCGGCAGATCACGCAACCACTGGCCATTGAGCCACGACAGTTTCTCGATATCGAAGATCGGCCCACCCAGCGACACCCGGGACAGGTCGAAGTTGTCGACCATTTCCTGCAGCGAGAACTTCTCACGCTCGTCCGGCATCGACCAGCCCATGCGGCCCAGGTAGTTGAGCATCGCCTCCGGCATGAAGCCCATACGCTCATAGAAGGTCACCGAGGTCGGGTTCTTGCGCTTGGACAACTTGCTCTTGTCCGGGTTACGCAGCAGCGGCATGTAGCACAACTGCGGCTGCTCCCAGCCGAAGTACTCATAGAGCAGGATCAGCTTCGGCGCCGACGGCAGCCATTCTTCACCACGCAGCACATGGGTGATGCCCATCAGGTGGTCGTCGACCACGTTGGCCAGGAAGTACGTCGGCAGGCCGTCGGTCTTCATCAGCACCTGCATGTCCATGCGGTCCCACGGGATCTCGACGTCACCGCGCAGCATGTCCGGCACTACGCACACGCCTTCGCTCGGCACTTTCATGCGGATAACGTGCGGCTCGCCAGCGGCCAGGCGCCGAGCCACTTCTTCTTTCGACAACAACAGCGCACGACCGTCGTAGCGCGGGGTTTCGCCGCGTGCCATTTGCTCGGCACGCATCTGGTCCAGTTCCTCTGCGGTGCAGAAGCAGGGGAACGCGTGCCCCATGTCGACCAATTGCTGGGTGTATTGCTTGTAGATGTCGCTACGCTCGCTCTGGCGATACGGACCGTGCGGGCCGCCGACGTCCGGGCCTTCCGCCCAGGTAATGCCCAGCCAGCGCAGGGCATCGAAAATCTGCTGTTCCGACTCGCGGGTAGAACGCAGTTGGTCGGTGTCTTCGATCCGCAGGATGAATTCACCACCGTGCTGCTTGGCAAAGCAGTAGTTGAACAAGGCGATGTAAGCAGTGCCGACGTGGGGATCCCCAGTAGGCGATGGCGCAATGCGCGTGCGGACGGTGGTCATGGCAGGTCTCGAATGGGCGATAAAACTGAAAATTCAAACAAGGGGCGAATGGTAACAGCCTGGGTGATTTCTGGAAAACCGAGGGGATGCCATCGGGGGCAAGCCCCCTCCCACCTTGACCGCATTCTCATGTTGGAAATCGGCCGGAGTGGGAGGGGGCTTGCCCCCGATGAGGCCGGTGGGTTCAGCGCAAATCAGACAGCGAGCAGCCGCTCACGCAACTTGCCAATCTCATCGCGAGTCTGCGCCGCCGCCTCAAACTCCAGATCCCGCGCCAATTGGTACATCTTCTCTTCCAACTGCCGAATACGCTTGGTGATCTCACTCGGCGAACGCAGTTCGTTTTCGTACTTGGCGCTTTCCTCGGCCGCCTTGGCCATCCCCTTGCGTTTCTTGCTGCGCGAGCCGGGCACAGTGGCGCCTTCCATGATATCGGCGACGTCCTTGAACACGCCCTTGGGCGTAATGCCATTGGCGAGGTTGAAGGCAATCTGCTTGTCGCGACGCCGCTCGGTCTCGCCAATCGCCCGCTCCATGGAGCCCGTCATGCGGTCGGCGTAGAGAATCGCACGCCCATTGAGGTTACGCGCAGCTCGGCCAATGGTCTGGATCAACGAGCGCTCCGAACGCAGGAAGCCCTCCTTGTCCGCATCCAGGATCGCCACCAGTGACACTTCCGGCATATCCAGGCCTTCACGCAACAGGTTGATGCCCACCAGCACATCAAAGGTGCCCAGGCGCAGGTCGCGGATGATTTCCACGCGCTCCACGGTGTCGATGTCCGAGTGCAGGTAGCGCACGCGCACGCCGTGGTCGGCCAGGTAGTCGGTGAGGTCTTCGGCCATGCGCTTGGTCAGCGTGGTCACCAGCACCCGCTCCTCCACCGCCACGCGCTTGTTGATTTCCGACAGCAGGTCGTCCACCTGGGTCAACGCCGGGCGGATTTCTACCTGCGGGTCGACCAGGCCCGTCGGCCTGACCACCTGTTCGATCACGCGTCCGGCATGCTCGGCTTCGTAGTTGCCCGGCGTTGCGGAGACGAAAATGGTCTGCGGGCTGATGGCTTCCCATTCATCAAAGCGCATCGGCCGGTTATCCAGCGCCGAAGGCAGGCGGAAGCCGTATTCCACCAGCGTTTCTTTACGCGAACGGTCGCCCTTATACATGGCGCCGACCTGCGGCACGCTGACGTGGGACTCGTCGATCACCAGCAAAGCGTCGGGCGGCAGATAATCGTAGAGGGTCGGCGGCGGCGCACCGGCTTCGCGGCCCGACAAGTAGCGCGAGTAGTTTTCGATACCGTTGCAGTAACCCAGCTCCAGGATCATCTCCAGGTCGAAGCGGGTGCGCTGCTCCAGGCGCTGGGCCTCTACCAGCTTGTTATTGGCGCGCAAGTATTCCAGGCGTTCAGCCAGCTCGACCTTGATCCCCTCAATGGCGCCCATCAGGGTTTCACGGGGCGTCACGTAGTGGCTTTTCGGATAGAAGGTAAAGCGCGGCAACTTGCGGATCACCTCGCCGGTCAACGGGTCGAAAGCCGACAGGCTCTCGACTTCATCGTCAAACAGCTCGATGCGGATCGCTTCCAGGTCGGATTCGGCCGGGTAGATGTCGATCACGTCGCCACGCACGCGGAATGTGGCGCGGGCAAAGTCCATGTCGTTACGGGTGTACTGCAAGCTGGCTAGGCGGCGCAGCAGTTCGCGCTGGTCGAGTTTGTCGCCGCGGTCGACGTGCAGCACCATCTTCAAATAGGTTTCCGGGCTGCCCAGGCCATAGATGCACGACACCGTGGTGACGATGATCGCGTCCTTGCGCTCGAGCAACGCCTTGGTCGCCGACAGCCGCATCTGTTCGATGTGGTCGTTGATCGACGCATCCTTTTCGATAAAGGTGTCGGACGACGGTACGTAGGCCTCGGGCTGGTAGTAGTCGTAGTAGGAAACGAAGTACTCCACCGCATTGTTCGGGAAGAATGCCTTGAACTCGCCGTACAACTGCGCGGCCAGGGTCTTGTTCGGTGCCAGCACCAAGGTCGGGCGATTGATCTGGGCGATGACGTTGGCGATGCTGAAGGTCTTGCCCGAACCGGTTACCCCGAGCAGCGTCTGGTGCGCCAGGCCGGCCTCGATACCCTCGACCATCTGGCGAATGGCTTCCGGCTGATCGCCGGCGGGTTCAAAGCGGGTGACGAGTTGGAAATCCGACATAACGTACCTCGTGAAGTCACCCCCAGACTGTAAACCCGTCGAGGACGAAATAGACCACCCTCCGCGAAGATTCAGCGCGGGGAGTAGGAAAAGATCATGATAGCCATAGAACTGGTGGCGAATGTGACGGGTTTCAAGGCAATCGTCCTACTTGCCTTTCGGAATCAATGTTGCAATAAGACTAACGGTCAGCAAATAAACCGAAAAACTTGGCCGAAAAGCCGTTTCGGTTGTCGCCTCAAGCGGTGATGGCCTCTATACTAGCTCCCCGTTTGTGCACCGCTCTAGTGCCTTCGGCCGGAGCGCGACACGTCCCTCCTTTCCCCCATAGAGCTGCCGCAAAAATGAGCCTGTTCTCCGCTGTCGAAATGGCACCACGCGATCCTATCCTGGGCCTCAACGAAGCATTCAACGCCGATACACGTACCACCAAGGTCAACCTTGGCGTAGGCGTTTACTGCAACGAGGAGGGGAAGATTCCACTCTTGCGTGCCGTTGCCGAAGCGGAAGCCATTCGCGTGGCGCAACACGCTGCCCGTGGCTACTTGCCGATCGACGGCATCGCCGCCTATGACAAGGCCGTACAAACCTTGCTGTTCGGCGCCGAGTCGCCACTGCTGAGCGCCGGCCGCGTCGTCACCGTCCAGGCCGTGGGCGGCACCGGCGCCCTGAAGATTGGCGCCGACTTCCTCAAGCAACTGCTGCCCAACGCCGTCGTCGCCATCAGCGACCCGAGCTGGGAAAACCACCGCGCGCTGTTCGAAACCGCCGGCTTCCCGGTGCAGAACTACCGCTACTACGACGCCGCCACCCACGATGTGAACCGTGCCGGCCTGCTGGAAGACCTCAACGCCCTGCCGCCACAGTCCATCGTCGTGCTGCACGCCTGCTGCCACAACCCGACCGGCGTCGACCTGAGCCCGGCCGACTGGCAGAACGTGCTGGACGTGGTCAAGGCCAGGAACCTGGTGCCGTTCCTCGACATGGCCTACCAGGGCTTTGGCGACGGCATCCACGAAGACGCCGCAGCGGTGCGCTTGTTTGCTGAATCGGGCCTGACCTTCTTTGTGTCCAGCTCGTTCTCCAAGTCGTTCTCCCTGTACGGCGAACGTGTCGGCGCGTTGTCCATCGTCGGCGAATCCAAAGAAGAAAGCGCGCGCATCCTGTCCCAGGTCAAGCGCGTGATCCGTACCAACTATTCCAACCCGCCAACCCACGGCGCGGCAATCGTGGCAGCCGTGTTGAACAACCCTGAGCTGCGCGCCCAGTGGGAAGCCGAATTGGCCGAAATGCGCCTGCGCATCCGTGGCATGCGTGAGCAGATGGTCGCCGACCTGGCCAAAGCGGCTCCAGGCCATGACTTCAGCTTCGTCGGCCGCCAGCGTGGGATGTTCTCCTACTCGGGCCTGACCGTTGAACAAGTCACCCGCCTGCGCAGCGAGTTTGGTATCTACGCGCTGGATACCGGGCGTATCTGTGTGGCGGCGTTGAACCAATCGAACATTAATGCCGTCACAAAGGCAATCGTTCAGGTGCTGTAAACCTGTAGCCATTGCACGCGAAGGGGGAAGCCGATGGCTTCCCCTTTTTCGTCTGCAGCTCCTAGACTGAACCCCAACTGCCCCTTCGCTGTGAGAGCCTCATGAGAAACGATGACCTGGACCTGCGCGCCGACCGCGATGAACTGGACGACGACTACACCCCGCGCGCACCACGCGCCAAGCGCCAGAAGAGCCTCGTGCTGCAAGTTGCGCTGGGGGTGTTTCTCGGTGGGTTGGCCCTGTGGCTGGTGCAACTGGGCGCCACGGCGCTGATGGCAAAGCTGGCCATGGGCACCTTGCAGTTCGGCGGCTGATTAAATCGTGTGGATCTCACATTGATCTACGAAATTTCCAGCCCACGCTCTTCCAGAAGTCTTACGAAGCTGTTCAAACTCTGCGACACCGTGCCCCGCCGCCAGATCAACCAGGTGTGCAAAATGCGGAAATTGTCCGCCAACGGCCACACACTCACGGCGGCAAATCCCGGCATGCTTTCCAGCATGCTGCGCGGCATCAATGCCAGGCCGGCCCCGGCGCTGACGCAGGCGAGCATGCCGTGGTAAGACTCGATCTCGAAGATCTTGCCTGGCACCGCACCATCCTGGGAAAACCAGCGCTCCAAGTGATGCCGGTAAGAGCAGTTCGAGCGAAACGTATAGATGCTCTCCCCGTTCACGTCCTGCCCCCGGTTGATCGGCGCATGATGCAACGGCGCAATCACCACCATCTCCTCCTCGAATACCGGCACGCCTTCCAGCGTGGCATGCAGCACCGGCCCATCGACAAATGCCGCGGTCAGCCGACCTGACAGCACCCCCTCGATCATCGTGCCCGACGGCCCCGTGCTCAGGTCCAGCTCGACCTTGGTGTACTGCTGGTTATACGCCGCCAGCAACGTTGGGATACGCACCGCGGCTGTACTTTCCAGGGAGCCAAGGGCAAACGTGCCCTGGGGTTCCTCTCCCGCTACCGTCGCCCGGGCCTCCTGGACCAAGTCGAGAATGCGCCGCGCATAGCCGAGGAAATTCCAGCCGGCCGGTGACAGGCGCAGACGGCTCTTCTCGCGGATAAACAACTCGACACCCAAGTCCTGCTCCAGTTGCTTGATGCGCGTGGTCAGGTTCGACGGCACGCGATGAATCAACTGTGCGGCGGCGCTGATGCTGCCCTGCTCGGCAACCGCCTTGAAGATTTCCAACTGCACCAGGTCCAAATCATTCTCCAAACGTGAACGTATTACTTAATATTATTCAGTTTCAAGAAAACATACAGCCCCGTACGCTGACCCCATTCCACTCATTCAGCAGGACGGTGCCATGAACCCGACGACCCACGCCCTCTCGATCAACCCGGCCAATGGCGAAACGGTCGGCAGCTATCCCTACGAAACCGAGCAGCAACTGGACGCAGCCCTCCAGCGCGCCACCCATGCCTTTCGTACCTGGCGCCGCCAGCCGTTCAGCCAGCGTGCCGAGTTGCTGCTGGCCCTGGCCGCCACCCTGCGCGAACAGGCCGAAACCATGGCGCAGATGATTACTCTGGAAATGGGCAAACCTATCGCCCAGGCCCGCGCTGAAATCGAAAAATGCGCCCAGCTCAGCGAATGGTATGCCGCCCACGGCCCGGCCATGCTCGCCCCGGAACCGACCCTCGTGGACAACGGCAGCGCCCGGATCGAATATCGCCCACTGGGGCCGATCTTCGCCGTGATGCCGTGGAATTTCCCGGTGTGGCAAGTACTGCGCGGCGCCGTGCCGACCTTGCTGGCCGGTAACACCTACGTGCTCAAACATGCGCCGAACGTCATGGGCAGCGCCTACCTGATCCAGCAAGCGCTGCAGAAAGCCGGCTTCGCCGACGGGCTTTTTGAAGTGGTCAACGTGACGAACAAGGGCGTTTCCAAGGCGATTGCCGACCCGCGCATCGCCGCCGTCACCCTCACCGGCAGCGTGCGTGCAGGTATTGCCATTGGCTCCCAGGCGGGTGCCGCGCTGAAAAAATGCGTGCTGGAACTGGGCGGCTCCGATCCGTTCATCGTACTCAACGACGCCGACCTCGACGCCGCCGTGCAGGCTGCCGTGATTGGCCGTTTCCAGAACAGCGGCCAAGTCTGCGCCGCCGCCAAGCGCCTGATCATCGAAGCAGGCGTCGTGGAGGCTTTCACCGCCAAATTCCTCGAAGCCAGCCGCAAACTGGTAATGGGCGACCCGACCTCGTCCCAGACCTACATCGGCCCGATGGCACGCTTTGACCTGCGCGACGAGTTGCACGGTCAAGTGCAGGCCACATTGGAAGAAGGTGCGACCCTGCTGCTGGGCGGCAACAAAGTCGCAGGTGCCGGCAACTACTACGAGCCGACCGTTTTGGCGAATGTCACCGACCAGATGACCTCATTCAGGCAGGAGCTGTTCGGCCCTGTGGCCTCGATCATCACCGCCCGTGACGCCGAGCACGCGGTGGCCCTGGCCAACGACAGTGAATTCGGCCTGACTGCGAGCCTCTTCACCACCGATGCGGCAAAGGCCCGTGATATCGCCAACCAACTGGAAACCGGCGGCATCTTCGTCAACGCATTCAGCGTGTCTGACCCGCGAGTGGCGTTTGGTGGCGTGAAGAAAAGTGGTTTCGGGCGCGAGTTGTCGCACTTCGGCGTGCGGGAATTCTGCAATGCGCAGACCGTGTGGCTGGATCGCAAGTAAACCCGGCCAGTCCCCTTACGACACCTTACCTGTGGCGAGGGAGCGCTCCCGTGGGGCTGCGCAGCAGCCCTCAACAGCCTCAGCCACGCACATGCCGGCGCACGCACTGCACCAACCCATCCAGCGCCTGGGACTTCACCGGCGCCAGCACACAGACCGTGTGTTCGCGCTGGCCCTCGGTCACGGTCAGGGTGTAGTGCACCTGGCCCGGGTTACCGGGCGCGGGCGGGTTGTTTGGCGGCAACTCAAAGAAGTCTGAAGCCTTGATCAGTTGCCGCAATTCCTGCTGGTCTTGCTCAGGCAGTGTATCCAGCTCCACCGTACGCGGCTTGGCCAGGCCCGGGAAAAACCCCGGCCCGCCGTTTTCCTTGATTGAGATGTGCATGGCTGCTCCTCACGTCAAACAGCAATACCGACCGCTTGCCAACCGTCCTTGACCGCCTTCTGTTCGTCCTTGTTCACGCCGTACAGGCGCCCCGCAACATCGTAAGTAATACGCGCAAAGCGCACAAACCCCGAATTAGGCCGCAGCCGCGCATCACGCAGCGCGTCATACCAGATGCGCCCTGCGCGCTCCCAGGCAAACCCACCCAACCTGGTCGCCACCTGGTAGAACGCATGGTTGGGAATACCGGAATTGATATGCACCCCACCATTGTCCTCGTAGGTCTGGACAAAATCATCCATGTGCCCCGGTTGCGGGTCCTTACCCAACAACTTGTCGTCAAAGGCGGTGCCGGGCGCTTTCATCGAGCGCAGTGCAGTGCCTTTGATCTTTTTGGTAAACAACCCTTTGCCGATCAACCAATCGGCATCTTCAGCCTTTTGTTTCAAGGCATATTGCTTGATCAGTGAGCCGAACACGTCCGACAACGACTCGTTCAACGCCCCGGACTGATTGAAATACATCAGCTTGGCCTCATCCTCCGTGACGCCATGGGCCAACTCATGGCCAATCACATCGAGGGCCACGGTGAAGCGGTTGAACAACTCGCCGTCCCCATCCCCGAACACCATCTGGGTCGAGTTCCAGAACGCGTTGTTGTAGTTCTGGCCAAAATGCACGGTCGCGTCCAACGCCATGCCCGCGTCGTCGATGGAGTTGCGGTCGAAGACCTGTTCAAAAAAATCGAAGGTGGCGCCCAGGCCATCATAGGCTTCGTCCACCGCCGCATCGCCACTCACGGGCTGCCCTTCGCCACGGATCAGTTTTCCTGGCAGGCTGTCGCTGCCCTCGGCGCTGTAGATCGAGCGCTGTTTCTCGGCGCCCATGGCCAAGGCCAGCCGGGCCGGCCCCTTGGCGGGCACCGCGACCATGCGCAGCGAGCGGAACGTGCTGTCCTTGGCGCGGGTACGCAACGCGACGTCCCGCTGCGCCTTGTCGCCGTTGCGCGCGATCTGGTCGAGCATATAGGGCGGGATCAGGCAAAAAACCGGGTTACGCAAAGGGTGATCACACATGAACTGGCTCCTTGTTGGCATGGGGTGAACGTCCGGGTAACCGTTTCAGGATAGCCCCCAGGGGTTAACGCGTGTCATCAATTGTCATTAACCTATGTTGCAGTCGTGTTTATCCAAGGAGGACTTACCGATGCCCGCACGTAAAGCCAAGATTGACCTGTCGTACCGCCCACGGCTCGCTGACCTGCGCCCGTTGATCACTGCGAGCCCCACGCTGCTGGAGGCACGGGCCGCGACGCCCCGCGTCACCTCGGCCAACGACCTGAAGGACCGGCACGGCTACGCAGAGGACTTCCTCGGCAGTTTCGTGGTGCCCTGGCCCACGGCTGAAGGGGCTTTGGCGGATGATGTACAGGTCTTGAAGGGGGGTGGTGAGCGCCTGGACTACACGCACTTCTCGATCACCATGTCGCGCTCGAAACGGCTCGCGCTGTATGTCGGCGTCAACATCGACGGCAACCAGCACGTGGAGATTATTCGCAGCAACGACAGCTGGGCCTATGACGGTCGCTTGCCTATCGAAGCACAGGTAGGCGACGCGCTCTATGCCAACAATGGCCTGGATCGCGGCCATCTGGTCCGCCGCCAAGATCCCAATTGGGGTGACGTGGCGCAGACCGCCAACCTCGACACCTTCCACTTCACCAACTGCTCGCCGCAGATGAGCGGGTTCAACCAGAAAACCTGGCTGGAACTCGAAGATTACATTCTGGACAACACGCAACGCTGGAAAGCCAGGGCCACGGTATTTACCGGCCCGGTGTACGCCGACGATGACCGCGTGTACCGCGGCGTGCAAATCCCCAAGGCCTTCTGGAAAGTGGTCGCCTACCTCAACGACGACGGCAAACCGTCCGCCAGCGCCTACATGATCGACCAAACCCGCGAACTGGGGCAGCTCGACCTGGTGTTCGGCCAGCTCAGGACCTACCAGCGCAGCGTGATCCAGATAGAACGCCTGACCGGCATCCGCTTCGCCAACCTGGCCGACTACGACGGTTTCAGCAACGAAGAACGCGCCACCGGCACGCGTATCGAAGCGCTGATCCAGGGCCCTGAGGACATTCGTCTGTGAGCAGGCCCACCTTGGGCTATTTCACCTCGCTCTAATCAACTACCATACCGCGCCGGTTCCCAAACGGGACTAATAGGGAATCCGAAGCGCGGTCCACCCGCGTCAATCGGAACTGCCCCCGCAACTGTAGGTGCTGAGCCTGCTCCTGGATGCCACTGGACCTTGTCCGGGAAGGCCGGAGCCTGGCGACGACGCATCAGTCAGGAGACCTGCCGGCCCAAGCTCGATCACTAACCGGCGGGGTGTCCGGGAAGGACATCCTTGCCCTGCCCCATCGGCAGCGTTAATGGCTGTATTTCCACGACCGTACCTCCCCAGCTACTTGTACGGTTTAAACGGAGATTGCCCCATGCTGCCACGCTTTAGCGCACTGCTCACCAGTCTTGGCTTCTGTGCCCTGGCCCAAGCCGCCCCCACCCAGTACCCACTGACCGTGGAAAACTGTGGCAACCCCGTCACCTTTCAACAGGCCCCCGCGCGCAGTGTGACCATCGGCCAGGCCGCCACCGAAATGCTCTACACCTTGGGTGTGGCGGATAAAGTGGTCGGCACCTCGCTGTGGTTCAACGATGTGCTGCCCCGGTTCAAGGTGCAGAACGACAAGGTCGAGCGCCTGGCCAACAACGAGCCGAGTTTCGAAGCCGTGATCGCCAAGCGCCCGCAACTGGTGGCCGCCGAGCTGGAATGGGTGGTCGGCCCGCAAGGTGTGGTCGGCACCCGCGAGCAATTTGCTGAACTGAAGATTCCCACCTACGTACTGCCCTCCGATTGCGAAGGCAAGGACAACCTGGTGGGTGCCGACGGGACGCGGCTGGAGCCTTTCCGTATCGACACCGTGTATAAAAGCATTCGCCAACTGGCCGAGATCTTCGACGTGCAGGCGCGCGGCCAACAGGTGAACGATGAGCTCAAGGCACGCCTGGCAAAATCCGTTGCCACCGCGCAAAGCAAAGGGCTCAAACAGGCCAGTGCATTGGTCTGGTTCTCCAGCGCCGAAATGGCCAGCGACCCCTACGTGGCCGGGCATAAGGGCGTTCCGCAATTCATGCTGGACACCCTGGGCCTGACCAACGTGGTGCAGTCCGATGAAGAGTGGCCTGCCGTCGGCTGGGAAACCCTGGCCAAGGCCAACCCGACCTTCCTGGTGATCGCCCGCATGGACCGCCGCCGCTACCCGGCCGACGACCATGAAAAGAAACTCGCGTTTCTGCGCACCGACCCGGTGACCCGCAACATGGACGCGGTGAAAAACAACCGCATCATTATTATTGACGCCCTGGCCCTACAGGCCAGCCTGCGCACGTTCGATGGCCTGGAACAACTGGCCGGTGCCATCGACGGCTACGACCTGCCGAAATGATCCGTCCCTTGCTCGCCCTCATCCTGCTACTGCTCGCGATCCTCGCGGGCGTGGCCATTGGTGAAACCGCCATCGAACCGCAGGTGGTGTTGCAGGTACTCGCCAACAAACTGTGGGCGGCCGGCTACGCACTGGACCCGATCGATGAAGGCGTGGTGTGGAACTACCGTCTGACCCGCATCCTGGTCGCCGCCGCCTGCGGTGCGGGGCTGGCGACGTGCGGGGTGATCTTGCAGTCATTGCTGCGTAACCCGCTGGCCGACCCGTACCTGCTGGGCATCAGCGCCGGCGCCTCGACCGGTGCAGTCCTGGTGGCGCTGATCGGCGTCGGCGGCGGCTTGATTTCGCTGTCGGCCGGCGCCTTTGTCGGCGCCATGGCGGCGTTTGCCCTGGTGATTCTGCTGGCGCGCGCCAGCGGTTCGGCCAGCGGTACCGGGCAGATCATCCTCGCCGGCATTGCCGGTTCACAGCTGTTCAATGCCCTCACCGCCTTCCTGATCACCAAGTCGGCCAGCTCCGAACAGGCCCGGGGCATCCTGTTCTGGCTGCTGGGCAACCTCAGCGGCGTACGCTGGCCCTCGGTAGGGCTGGCGGTGCCGGTGGCGGTCCTGGGCCTGGCGGTGTGCCTGTGGCATCGCCGTGCGCTGGATGCGTTTACCTTCGGCACCGACTCGGCGGCATCCCTCGGCATCCCGGTACGGCGTGTGCAGTTCCTGTTGGTGGGCTGTGCGGCACTGGTGACGGCGGTGATGGTGTCGATTGTCGGCTCCATCGGTTTTGTGGGGCTGGTGATTCCCCATGCGGTGCGCCTGCTGCTCGGCACCGGGCATTCGCGCCTGCTGCCGGCCAGTGCGCTGGGAGGCGCACTGTTTCTGATCGCCGCCGATGTGCTGTCGCGGACCTTGATCAAGGGCCAGGTGATTCCGGTCGGCGTGGTCACCGCGCTGGTCGGCGCGCCTGTGTTTGCGCTGATCCTGATCGGTCGGAGGAACGCGCGATGAGTGTGCTGAGCTGCAACGGCCTGGGCTTCAAGGTGCGTGATGCCGAGTTGCTGCGCGATATCCATCTGGATGTTCAACTGGGCGAAACCCTGGGCATCGTCGGGCCGAACGGTTCCGGCAAATCCACCTTGCTCAAACTGCTTGCGGGTTTGCGCACGCCGGCCAGCGGCGAAGTACGCTTGGGCGGCCAACGCCTGAATGAACTGTCACGCCGTGCCATCGCCCAACAGCTGGCGGTGGTGGAGCAACAGGCCGACACCGACGACGCGATCCGCGTGTTCGACGCTGTGGCCCTGGGCCGTACGCCGTGGCTGTCGGCGTTGAGCCCGTGGTCCAGCGAAGACCACGCCATCGTCAACCAAGCCTTGCATGACGTCGACGCCACGCACCTCAGCCAGCGTGCCTGGCGCAGCCTCTCGGGCGGTGAACGCCAGCGCGTGCACATCGCCCGCGCCCTGGCGCAACGGCCGCAGATCCTGTTGCTGGACGAGCCCACCAACCACCTGGATATCCAGCATCAACTGGCGATCCTCAAAGGCGTGCAGGCGCTGCCCGTGACCACCTTGATTGCATTGCATGATCTTAATCAGGCACTGACCTGTGATCGCCTGGCCGTGCTGGATCACGGCCGATTGGTGGCGTTGGGCAAACCGCTGCAAGTGCTGACGCCGCAACGGTTACAGCAGACCTTCGGGGTGCAGGCGCATTACCTGACAGACCCGTTCGATGGCGCGCAGATACTGCGGTTGCGCCCCAGTTGATAGCCCATTCGGTTGGCTATCCATTGGCGAGCGTAGCCGAGCACGTCCCGCGCCATATCCACGGGAAAATGGATAAACCCATGCGCCGCCTCCGGCAGCAGATACGCCTCAGCGCCAGGCCATCGCTCGGCGATCAATAAGGTGTCATCTTTAAGCGGGTCCAACTCGCCGACAAACATCAACGCCGGCGGCAACCCTGCGAAATCGCCATATAACGGCGACCATCGCGGCTGGCGGCGCTCATCATCAGTCAACCCCGGCGTCAGCATACGCAGCGCTGCAACCATCCCCGGCCCGTCCAGCAACAAGGTCTGCGGCCCCGCCGTGCGCACGCTCGGCGTACCGGTCAAATCATAAACGCCGTAATACAACACCGCCCCGCTGACCCGCGGAAGCAAGTGCGGCCACTGCTTGAGCGCCAGTAACGTCGCTGCCGCCAGGTGCCCACCCGCCGACTCACCGACGACGATCACCGGCAAGCCGGCGAACTCCGCGCAGTCCTCCAACAACCAACGGGCAGCCGCCAGGCAGTCGTCCAGCAGGCCCTCGAGCGGCGTGTCCAGCGCCAGCCGATAGTCCACCGACACCACTGCCACGTCGCAGGCGTTGACCATGCCCAGGTTGAGGTCGTCATCCATCTGCGCATTGCCGATGACCCAGCCGCCGCCGTGGATATCCAGCACCACGCCCTTGGGTTGGCCGCGTGGGCGCAGGATACGCACGGGCACCGTCCCGATGAGCCGGGTTTCAGCCTCGGGGGCCTGCTTGAGCTTTTGACTGACCCGCAACAACGCCTGGATCAAACGCGGCGTCACGCGATTGCGGATTTTAAAGCGTGGCATCCAGGCGAGTTTCTGGTTGAAGCGACGCATCTGGGCCAGTTCAGGCTCACTGGCGGACCAGGGTTTAGGCGCCATCAGCGGTTATTGCGCAGGATCGAGAAGTTCAGCGCCGCCGCCACACACAGCCACGCCAGGTAAGGGAACAGCATCAGGCCGGTGATCAGGTCCAGGCGCACCGCCAACACCACCATCGCCGCCACGGTCACCCACAGCACCGCGATAATCAGCATCCCGGCGAGGATCCGATGGGCACCGAAGAACACCGGCGTCCACAGCGTATTCAAGGCAATCTGCGCTGCCCACAAGGCCAGGACGATTTGGCTGCCGGGAATCAGGCTGAGACGATAACCGGCCCAGGCCAGCAGCAGGTAGATAAGGGTCCACGCGACCGGAAACAGCCAATTGGGCGGCGTGAAGCTGGGTTTGACCAGGGATTCGTACCAGGCGCCGGGCTTGAAAAGTAGGCCGGTACTGGCAGCGGCGATGCAGGCGAGCAGGAAGATGAAAAAAGTCATGGTCGGTCCTTGGCTGGGCATTTCAGGCTTGGACGTACCGCACTCGGGTAAAAGTTCACTGGCGTACCCAAGCTAAGCAGGCGCCACAATCCTCAACCAAGGCCAACGCGCCTGGTAACTCCTGGCCTTCTGCGCAAACAATGCCGGCTCCGGATGCCGCGGGTTGATACGCAGCACCCCCTGCGCCACATCCTCCAACCCGTACGGCGCATACACCTCGCCCGTCGCAATCTCCAGGCCGATGCATGTGCCCGCCACCAGGTAACGATCAATCCCCTGCCTGGCCGTGTGCAACTGCGGATAAGGCCGACCGAACCGCTGAGCGTACCAAAGGTGCACCCGCGCCTGATTCTTCACCTCAACGTTGACGCCCAGGTCCTGGAACAGCACTTCGGCCGAACGGATCACCGCATCCTCGGCCTCGTAGGACAAGTCCGTATCGAAATAAAAAACGTCGTAGTCCTTGACGCCCTTGTCAGCAGGCAGCTTCGCCTGATGATTCCACACCGCCTGGAACAGACAGCCCGCCGTGAGGAAACACTGGTCCACCCCGAGGTCAGGCAGGCGCGCGGTGATTTCGGCGTTGATAGGGTTGGCCATGGCCAGGTCGAGCAGGGTTTTGACGGTCAATGTCATGGTCATCCCTTTCAATCGTTTTCCAGCGGCCAACTGTACAACAGGGCCACGACTCTTAGCGCAACAGATGCACAGCCAAACCGACCAGCGCGCAAGCGATCAACACCTGAATCACTCCGCGCTTGAAATAAAACAGGGCGACCGCCGCCATCAGTGCGATCAACGCGGAAGGCCAATCAAGGCTAGCGCTGAAACCCTTTGGCCACAGCACGTGATACCCGAAGAAGCACGCCAGGTTCAGGATCACGCCAACCACGGCAGCGGTAATGGCGGTCAATGGTGCGGTGAACCTGAGTTCGTTGTGGGTCGACTCCACCAGCGGGCCACCGGCAAGAATGAACAGAAATGAGGGCAGAAAGGTGAACCATGTCACCAGAGACGCGGCGACAGCCCCAGCCAGAAACATTTGATCGGCGCCAAACACCTGCGAGACGTAGGCGCCGACGAAGCCGACGAAGGCCACCACCATGATCAGCGGCCCGGGCGTGGTTTCCCCTAGCGCCAGCCCGTCAATCATCTGTGTCGGGGTCAGCCAGCCATAGTGCCCCACCGCTCCTTGGTAGACATAAGGGAGCACCGCGTAGGCACCGCCAAACGTTAACAGCGCAGCCTTGGTAAAGAACCAGCCCATCTGGGTCAACGTGCCCTGCCAGCCAAACGACAGGATCAAAACAGCCATTGGCAATGCCCACAGTGCAACGCCAAGCAGAGCGAGCGATGCCAATTTCAACCAACTGAACCGGGCATGCTCTGGGGACGGGGTGTCGTCATCGATCAAGGCCGGGCCAAACGTTCTCTTGGCGGCACTATGCCCCCCTGTTCTGAATTTCTCGGGTGCCAGGCGTCCCCCGACATAACCGATCAATGCCGCCCCCAGGACAATCAACGGGAATGGGACATTGAACGCGAAAATTGCGCTGAATGAAGCGGCCGCTATCGCCCATAGCCAATGGTTCTTCAGCGCTCGCGAGCCGATCCTGTGGGCTGCCTGCACAACGATGGCGGTCACGGCAGGCTTGATGCCATAAAACAGGCCCGCTACCACCGGCACTTCGCCGAACGCAACATACAGCCATGACAAAGCGATCAGGATGACCAGCGAAGGCAGCACGAACAGCCCACCCGCGACCACCCCGCCCCAGGTTCGATGCATCAGCCAGCCGATGTAGGTCGCCAACTGCTGAGCCTCCGGCCCAGGTAGCAACATGCAATAGTTGAGCGCATGCAGGAACCTGCGCTCGGATATCCAACGGCGCCGCTCGACCAATTCCTGATGCATGATCGAGATCTGCCCCGCAGGCCCGCCGAAGCTGATGAAGCCCAACTTCAACCAGAACCAGAAAGACTCCCGCAAACTGACCGCCTGCGGCCTCGACAACGCTTCTTCACCCACGGGTCCCGATACCTTGCTCATTGCGCTGTTCCTCATTCACGAACCCGATGAGTTGCATAATTCGGGGGCGGTGCAATCGTTCGGCCCCGCGATGACAAGCGCTTCAAAAGTTGCGAATCAACGCCCCAAACAGATCGCCACGCGGCATTTTGCTCAATGGGATGTCGGCATTCTCGAACCATTCGCGACCGGCCTCGGGATGCGGGCCGCTCAGCACGACCACACCCTTTTCATAGGTATAGCGCGCCGCCGCGACGTCGCCGTTGCGGTAGGTCGCGATGGTTTTGTAGGGCGCGGCCGGGTCGGCTGCGGGAATGTAAGGGCCGTCCTGGAAGAACACATGGTCAGGCTTGCCTTCCCACATGACCTGCACGGCTGCGTCGGCGATGCCGGGCACTTCAAAACCGGGGCGACCGGCTTCGCCGTCGAGGTCCTGGGGGATCAGGCCGAGGTTACCGTCATCCGCCAGATAGGCGCCCATGCACAACCCCAGGTAGCGCCCGCCACCGGCGACATAACCGCGAATCGCCTCGGCGCGCGCATCACCCAGGCTGCGCAGGGCACCAGGAATGTCCTGGCCGCCACCGGGCTGCACGTAGAGGTCATAGCGCGCCAGGGTTTGTGGCGTGATGTCGATGGCCTCCTGCGCGCCCACATAATCGATCTGATACTCGGGATTGAGGCGGCGCAAGGCATTCGCCACGTTCTCGGAACAGTCATCGCAGCCCGCCGGGCCGCGGTAGATGGCGACGTGCTTGATGGGCGTGGCGGCCTCGGCCGGCGACGGCAGCAAAAGCGCGAATGCAATTAACGTGACGGCGACAGCTCGTAAGTTCATGACCGAAGGCTCCTGTACGGACAACGCAAAGCCTATAGCGATTGCGCCCTTCAATCCGTTAACAGTTGTAAACGCCGTGAAGCCCCTTACTTGGCAAACGCATACTCCCCACCCTGCTCCACCGCCTTGCGATACGCCGGCCGCGCCTGGAATTTTTTCACCCACGCCGCCAGGTTCGGGTAAGCCTGCAACTTGCCCTGGGCCTTGGCGATTTCGCCGATGAAACTCATCTGGATATCCGCGCCACTCAGCTCATCGCCCAGCAGGTAGGCTTTATCCGCCAGCACGTCGTTCAGGTACCCCAGGTAATTGGCCACTTCCGATTCGATCCTCGGGTGCAACGGCGCGCCAGCGTCACCAAGGCGGCCGACGTAGAGGTTGAGCATCAGCGGCAGCATCGCCGAGCCTTCGGCGAAGTGCAGCCATTGCACGTATTGGTCATAGGTGGCCGTAGCGGGATCGGGTTGCAGGCGGCCCTGGCCATAATGGCGGATCAGGTAGTCGATAATGGCAGCGGATTCGATCAGCACTTGGCCACCGTCTTCGATCACCGGGGATTTGCCCAACGGGTGGATGGCCTTGAGCTCGGGCGGCGCGAGGTTGGTCTTGGGGTCGCGCTGGTAGCGCTTGATCTCGTAAGGCAGGCCGAGTTCTTCGAGCAGCCAGAGGATGCGTTGCGAGCGCGAGTTGTTGAGGTGGTGAACGGTGATCATGGTAGCTCCGCTAAGCGAAAGGGGGGGTGTCCTGAAAAGAGACTACACCACCGCCCTGGAGTGCCCACCTAATTTACTTGTAGTGAGCGGGCTCGCCCCGCGCTGGGTTGCGAAGCAGCCCCAAAACCAGGCACCTCGGTCTTTCTGAAACACCGCAGTGACGGGGTTTAGGGCGGCTTCGCCCCCCAGCGCGGGGCAAGCCCGCTCACTACAAACACTCAGCCCAATCGAAAGCGCGCGGTGTTATCGCTCAATGCCCGGCTGCCTTTGCTCAAGGTGTCCGCCGCCTGATTCACGGCACGCGCGCCATCAAGCAGGCGCCCTGCCGCCTGGTCGACCTGCTGGATATTGCCGCTCACTTCATCCGCCGTGGCCGCCTGTTCTTCCACCGCTGCGGCGATCTGCGCCAGGGTGTCGGTGACGTTTTGTACAGCACCTGCGATTTCGCCGAGGCGCGCCCCGAGGCCGGTGACTGACTCGGCGTCGGTCAGGGCTTGCTCGCACGCCGCGCCCATCAGGGTGACCGCCTGGCTGACGGTTGCACGCAGGCTGTCCACGGTGCCGGCGATCTGCGCCGTGGACGCCTGGGTGCGTTGCGACAGGCTGCGCACTTCATCGGCCACCACGGCAAAACCGCGCCCCTGTTCGCCGGCGCGAGCGGCTTCGATGGCGGCGTTGAGCGCCAGCAGGTTGGTCTGTTCGGCAATACCCCGAATGGTATCGACCACCGATTGGATCTGCTGGCCTTGCTGGCTGACCTGTTCCAAGGCGTTGGCGGTGTCGGTCAGACGCTGGTTGAGTTGCTGGATGCTCGCGGTGGTGCGCTGGCTGTCGCGACTGCTGTCCTCGGCAATGCTGCGGGTGTGCTGGGCGCTTCCAGAGGCTTGCTCGCAACTTCTGGCGACGCCCATCGAGGTGGCGGCCAGTTGGGTGGCGGCGGCGGCAATCTGGCTGATCTGGTGCTGTTGGTCTTCGACCTCGGTGAGGGTGCTGCCCGACTGTGCGTTGAGGGTGTGTACGGCCGATCCGAGTTGCTGGGTTTCATGATTGACGCCCAGCAGGCTGGTGCGCAGTTGCACCACGGCAGCGTTGAGTGCGGCGCTGATCAGCGCCAGTTCATCACGGCCTTCAACCGCCACTTCGATACACAGGTTGCCGTCGCGCAGGGACTCGGCCAGCGTGGTGATGCCGCTGGCGCTGCGGCGGATCGAGGCTTGCAGGCACATGAACAGGTACAGTGCGGCCAACGCCAACAGACTGAACGTCGCCGCCACCGGAATGAACTGTTTGATCGATTGCCCGTGGTAGTAACCCAGGCGCGCATCCAGCGCGTGCAGCGACTGGCTGCGCAACGCGCCCAGGGCACCCAGCACGGCGTCGATACTGCTGTCGAACGCGGCAGTATCGAGCTTGATGGTGCCGCCGAAAACGCCCTCGTCCAGCGTCTTGAGTTGGTTGTCCAGCAACTGCAGGCTGCTGTCATATTGGGCAGTCCACGGCTCAATGCCCGGATATTGCTTGGCCTTGAGCGACGCGGCGGCTTTGACCAACTGATCCCGGGCATCGCCGATACGGCCGCGCAGGTCACGCATCTGCAAGCGGCTTTGCAAGGTGAACTGCCCCGAGGCAATGGACGACTCGCCGACGCTGGCGGTGCGGCCGATGCGTTCGATCAGGTCCGGGGTGTACTGGCTGGAAATCTGCATCAACAGGTAGGTTTCCAGCCAGGGATCGAGGATCAGGCCGGTATCCAGGGTGATCTGCTCGCGCAAGGTTTGCATGGCGGTCAAGGCGGCGGTAAAGCGGTCATAACCGTCCGGCCACCAGCCCACGGCACGCAAGGACTGGGTGTCCATGCCCTTGACGGCGGCCTGCAACGCCTCGAAACGCGCCAGGGTGTCGGCGCTGGCGTGCTCAGTGTTGAGCACATCGCCCAAGGCTTGCAGGCTCTGCTGGATCAGCGGGTTAGCGGCATCGACCTTGTCCATCGCAGCCTGGGCGGCAGGGGTTGGCACACGCAGGATGTCCACGGCTTTCCAGCGCGCAGCGAGGTTGCGTTGTGCGGTGAGCTGGCTGTCGAGCGCGTCCAGGGCCAACAACTGGCGAACGCCGGACTGTTCGCTGGCAATCACCGCGAGCTTGTCGCGATAGCCCTGCCCGATCAGCCACACGCTCGCGGCCAAGGGCAGCATGAACAGGAAAAACAAGACCTGGAACTTGCGTGCGAAACCGAAACGGCCGAGCAAACGGATACCCGGTGATAAAAGACTGTGCATCGCCGACCACTCCCCCAAACAGCTTAGAAATGACTAAAAGCAAAATGCCATGTCATTGATTAAACTGGCTCAAGCAAGATGTGGGCCGTTGGTACCGAGGCCGAAAACAGGCGCTTCTACACCGGCTGCCCGCTCAGGCGCGCACGAAAATGGGGCGAAAGCACTCAGTGTTGCGTGCACGTCTGTAACCCGTCGAGACGCCTTGAAATCAGCCCTCGGTGTTTACCAGCATATACCGGCTGAAATTATTGATGTGATCATCCAGATTATCCTCAAGCATCATCCGGTACTGATCACAGAAATACTTCAGCATGGCCTCCCGCGCCTCGGCCATTTCTGCGCCGGACTTGAAGTTGCGAGCACTGGCCCAGGCGTTGAAACGCGTGGTGCCGAACATCATCGAGGCACTGACCTCGCCGAGGTTTTCACAGGTCTTGAGCTGCTCGTTCGACAGTTCGATGTGCGCGTCGGCACGGTCGTAGAAGGCTTGGTCGGTGGTATCGGCCATGGCGGGGTCCTGGGTCAGCGAATGAAGGGCCGCATTGGAGCACAAGACGTCAACCTCAGGCGACCGAAGCCTGCGCCTTCACGCCAGTAATTCACTAATCCAGCGCACCTCTCGGGCCACTTCCTGCACCTTCGCCGGCGGCACCGCTTGCCGCGCCTGTTCAAGGCTGGCCAGGGTCTTGTGCTTCTGACGCAGCAGGCGTTGCCATTTGGCCAGGAACACCGGGCTGCGCGCTTGCATCTGCAGGGGGCCGAAGTACAGTTGTTCGCCGCTGTAGGTCACGGGCCCGGCGCGTTCAGCCACGATGATTTCGTAGTAGAAGCGGTTCTCGTGCAACAGCTCTTCGTGCAGGATCGAGTAGCCATTGTCCATCAACCACTGGCGCAACGGTTGCTCGCCACCGTTGGGTTGCAGGATCAGGCGCTCCAGGCCGCTCAGGCACGCCTTCCCGGCGTCGAGGATGTCGCGAATGGTTTCGCCGCCCATGCCGCAGAGGCTGATCGCGGTGATCCCGTCCCCCGGCTCGATCGCCGCCAAGCCATTGGCCAGGCGCACGGTAATGTGTTGTTCCAGGCCATTGTCGCGCACGGTACGTTGGGCGGCGTGGAATGGTGTGGTCGCGACCTCCCCCGCCACCGCGGCGGTGATCACGCCACGGTGCATCAACGCCACCGGCAGGTAGGCGTGATCGGAGCCGATATCGGCCAGGCGCGATTCGGCCGGCACGTTGGCGGCCACGCGCTCCAGGCGCATGGACAGCGTGTGTTCGTTCAACGGTTGGTCCTTTTCATTCCCCGGAAAATCGATCCCGGCTATTGGTCAAATGCAACACCATGGCGGCCCGCGCGGCGTCCGGGTCCTGACGCCTGATCGCGTTGAAGATCGCCTCATGCTCCAGGTTCGCCAGTTGCCCCAGCCTGGCAAAATCCGCTCCGCCGCGTTCGGCGCCCTTGACCTGGGTACGCGGAATCATCGCATTGCCCAGGTGCGCCATGATCTCGGTGAAAAACGTATTACCGGTGGCTTCGGCGATCAGTTGGTGAAAGCGCTTGTCTTCCTCCACGCAGCTGTCGTTACTGGCCAGTGATGCCTGATAGTCATCCAGCGCCTGGCGCATACGGGCCAGTTGTTCATCCGATCGGCGCAGTGCCGCCAGCGCCACGGCCTGCACCTCCAGGCCCAGGCGCAACTCAAGCATGTTGCGCACACTGGCGACCGTATCCACATGCAGGCGCAAGCCCTGCTGTGCGCGTGGCTCCAGCACGAAGGTGCCGATACCGTGACGCGTCTCCACCAGGCCTGATGCCTGCAATTTGGAAATGGCTTCGCGCACCACGGTACGACTTACGCCGTGCTCCAGCACGATGCTGGATTCGGACGGCAGTTTTTCGCCGGGCTTGAGTTGCCCGAGCAGGATGCGCTGGGTCAGCGCGTCGACCACGCCTTGGGCCAGGTTGCTGGAGCGTCTACGGACAAGGGTTCCGTTTTCAATGGGCATCACTGCGGGTCCACGGGGTTGGGCTGGAGGGAGCTTAACACTCCCTATCCGAGCCTGGCAGGCTAGGTTCACAAGACACTCAACTTGTATGACAACCAACTTGATTAATCTGCATTTCAACGCCCTCTGCCGCCTGCCCCAGATAACGTCGGCTTTGCTCGACAACGCTAAAAAAATCTATAACCACCAATAAACATAGGCAAATAACCATAAAATCTATTTCAATGGCGGCCTTATAAGCACAAAAACATCAATCACCCAATTGCGAATCCAAGAACACCACTTGTATGATGTCTATCAACAACACACAAACCCGCATAAAAATAAATCAGGGGGAGTTTTCGAGTCATGAGCCATTCAAATCCAGCATCCGCCGCTGCAGAAAACGAATCGGTGCTCAGCCGCACCGTCAGCAAAGTGAAGAGCCATGTGCTCCCCCTGTTCGTGATCATGTTCATCCTCAACTACATCGACC
Organism: Pseudomonas sp. R11F; assembly: GCF_050312575.1. Classification (NCBI taxonomy): domain Bacteria; kingdom Pseudomonadati; phylum Pseudomonadota; class Gammaproteobacteria; order Pseudomonadales; family Pseudomonadaceae; genus Pseudomonas; species Pseudomonas sp. R11F. The sequence goes on along the minus strand of NZ_JBNPJU010000058.1, from coordinate 83,380 downwards.
GGGTCAATATCGGCTTCGTGCGCACGCACATGGAGCACGACCTGGGCATCGGCGCCGCTGCCTATGGCCTGGGTGCCGGACTGTTCTTCATCGGCTACGCGCTCTTCGAAGTGCCCTCCAATCTGCTGCTGCAGAAGGTCGGCGCACGGATCTGGCTGACCCGCATCATGTTCACCTGGGGCATCGTCGCCACGCTGATGGCGTTCATCCAGAACGAAACCCACTTCTACATCCTGCGCTTTTTACTGGGCGTGGCCGAAGCGGGCTTTTTCCCGGGGGTGATCTACTACTTCACCCGCTGGCTGCCGGGTGTTGAACGCGGCAAAGCGATCGCCATCTTCCTCAGCGGCTCGGCCGTGGCCTCACTGATTTCCGGGCCGTTGTCGGGCGCGTTGTTGCAGATCGAAGGGTTCGGTTTCCACGGCTGGCAATGGATGTTCGCCATCGAAGGCCTGGCGTCCGTGGCGTTGGGGTTCTTCGTGTGGTTCTGGCTCGACTCCAAACCCCACGACGCCCAATGGCTGACCCGTGAAGAACAGGATGCACTGGTGAGCGCCATCGACCAGGAGCAGCGCGACCGTGAAGCGCTGACCACGGTCAAGCCGACCCTCGGCAAGCTGCTCAAGGACCGTCAGATCCTGTTGTTCTGCACCTTGTATTTCTGCATCCAACTGACGATCTACGCGGCCACCTTCTGGCTGCCCAGCATCATCAAGAAGATGGGCGATTTGAACGACGTGCAGGTCGGTTTTTTCAACTCGATCCCGTGGTTGATCTCGATCATCGCCATGTATGCCTTCGCCGCGCTATCGGGCAAATTCAAGTTCCAGCAGGCCTGGGTTGCCGCTGCGCTGCTGATTGCCGCAGCGGGCATGTTCATGTCCACCACCGGCGGACCGATCTTTGCCTTTGTGGCGATCTGTTTTGCAGCCATCGGTTTCAAGTCCGCCTCTTCGCTGTTCTGGCCAATCCCCCAGGGTTACCTGGACGTGCGCATCGCCGCCGCCGTGATCGCCCTGATCAACTCCATCGGCAACCTGGGCGGTTTTGTGGCACCGACCACGTTCGGCTTTCTGGAGCAGACCACCGGCTCGATCCAGGGCGGCCTCTATGGCCTGGCCGGCACCTCGGTGCTGGCGGCGATCCTGGTGTTCTTCGCCAAGACGTCGCCCTCTGCCGCGTTGCCTGCGCCAAGCGTTACACCAGCGGCCACCGCTATCAGCAAACCTCTTTGAGCCCATTCAGGACATCACCATGACTACCCCCGTCATCACCCACTTCCAAGTCATCCCCGTGGCCGGCCATGACAGCATGCTGCTGAACCTGAGCGGCGCCCACGGCCCCTTCTTTACCCGCAATATCGTGATTCTCAAGGACAGCAGCGGCCATACCGGCGTCGGTGAAGTGCCCGGCGGCGAACGCATCCGCGAAACCCTGGAGGACGCGCGCAGCCTGGTCGTCGGCCAGCCCATCGGCCAGTACCAGCGCATCCTCAACCAGATGCGCAGCACCTTTGCCTCACGCGATGCTGCGGGCCGTGGGCTGCAGACCTTTGACCTGCGCATCACCATCCATGCGGTCACCGCCGTGGAAGCGGCCCTGCTCGACCTGCTGGGCCAATACCTTGAAGTGCCGGTGGCCGCCCTGCTCGGCGAAGGCCAACAGCGCGATGCGGTAAAAATGCTCGGTTACCTGTTCTATATCGGCGACCGCACAACGACCAACCTGGCCTACCGCAACGAGGCGCACGCAGAGGACGAGTGGTTGCGCTTGCGCCACGAACCGGCCCTGACCAGTGAGGCCGTGGTGCGCCTGGCCGAAGCCGCCAAAGCCAGATATGGCTTCAACGACTTCAAGCTCAAGGGTGGTGTCTTGAGCGGCGATGCGGAAATCGAAGCGGTTACCGCCCTCGCCGAACGCTTCCCGGATGCGCGCATCACCCTCGACCCGAACGGGGCCTGGTCACTCAAGGAAGCCATCCGCCTGTGCCGTGACCAACACCATGTGCTCGCCTATGCCGAGGACCCATGCGGTGCGGAAAACGGCTATTCAGGCCGCGAAGTCATGGCTGAATTCCGCCGTGCCACGGGCCTCAAGACCGCGACCAATATGATCGCCACCGACTGGCGCGAAATGGGCCACGCCATCCAGTTGCAGTCCGTGGACATTCCCCTCGCCGATCCGCATTTCTGGACGATGCAAGGCTCGGTGCGCGTGGCGCAGATGTGCAACGACTGGGGCCTGACCTGGGGTTCGCACTCCAACAACCACTTCGATATTTCCCTGGCGATGTTCACCCAGGTCGCGGCGGCTGCACCCGGTGATATCACGGCCATCGACACCCACTGGATCTGGCAGGACGGCCAACGCCTGACGCGCGAACCGCTGAAAATCGAAGGGGGCTACGTGAAGGTGCCGGCCAAGCCGGGCCTGGGTGTGGAGATCGACATGGACGCAGTGGCCAAGGCCCACGAAGTCTATAAAGGCATGGGCCTGGGTGCGCGGGATGACAGCGTGGCCATGCAGTTCCTGATCCCGGGCTGGCGCTTCAATAACAAGCAGCCTTGCCTGGTGCGCTAGGCACTTCGTTCGATGCAGCGCATTGTAAGGTTGGCGGCCTGAGGTATCAGGGCTTGATATTTCTCAATATCGTGAATAAGTGACCAGGCCAGATCCAGCGCTGGGTGGGCTGATCGCGGGTCTCTGCGAGGGCATCCAAAATCGTGCGATTAGCCGCGTCGGTGGCAGGTACACCCAGGGTCGAGGGCGGCGGCGTTTTCTCGCCAGAGGAGTCCGACGGCGTGCTCAATCTGCCAGTGGCCGAGTCAATCGCATAACCGCAAACCTTGCCATATTCGGTGAGGCTCCAGACACCGTTGATGACGACGGCGACTGATTTGTCGGGCGGCAGCCTTATGGCCTTGTTTGTGGTACGAACGGCATAGTCTTCGAAGTTGATTTTTTTGAAGGTGGCGAACTCGCTGCCGAGGGGCGGTTGATCATCGCCTTCATTGGAGAATTTGTTCACCATTCGCTCCAGGAACGGTATGCCGCCAAGGTTGGTGAACGCACCGTGGTCCGGATGCAGGATGTACCGCAAAAAACCCTGATCGATACGGGTGCTGTTGATCGCCGAACCGTTCAGGATGCGAGAGGCGATCTGCGCCTCCTCTTTCTTGAAATCGAACGTGACCCGGTAGCCGTCGGCGTCATAACCATTATTGCCACCCCCTAGCTGACGACCGTCGTTGTAATAGCGATAGGTACTGAGGATCGAGGCTAAATAGGTGACATAAGTCAGGTCCGCGCCTTCCGCATGGGCATATGCATACATATCCGCGATCAGGTTTCGATCATCGAGGTTCAAGAAGTCGGCGGGATTCAAGTGGCTGTTGTCCCGTGTAGCAGATGGCTTGGCAACAGGTGGTTCACTGCCACCAAACAGGCGAGCAGTCATGAAGTCGCGCCCATTAAAAACTGTTGGGTTCGGGATAGGAGCAGACGCTGGCGGTGTTGACTGCAACTCTTCCCATGCCGCGCGTCGCTCATTGATGGTGAAAGAACCACCCTCGTCATGGGCAATCAAGCTAAGTTGCTCACGCACGAGGCCTTTAAAGGGATTGCTGTCGACTCCATTGACGAAACCTGTCGCTTGACGGGCTCGTGCCAGAAGCTGCGGGTCATGGGTATTGGGCATCTCGGTATCGTGTACTGTTTTACTGGCGAAGTAGTTATCGCCGGTAATCAGATCGAGAGGATTGTTGCTCTTCTGAACGGCACGTGTTGCGGCTTCGTTTAATTGATGAGCAAGCGCTGAGACGGTGCTGGTAGAAGCAAATCGACTAGCAGCAGAATCCACTTGGCCTTCATCAGGCATCACAGCAGATAAAGTAGCAGCGTCAGCTACACCGCTGGCCACACGACTGCCAGGTGTCCAGGCGTAGGGATTTATAGTATTCATGGGTATTCACCCTGCACATTGTTTTATACAGAAACACCATAATCTCCAACATGGAAAATAGCCCTCAGACAAATCAGCCTGAGCGTACTTTACCCCTATTAGTTCCTATACCGGAATGTCACCAAATCGACACCCGCCGGATGATTTAACGGAGGCGTGCCACCCAAGACAGAATGCTTTATTTTGACGCGAGAACCATTGCCGAAAGCCTGATCATTAAATTTTGACAGCGTTCCAGAATAGTTCGGATATATGCGTTCACAATCCTCCTGGGAGCTATAAGGGCGTGAGTAGCATAGATGTACATCCTCTTGAATGCTTTGAGGGTAGTAGGTTGTCTTCCATTGAATCTCTAATAATTGCTTGGGGTCAGCAAATGTACCGGCAGGTATATCAGCGGAAAGAATATTAAACAGCGAGAACCCAACAGCGGGGTCGATATTCGAGTTGGACAGCACAAGTACGGAACCGGGCGCCATGGTTTTAGAGATAGACCATTCCGACGCAAAAGCCTCTTCACTGACCGAAACGGCTAAAACACCCAACAAAGCAAATACAGGTCTGCGCCCACTCATCCACCGCCACCAAACAACTGAGTTATCCATAATCATCACCCTAGCGACAAATAGTTATTATCCAAGGACTCCAATCAATCCAGCCGTATGAATCACACCATTACCCTTGCACGTTTTATCAACTCAAGTAACCCCACAACTTCCTAAAAACACGAAGTCCTCATCTGTAATACCTGAAAGTAAGACCTCGTCAGCAACTTCCTAGTCCCGCACACCCTCTACACAACCCGCCCATTTCAAGTCATGATGTGCCCCCCATTTCAAGGACGTTAAATAATGAAAGTTCCCCTCGCCGCCTGGGTACTGGTGCTTTTACCCGGTGTGGCCTGCGCGCTCCCCGTCCTGAAAGACACCACGCTCTACACCGACACCGCCCACGACTGCCAAGACGTCGATCTCACCACCTGGCAGCATCCGACCCGTGCGTTGCTGGAGAAAAACCATTTCCAGCTTGAACGCATCCAGCTCTGCAACGATGGGCACTATCCGGTTTTCCATGTGCAAGCGCCCTACGACCCGCGCGGCCAGACCAAGGATTTTTACCTGCCGTTGTATGAACGCATGCGCAAGGCCAACGGCAAATGGCCGTTCGCCCTGGTGGATAACAGCGATGCGGTAGTGGTGTATGTGAGCTACCCCAAAGACGATGGGATTTCCCTGAATTACGAGGGCTTCGAAGCGCCGTAGTCATTCGGAGCCCGAGACCTGCTGGATTTTGCTGCAACGTGAACCGGCGCCTCACGGCGCCGTTTTTTTTATCTCGCGATCAGAACGGTTTGGTCGGCAGGTATTTGCCATCCAGAGTGATCACGGCGCGGGAGCCGCCGTCCGGATCATCGACCTTTTTGACGTCCAGCTTGAAGTTGATGGCGCTGATGATGCCGTCGCCAAACTTCTCGTGAACCAGCGCCTTGAGCGTGGTGCCGTAGACCTGAATCATTTCGTAGAAGCGGTAGATCGTCGGGTCGGTGGGAATGCCGTTGCCGAGGCTGCCGCGCAACGGAATCGTTTGCAGCAGGGCGACCGCGTCCGCGTCCAGGCCCAGGGTGTCGGCCACCTTTTGCGCGGCGTCCGCCGGCAGTGGGTGCTGGCCTAGCAAGGCGGCGGTAACGAAGGCTTCATGCAGGCCGGTGCCTTCGGCAATCTGGGCGAACGACAGGTCTTTGCGGGCCTTGGCCAACAGGATGACGTCGGTCAGGGCAAGGCGGGTGTTCTGGCTGATTTGCGAATGAATCATGGGTTTATCTCCGTGGGTAAACATCAGGGGTTAGTGCGAAACGGCCCGCACGCTCGGGTTGTCGGCGAGGGCGACGAATTTGCCGGTACGGTTGTCGAAGGCTTGGATGCCGCCGCTTTCGATGTCGTAGACCCAGCCATGCAGGGTCACCCGCCTCTCTTCAAGGGCAAGGCGAACCGAAGGGTGAGTCTGGATATTGGCCAATTGCGCGATCACGTTTTCACGCACCATGGCGGCGACTTTCGCGGGCACATCGACATGCTGGCGGGCCTCGTTGACCACCCGGCCGGAATCGGCGTAACGCAACCAGCCGGCCACGGCGGGCATGTGGTCCAGGCACGTGCAGGTGGCGATGGCGGTCATCGCACCGCAATCGGAATGCCCACAGATAACGATATCGCTGACTTGCAGGGCAGCCACCGCGTATTCCACCGAGGCCGACACACCTCCGGGCTCCGGGCCGTAGGACGGCACGATATTGCCGGCGTTGCGGATCACGAACAGGTCGCCTGGCTCGCGCTGCGTGACCAACTCAGGCACCAGGCGGCTGTCGGAGCAGGAGATGAACAGCGCTCGCGGGCTCTGCTGGTTGGCGAGGTCTTTGAACAAGCCGGCGCGCTCGGGGAAGGCATGGCGTTGAAACTTCAGGAAACCTTCGATGATGTCTTGCATGGGTGACTCCGTGGGTTCGCGATGCGATGGAGCAGAGGTTACGCAGCCGTTTAAATAAGGTAAAAGTCTCAAATATTATCCAGAGCATTAGATAATCTTATGAAATCAAACATGCTGGCACGGCACATCCAGTACTTTTTGGCCGTGGCACAACACGCAGGCTTTACCAAAGCGGCCGAGGCCTTGCATGTCTCGCAACCGGCGCTCTCACAGCAAATACGGCAGTTGGAGGAAAGCCTCGGCGCGCAATTATTCGATCGCTCGGGTCGCAAGACACGCCTGACCGATGCCGGCGAGGTTTACCTGCGTTACGCATTGAGGGCCGCGCAGGAGCTGCAGCAAGGTCAGCGTGCGATTCATGACGTAGGCGATTTGAGCCGAGGGTCGCTACGGATCGCGTTCACGCCCACTTTCACCACTTACCTTGTCGGGCCGCTGATGGAAGCTTTCCACCGCCGCTATCCGAACATCACCTTGAGTCTGCATGAGGTCGCCCAGGAAGCGCTGGAACGCCAGCTACTGGCCGACGAGCTGGACGTGGGGATCGCCTTTGATGAGGTGCACGCGCAGGACATCGAGGCCACCCCGCTGCTGGTTGAAACCCTGGCGCTGGTGGTCGGCTGTCAGCATCCGCTGGCCGGGGAACGGACTATCGGCCTGCCGGCGCTGAACGCCGAATCCCTGATTTTGTTGAGTCAAGCGTTCGCTACCCGCGAGCAAATCGACCGCTACTTCAACCAACACGGCATTCGCCCACGCGTGGTGATGGAGGCCAATGTCATCGGCGCGCTGATTGAGGGGGTGCGCAGAACGACCCTGTCGACCCTGTTGCCCGCCGCCATTGCGCGGGCGCATCCGGGGTTGGTCGCGATTGAACTGGGGCCACAGCGCCTGCAACGCACGGCCGTGTTGATGCAGCGTAAAGGGGTGTACCCGTCAGCGGCGGCGCGGGCATTCAGGGAGGTCGCAGAGGAAGTCGCGTCAGCGCTGGAGGCAAGCCGTTGAGCCTTCGATGGAACGCGGGCAGAGGCCACCTGCGATGAATATTCCAAGCCATTTCTTGACAAAATAAATCGCCGCATCGCAATATTCAAAGCGATCACTTGGTAAATCAAGCCAAGCACGACAGCACAACAAGGAATAGTCGATGCAAACCCATGACAGCAGTTGGGGCGAATTGCTGCGCGGCAAGAACGCCGCTCGTTCCATCGCCCTCTCCGGCGGCATAGCGCTCTATGCCACCAACACCTACATCGCCACCACTATTTTGCCGTCGGTGGTCGCTGAAATCGGCGGGTTGGCGCTCTATGCATGGAGCACCACGCTGTACGTGGTGGCCTCGATCCTCGGTTCCGCCCTCACCTCCAAGCTGTTGCAACACACCGGCCCACGGCTGGCCTATACCGTTGCCACGCTGATCTTCATGGTCGGCGTGTTGATCTGCGCACTGGCGCCGAGCATGCCGGTGATGCTCGCAGGGCGTTTGATCCAGGGGCTGGGCGGCGGGATGTTGCTGGCCCTGTGTTATTCGATGATCCAATTGGTGTTCGAAGAACGCCTGTGGCCCCGGGCAATGGCCTTGGTGTCGGGCATGTGGGGCGTCGCAACGCTGGTAGGCCCGGCCGTGGGGGGCGTGTTCGCCGAACTGGACGCCTGGCGCTACGCCTTCGGCGCCATGGTGCCGGTGAGCCTCGCCTACATCGTGCTCACTCACCGTGCGCTGCCACCCCGTGACAACGCCACGGACAGCGCCAGCCGCTTGCCCGTGCCGCAACTGGTGCTGCTGGCCGCTGCGGTGCTGGCCGTGTGTGCGGGCAGCGTCTCGTCGCTGCCGAGCTGGAACCTGCTGGGCATTGCGGCCTGTGCCGGGCTGGTATTTCTGCTGATCCGGCACGAGTCCAACGCCTCGATCCGCCTGTTGCCCAGGGACGCGTTGAGGTTCAACACCCCGCTTTGTGCGCTCTATGCGACCATCTGCCTGCTGGTGATCGGCATGAGCAGCGAAATTTTCATGCCGTACTTTCTGCAGCACCTGCACGGCCAGTCGCCGCTGTATGCCGGTTATATGGCGGCACTGATGGCCGTCGGCTGGACCGTCTCGGAAATCCTCAGCTCCGGCTGGACAGGCCGCAGCGCACAACGCGCCATCCTCGCCGGGCCGCTGTTTATCGTGGGCGGACTGGTGCTGCTGGCAATCACCACCCCCATGGCCAGCCTGGGCGAATGGGCACGGCTGGCGCCCATCTGCCTCGGAATGTTCCTGGTAGGTTTCGGCATTGGCCTGGGTTGGCCGCACCTGCTGACGCGCATTCTGCAAGTGGCGTCGGAGCAGGACAAAGACACGGCCGCTGCGTCGATTACCACTCTGCAACTGTTCGCCATGGCTATGGGCGCGGCACTGGCGGGCGTTATCTCCAACGTGGCGGGCATCAATGATGCGACCGGCAATGCCGGCATCGCCAATGCGGCACAATGGCTGTTCGCGCTGTTTACCCTGGCGCCGGTATTGGCTTGGGTGATGGCACGGCGCGCAACCCGAGCCCAGGCCAGCACCGGCGGGTTAACGGTGTCTTGAGGATGTGGTTGCGTATCGCATCGCCCCGCTGGAAAGCACGCAGATCACGGAGTGTTTTTTTAAACTGATATCATCCGGGTCTGTACAACCCAGGTAAAAGACATGAATCGCCAAAAGAAACTCCAGCAGCTCTTCAAGGCCAAGGCCAAAAAGGCCAGCGCCAAATTGGCGCCGAAAAGCAAAGACAAATACATCAGCAAAGCCGACCGCGCGAAACTGGCGGCTGAAGCGGCTCAAGAGCCGGCCACGCCCGCCGACACGTCCTGCTGAACCATCAGCCGGCATCAACCAGAAGGCGCAGGCTGGAAGGCGTGCCGGCTTCGTATTTGCTCCAGATGCGCCGCAGGTGGCGTGCCGAACCAAAGCCTGCGCGCTCAGCGACCGTTTCAATACCCAGGGCCGATTCGGCCAACAGTTCACGGGCCACGGCCAGTCGCAGCCGATGCAGGTAGTCGAGCGGGCTGCTACCGACGTGCTCGTGGAACAGCCGCGCCAGGTGGCGGCTGCTGGTGCAGGCCAACGCCGCCATGCGCGTGACGGTCCAGGCTTCACAGGGGGCGGCAGCGATGGCGTCCTGCACCCGATGCACGGCCGGATGCAGATGATTACGCCCGGCGATCCAGGGCGACAATTGCGGGTCGGCACCACTGCGGCGCATATACACCACCATGTCCCGAGCGACCGTGCAGGCCAGGCGTGGGCCGGCCAGCTCGGCAAGCAGGTGCAGCATCAGGTCGATCCCCGCAGTGACGCCGGCGCTGCAACTCACCGGACCGTCAGTGACGTAAAGCCGGTTTTCCAGGACCCGGGCCTTGGGCGCCACGGCCTGCAATGTGGCGCACAGCGCATGGTGCGTGGTGCACTGGCGCCCATCCAGCAATCCGGCCCTGGCGGCACTCAACGCTCCCGCACAGACGCATACCAGCCGCTCGCCCGAAGGTGCATACACGTTCTGCAGCCACTGGGTCAGCGCCTGACTGGCCACCTCGAACGCCTGTTGGCGTGCCTTGCTCACCTTCGACGTGGAGCCCACCAACACCACCAGGGTGCCGGGTGCCAGGACCGCTGGAAGTGGAGCCAAGCCGGCCAGCGGCAAACCGATGGAGGTTTGCAGGGACTCCACCGGGCTGACGTACTGCAGGTCAAAATCGATGACGGCCGGGTCCTCGACCTGAGCCGCCAGGCGCAGCACTTCGGCTGGGCCTGCCAGGTCGAGCATCAGCACATTGGGCAGCAACACGAACAGCACCGGCACGCTCACGGTCAGGCCTCCAAGGCCTGGGCGACGGTGACGATGCGCGCAAAGCGGTCTTCGAGCACCAGCTCTGTGCGCTCGCGGATCTCGGCCGCAGTGTAGACCCGCGCACTGCGCGCGTGAGTCATGGGGAAGGTCAGCGTCGCCTCGCTGACAAAGTCGACGATAAAGCCGCTGTCCGACGCCTGCCGCGTGGTGGTTTCGCAGCATTGTTCGGTGCGAATGCCACTGATGATCAATGTGTCCACCCCCATCTCCGTCAGCCGTGCCGCCAGGGGCGTGCCGGCAAAAGCACTGTGGTAGCGCTTGTGGATGACCAAGGCCGGCTCGATCGACAACTCGCTCAAGGTTCTGACGTTGCCCGATGCCATCGAAAAATGCCCCTGGTCTTCAACATGGAAGACTTGTATCACCGGGATGCCTCGCTGAACACACCCATCAATCAGGGCCTGTTGTTTGGCAAGGTAGTCAGGCAGGTCATTTTCGGACCAGTAGGTGGAGTGGCGGAACGAATGCTGGGCATCGATCACGATCAGGGCTTTGCGTTTCATGGACAGTCCTCGTGGTGTGAATTTCAGACGCCATGGTAGGCGCGCCACCCGGTACGCAACAGGCACAGGCCGGACCAGCCGAGGACGGATTCGGACATCATGACATACAGCTCTCGGCAACCGCTCGACGCCTCGCGTTGTATAGGGGGGCGGGGTATGCAATGATCCGCCCCGTCATAGGTAGGGGGGGTATGCCGTGGGCCATATAGCCGCGAACAAAGACAGCTTGATCAAACGCGTCAAACGCATCGCCGGGCAAATCCAGGCAGTCGAAAAAGCGCTGGAGTCAGACGCCGACTGTGCCAAGACCCTGCATCTGGTGGCCGCCACCCGTGGCGCCATCAACGGGCTGATGGAGGAAATCATCGAAGACCACGCCAGGGCCCATGTGGCCGATCCGTCCCTTAGCGAAGAAGCTCGCAACAAAGGGGTCGAAGAATTGCTCGAAGCCATCCGGCGGTATTCCAAATGACCCTCACGCCCCACACCCACGAGCATGTATTCCTCGGTTCATCCCACGAAGAAAACGCCAGGCGCACCCTCTGGGTGGTGTTGCTGACCGTCGTCATGATGGTGGCGGAAATCGCCGCCGGCGCGTTGACCGGTTCCATGGCCCTGCTGGCTGACGGCTTTCATATGGCTACGCATGCCGGCGCCTTGGGCATTGCCGCTGCGGCCTACGCCTACGCCAAACGTCACGCGAACAGCCCGCGCTACAGCTTCGGCACCGGCAAGGTCGGCGACCTGGGCGGCTTCGCCTCGGCGCTGATCCTGGCGCTGGTGTCCCTGGGCATTGCTATCGAGTCGGTGATTCGCTTGCTGCAGCCTGCCGAGGTGCAGTTCGGGACGGCGACGCTGATCGCCGTGTTGGGCCTGGCGGTGAATATCCTCAGTGCGCTGCTGCTGGGTCACGGCCATAGCCACGGGCATGACCACGACCACGATCATCACCCGCACGGCCACGACAACAACATGCGCTCGGCCTATGTGCACGTGATCGCCGATGCCTTGACCTCGGTGCTCGCCATCGCCGCGTTACTGGCGGGCCGCTACCTGGGTTGGGTGTGGTTGGACCCACTGATGGGCATTGTCGGCGCCCTCGTGATTGCGCGATGGGCCTGGAGCCTGATGAAGGCCACCGCCGGAGTGTTGCTGGACCAGACCGATGAACAGGTCGCCGCCGAGATCCGCGAGTTGGTTGAACAACCCGGCGATGCCAGGATTACCGACTTGCACGTCTGGCGCGTCGGCCCCGAGGCATATGCGGCGATTGTCAGCGTGGTCGGTCGCTCGACCAATGCCGAGAGCATTCGCGAGCGCCTTGAACCTGTCCATGAGGTGAGTCACCTCACGGTCGAATTTCACGCCGCATAACGGCGGCCTTTACTGCGCACCCGGGTGAGACCTTGGCCAAAGATATTGAAAACCCCTGCATTTCCATCTGCCAGCTCAGCGGTGACCTGTGCGTCAGCTGCGGACGCAGCAAGGACGACATCCGCAAATGGAAACGCATGAAGCGCCCCGAGAAAATGGCCGCCGTGCAACGTGCGACGCAGCGGCTCAAGGCATTGAAGAAGGCCAGATAAGGTGGACGGATCAGGTCCGCCCGACGGCCCCCGCGACCGGCAAATTACCCAGCAACCTGAGCCCGGTGCTTTTGACAAAAGTGTCGTAGTCCATCGGCTTCTGGATGCGAGTCTCGGCGTTAGGCAGCACATAGGCCCAGGCGCGTTTTGACGAAGCGTCGTACACCAGTTTGAACAGGCGCGTCGGCACCCAGACCTTGTGAGGGCCCATGGTGCTGTAGCCCGGGTCAAACAGCGGCCCGGTGAACACGAAGACATTGCCACCGGCACGGGTGGCAAATTTACGCACGTCCGCTTCGACCTTGCTCCAGATCTTGCGGTTGTTGGTCGGGTCTTGGGGCACCATGTTCGACAGCGCGAAGGATTGCGCCATGGCATTGGCACTCGGTGCGTCGGCGGCCGGAGACTGGTGACCGCGATCCATCGCCGGATGCTGGCCACGATAGTCGCTCAGTTCTGCGCGACCGTCCTTGGGAATGCGTGGGTCCGGGTAGAACTGGTTGGTGCGCTCCTCGCCCTTGGCATCTTTCAACTGCGCGGCATTCAGGCGTTCGACCACCACCAGCGGCGTCCTGCTGGTTTGCGAGTAGAGCACCGCGAAGTTGTCCGAGCACAGCGCCAGGGGCTTCATCGAAACCGGCACGGTGGCAAGGTTGATCGGCGTCGCAGCGGGGAACAGATCGGCACAACCGTCAAACGTGGGCTTTTTCTGCTGGTTGGAATAGAGGTCGAGAGCGGCCCCCTGGCTGATCGAACCGGAGTGCGAGCTGTGTGCCTGGGCCGGTGGCTTGATAATGTCCAACAGACTGCGGGCTTGTGCCCCGGTAGAGAGCAAAACAAGGGCCGACAGCCCAACTGCAATGTTGCGCAGGTGCATGGCGTGATTCTTCGCAAGAGAGTGAGGCGACAGGCTCCGAAATACGGAGCCAAGTGACTGATATTGCGAGGGTTACTGACCAGGCAAAGTCACATTAGTGCCCTGCTGCGAGCGGTTTTCCCGTCGCCCGTGCGCCGGGCTTGAAACCGTGAGCATGAGCGCCCCCGGCAATCGCAAACGACAGCACAATCAACACCAGCATGGCCCACGGAAACGATGCCACGCCCCAGGTATCGAGCAATACCCCACCCACCAGACCGCTGGCGGCGATTGCGCTGTTCCACGCCACCACATTCAGCGACAACGCCACGTCGGCCCCCTCACCCGCCGCATCCGCCAGAGCAGTTTGCAACAAGGTGGCGGCGCCGCCGAAACTCGCGCCCCACACCGCCACGCCAAAGTAAATCACCAAGGGCAGATGCCCCAATAAGCCGAACAGCACACTCACGGATGCAAACGTCGCCAGGCTGACCAGCACGGTCTTGCGCAACCACGCCTCGACACATTTTGCCGTAAGCCAAATGCCCGCCAGCGCGGCGATGCCAAACACCAGCAACACGCTATCCACACGCTCGGCCAACCCGGCCGGTGCCACGAACGGTGCAATGTAGGTGTAGAGAATATTGTGCGCGAGCATCCAACTGATCACTACCGCCAGCACCGGCCGCACACCCGGCGTGGTCAAGACCTTGCCCAGGGACAGACGCTGATGCGCGGCCTGCGGTGGATAGTCCGGGACCTTCGCCAGCACCCACACCATCAGCGCCAGCGTCAATCCTGACATCAGGCCGAACGTCGTGCGCCAGCCCACCAGCCCACCAACCCAAGTGCCAAGCGGCACCCCCAGGGACAGCGCAATCGGCGTCCCGACCATCGCCAGCGCAAGTGCCCTGCCCTGCTGGTGTGGCGCGACCATGCGCCGGGCGTAGCTGGCCAACAGGCTCCACGCCAACCCTGCGGCCACACCCGCGAAGAATCGCGCTACCAACGTGACGCCATAGTGAGACGACAACGCGGTGATCGAGTTGAACAGCAGGAAACCGACGATGGTCAGCAGCAACACATTGCGTCGACGCCAGCCTCGCGTCGCGATGGTCATAGGGATCACCGCCAGCACTGAACCCAAGGCATACGCGGTAACCAGTTGCCCGGCCATGGACGGGGTCACGGCCAGGCCTTCGCTGATTAATGGCAAGAGCCCGGCCGGCAAGGTTTCGGTGACGATGCAGATGAAACCGGTCATGGCCAGGGCGAGTAATGCGCCGATAGGCAAGCGGTCAGTTGACTCGGATAAGCTGAGTGAAGGTGTCACGGGGAAACTCCTCGGGGCGACTTAGATACTGATCGATACAAATATTGCGCAGCGTGATGGCGCGTTGTCAACGACTTATGTATCGACTAGTATTTATCTCGTCACCCAGAGGATTTTTGCCATGGCACAAATGGGGCGCCCCCGTAATTTCGATCGCGAACACGCCGTGGAGCAAGCCATGCACTTGTTCTGGCAGCATGGCTATGACGCCACCTCCCTGGCCCAGCTCAAGTCGAGCTTGGGTGGCGGTATCTCCGCTCCAAGTTTTTACGCGGCCTTCGGCTCCAAGGAAGCGCTGTTCGATGAGTGCGTGCAGCGCTACCTGGCAACCTACGCGCAAGTCACCGAATGCCTGTGGGACGAAAGCCTCTCGCCACGCCAAGCGATCGAAACGGCGCTGCGTCAATCAGCGCGCATGCAATGTGAAGATGGACACCCCAAAGGCTGCATGGTGGCGCTCGGCGTGATGAGTGCACCAAGCCCGGACAACGCGCGCGTTACGCAGGCATTGACGCAGTCACGCACGCGAACGCGGGCGGGCATTGTGCAGTGTGTAGAACGCGCGATCAGTATCGGGCAGTTGCCGAGCACACTGAACGCGGCGGCACTGGCCACGGTGTTTGATAGTTTTCTGCAGGGTGTCTCGATCCTGGCGCGGGACAACGTCCCCCATGAAAGCATCGACGCGGCTATCAACCATCTGCTGTTGACGTGGGATATTGCCGCCGCTACGGCGCCGCCGGTACGTCCCGGTACGCCATGACATCTGGAACGACAAACAGGCCATTACCCTCGCACGCAGCCAATCATCAGGCTTTACCCGTCACGCTGAACCTGCAATTCAGAGGCATGATCGGGGTTCTTGTACCCGTGGGCGCAGCCCGCCCTTAACTCGCCTACTCGACCACCAGCGAGTCCGTGAAGTCGAGAATGACAGTGAAACGATGTTGCACGCGAATCACTTCAATGTGCCAACCCAGTTTTGCGCATAACTGGCGCATCAACTGCAGCCCAAGGCCATAGCCGAAGTCGTTGGACTCCTGTTGAGGCGGGATCTCCCTCATCTGATTGGCAATAAACAAACGGGGGTATTGGAAGCTGATTTCTACTTGCCCCTCCTGCGCGTACTGAAGCGCATTGCGCAGGAAGTTGCCGATCACGATGCGGCATGCGGTGGGAGGCAAGCGGCAAGGTTCGTGGCGGATGTCGATGATCAGCTCGATATCCCGGTTACCGATCAGGTAGCGATGTTTCTCAATCAATTCGCCCACCAGCTCACCCAGGTCAACGTCTGCTTCCGGCAACGGCTCGGGGCTCTCGCGGCTCATCCACAGCAATGTCTCGGCGATGAGCTGCATATTCAGCACGGAGCGCTCGATGCGCTGCAAAGAGGTCGGCAGCACACCGCCCGATTGCAGGGTCAACAGTTCCATATTGGCCTTGAGCACCGCCAGTGGGGTGCGCAGTTCATGGCTGGTGTAGCGTAAAAGCCGACCTTCGCGCTGGCTGGCCGCCTGCACCTGCTCGACACTTTTGGCCAGCGCTTCGGCCAGCATGTTGAATTCCTTGAAGCTGAAACCCGGCCGGCCGGCGGCCATTGCGTCAGCATTTTTCAACGTACTGGACCATTCGGCCAGGCGTCCCAACGGACGCACCAACCACCACACCAACAAGGCGATAATGAGCAGCGCCGGCACGAATACCGCCAGGCTGATGAACGTGACGCTCTGCAACACCTGGTCAAAGTAGGCATCGGACAAGGGTGTCTCGACTTCGCCGCCCTCCTCGTGGTCATGATCGATGTCATACAGGTAAAGGGTTTTACCGTCCCCCAGGGGCTGCTCGAGGATGATCTGGTAGGGGGCATCGTCATCATCGGAGTAAAGATCGCCGAAGATGTGGACCGCGCCGAAGGACAGGCTCGGCGGGCTATCCAGCATCTGGCGGACGTTGTGCGGCAACGCCTCCTTGCCGATGACGCCGGTATAGAAGTAATTGTGCGGAGGTGGCGTGGTCGGGTCTTTCTTGTAGTGCCGGATAAAATATTGGGCTTCTTCTTCCATCATCGAGCTGGCGGTGTAGAGCAAGCCGCGCACGGTGAATACAGGCAGCAGGTGGCTGTAGATCAGCAATACCACCGCAATCAGTAACAGGAAACTCCCGCTGATCACCCACTTCAGGCTCAACCCATTACGCATAGGGTTTTACCTGAATACCGACCCCGGCAAGGGTATGGATCAATGGCCGACCAAAGGGTTTGTCGACCGTCTTGCGTAGCCGATGCAGGTGCACTTTGAGCGTATTACTGTCCGGTGGCTCATCGCCCCAGACTTTTGCTTCCAGGCGCTCTCGGGGAACGGGTTCAGGACTGGCGCGCATCAGATGCTCCAACAAGGCCCAGCAGATCGGCGACAAATGCAGTTCCTGTCCTGCGCGACTGACCTTACGGGTGGACAGCTCCATCACCAAATCATCCACCTGCAGGCGGCTGGTCTGACCGCTACGGCGCATGCTCAATGCGCGAATCCTGGCCACCAGCTCGGCCAGCTCGAAGGGCTTGACCAGATAGTCATCGGCTCCAGCGGCAAAACTGGCGAGCTTGTCCGACAACGCATCCAGCGAAGTCAGCATCAGGATCGGCGTCTGCACGCCTTGCTGGCGCAGTCGTTCGCATAACTGCTGGCCATCCAGTCGCGGCAGCATGATGTCCAGGAGAATGACGTCGTAATGTTGGTTGAGTGCCAGATTAAGTCCGGCCTGGCCATTACTGGCGTGGTCACAGACGATGCTGCTGAACGCCAGATACTCGATGACGGTGGTGGCCAGGTCCAGGTTGTCCTCGACCAGCAGCAGGTGAATATGCACAGTAAAAAGCCTCGGACAGGTAGTGCGCAGAGGCTTGAAGGATAACGGAAGCCGGCCGGCCTTCGAATGATGTTTACCTGATGTTAACCCTCCCCTGCTTAAGCTGAGGCTCTTCTTATCCAGAGCATCACAGCCATGAACCTGTCTTCGATGATCATCGGTGCCCTGCTGGTGTTGATTTTCTCCGCCCTGATGGCCGGCCTCCTCGCACCGAAAGCTCAGTTGATCCGCATGGGAGGCAGTAGCTGGTTTCTGGTGGGTCAGAACGTTGAGCGAACAGGGTCGTTTTATGTCGTCAGTGCGTCCTGATCACGTAAACATCAGCTATACCTATCAGTTGGTATTGTGCGTAGTGCTGATTGTTTGCGTGTCGTTGTCGATGGGGATCTATATCACTCGCGTGAATGCGTATGTTGATCAGCAACGAGAGCTGTCGCCGGTGTATCTGCACGAGTGCCATGAAGGTCGCGGCGGCTTTATTGTCTATGCTGATGGCAGACGCAGCAGTGACAAGTGTTATAGCTGCGATGAAGGTGAATCGGCGGGCGCCGACGAGGCGCAGGGCCTGCCAGGCTCACACCGTACGGGGTGGCTCGAGTACATCCTGCCTACGGTTGAAGAGCCGCGGATTCTCAAGAGATGGGGCAACCCTCCTACCGACGCCCGGTAACACACCGGTCACAAACCGGACGGAAGGTATGTACCCCATCTAAAGTTAAGGCGCCGGGGACAGATAGACTTTATGTCGTTCACATCTGCAACACTGTTCAAGGACCGAACTCATGACTCAGCGTCAATCCGGCCGTACTTTACCCCCCGTTCCCTTGCCTTTTCGCTGGTTTGCGTTAATCCCGGTCATCCCTGCCATTGCATGGACACTCCTGCAATCAGCCTCGCCGGCCAATCTGGCGGCCTGTGCCGTACTGCTGCTGATCGGTCTTGGTGCATGCGCCTGGAGCACCCGTTCGCAGCGTGACCTGGTGCTGCGAGCGATTGCGCAGGCCAAGGCAGACCCGACAGATGCAGACGCGAAACACCACGGCATGGCCGTGCGCGCCCAACTCGACGAGGTGTTGCTGGGCGCCATGCCCATCTGGGCCAAGCAAGTGGAAAGCTCGCGCTTGCAGACCGAAGACGCCATCGTCAGCCTGGCCAACCGTTTCACGGGTATTTCCACGCGCCTGCAGGACACCGTGCAGGCCTCCCAGCAAGCCGCCGGGGAACTCGATGGGCAGGCTGCCGACGGCGCGCTCAAGGTGCTGGCGCGCAGTGACAGCGAACTGAGCCAGGTGATCGACTCGCTCAAGGCCGCTCAATCGAGCCGAGACCAGACCCTCTCCCAGGTGCGCAGCCTCACCGCCTATACCGGCGAACTGCGCACCATGGCCGCCGACGTGGCGGCGATTGCGGCACAAACCAACCTGCTGGCCCTCAATGCCGCGATCGAGGCGGCGCGTGCCGGTGAAGCCGGGCGCGGGTTTGCCGTGGTTGCGGATGCGGTGCGCAGCCTGTCGAGTAAATCCAGCGAGACCGGCCAGCAGATGTCGGCCAAAGTCGACATCATCAACAACGCCATCACCCAACTGGTGCAGGTGGCCTCCACCAGCGCCGACCAGGACAGCCACTCCGTCGCCGCGTCCGAGCAGAGCATCCAGCAGGTACTCGAACGCTTCCAGAGCATCACCGGGCGCCTGGCCGATTCCGCCGACCTGCTCAAGCAGGAAAGCTACGGCATCCGTGACGAAATGACCGAAGTGCTGGTCAACCTGCAATTCCAGGACCGGGTCAGCCAGATCCTCAGCCATGTACGCGACAACATGCACGCCCTGCATGAGCACCTGCTCCAGGCCAACCAGACGCCCGACCAACTGGCAGCCGTCGATGCCCGCCAGTGGCTGGCGCGCATGGAGGCCACCTATGCCACCGACGAGCAGCGGCGTAACCATCATGGCGATACCGCGGCGCAGCAGAGTTCACAAGACATCACTTTTTTCTAGGAGCACAGCATGGCGAAGAATGTATTGGTGGTCGATGACTCGAGCAGCGTGCGACAAGTGGTCGGCATTGCCTTGAAAAGTGCCGGCTACGATGTGATCGAGGCCTGCGATGGCAAGGATGCCCTGGGCAAGCTCAACGGGCAGAAGGTGCACCTGATCATCAGTGACGTGAACATGCCCAATATGGACGGCATCACCTTTGTAAAGGAAGTCAAGAAGCTGGCCAGCTACAAGTTCACCCCGATCATCATGCTGACCACCGAGTCGCAGGAATCGAAGAAAGCCGAAGGCCAGGCCGCAGGCGCCAAGGCCTGGGTGGTCAAGCCGTTCCAGCCGGCGCAGATGCTGGCGGCGGTGTCCAAGTTGATCCTGCCCTGACCGATGACGGCACGGAGGCCTTATGTCCATCACCTGCGAAACAGTCGACGGTACCGCCCGCCTGGGTATTGACGGCGAACTGACGATCTACACCGTGGCCGAGCTTGCCGCCGCGCTGCTGCCCCGGATCGGCGCGGCGCCACGCCTGGAAATCGACTTGTCACAGGTCACCGAAATCGACGGCGCCGGCCTGCAATTGCTCGCGGTCATCAAGCGTGAAGCCGCCGGCAATGGCACGGACCTGAGCCTTGCCGGGCAGAGCCAGGCGGTCACGAGCACCTTTCAACTGTGTGGCGGCGCGATCTTCTAGCGCGCAGCCCCGTTCAATGAGCGACAAGGAGTGTCCAGGTGAGTATTGATCTCGATCAGGCACAGCAGACCTTTATCGCCGAGGCACGCGAGCTGCTGCAGGTCATGGAGCAATCCCTGCTGCAACTGGAGAGCGAACCCGGTGATGAAGATGCGATCGGTGCAGTGTTTCGCGCCGCCCATACCATCAAAGGCTCCGCCGGATTGTTCGGCCTGGCACCGATTGTCGGTTTCACGCATATCGTCGAAGACGTGCTCGACCGCCTGCGCGATGGCAGCGTAAAGGTGGATGCGGCGTTGATCGCGCTGCTGCTCAAGTGCGGCGACCACATACTTGACCTGATCGAGGCGGTCGACCATCACGGTGGCGCGCTGCAGCCTGCGACGCTGGAACATGGTGAGGTGTTGCGCGAAGCACTGAGCGCCTATCAGCCACTGCAGACGGCAATCGCCGTTGTGGAAAGCGCAGGCCAAGATGACGAGACCCGCGCCGAGGTGCTCTGGCATATTTCCCTGCGCTTCGGCGCAGAGGTGTTCCGCAATGGCATGGACCCGTTGTCCTTCTTGCGCTACCTCGCCACGCTGGGCCAGTTGCTACAGGTCACCCCGCTGACCGAGCGCATTCCGCCCGTGGACGCCTGGGACCCGGAAAGCTGCTACCTGGGCTTTGAAATCGACCTGCGTTCGAATGCCAGCCATGCCACCCTCAATGAAGTGTTCGACTTCGTACGCGATGACTGTGAGGTGCTCATCAGCGCCCTCGACGCGCCAGGCGACAGCAGCACCGCAGCCGGTACCGAGTTGGTCACCCAGACCCTTGCCAGCCCAGTGGCGACGACGCAACAGCGCGTCGCGACGACCAGCGACGTCAAGCCGCGGGATGGCAACTATGTACGGGTCAATGCCGACAAGCTCGATGAACTGATCAACCTGGTCGGCGAGCTGGTCATCGCCAGCGCCGGCTCCAGCCTGTTGGCTCGCTCCTGCAACAACGACCCGCTGGAAGAAGCCGCCTCGACCGTCTCCGGGCTGGTGGAAGAGATCCTCGATGGCGCGCTGCGCCTGCGCATGATCCCCATCGGCGATACCTTCAATCGTTTCCGCCGCGTGGTGCGCGATGTCAGTCAGGAACTGGGCAAGGATATCGACCTGCTCATCAGCGGCGCGGAAACCGAGCTGGACAAGACCGTCGTCGAGAAAATCGGCGACCCGCTGATGCACTTGTTGCGCAATGCGATGGACCATGGCATCGAGAACGCCGAGGCCCGACGTGCCGCCGGTAAATCGACCAAGGGTCACCTGAGCCTGAATGCCTACCACGACTCGGGCAGCATCGTGATCGAAATCGCCGATGATGGCGCCGGACTCAACCGCGAACGTATCCTGGAAAAAGCCCAGGAACGCGGGCTGGTCGCCAGCGGTGCGGTGCTCAGCGACCAGGAAATCTACAACCTGATTTTCGAAGCCGGTTTCTCCACGGCCGAGGCGGTGACCAACCTTTCCGGACGCGGTGTCGGCATGGATGTGGTCAAACGAAATATCACCCTGTTGCGCGGCACCGTCGACCTCGACAGCCGCCCCGGCCAAGGCACCGTGGTGCGCATTCGCCTGCCGCTGACCCTGGCGATCATCAACGGATTCCTGGTCGGTATCGACCATTGCACCTACGTGATTCCGTTGGATATGGTCCAGGAATGCGTCGAGCTGGACGAACTCCAGCGCCAATCCAGCCGCGACCAGGGCTACCTGGATCTGCGCGGCGAGGTGCTGCCGCTGGTGCACCTGCGCGACCACTTCAACCATGAAGGCCCACCGGCCCGCCGCCAGAACGTGGTGGTGGTGCGCTATGCCGAACACAAGGCCGGGCTGGTGGTGGATGACCTGCTCGGCGAGTTCCAGACCGTCATCAAACCCTTGGGCAAGCTGTTCGGTGCGCTGCGCGGCATCAGCGGCTCGACCATTCTGGGCAGCGGCGCGGTGGCCCTGATCCTGGATATACCGGCGTTGCTCAACCAAATCGTACAACAGGAAGCCCGCACACCTCAGGCGCCCTCGTCGCCCACGGTCGGCGTGCGCTGACGCATTCGCAATTCCATGGAGGTTCCCCGATGAAATGGTTCTACGATCTTAAGATTTCCACCAAGTTGATCAGCGCATTCCTGGTGGTCCTGGCGCTCACGGCGGCCATGGGTGGGTTTGCAATCCTCCAGCTCGGTGCCGTCAACCAGGCAGCCCAGGAGATCAAGAGCGATTGGATGCCATCCATGCGCGCCGCAGCCGGCATGCGTTTTTTTGCAGCCAATTATCGCCTGAAGGAAAACCGCCACGTCACTACCGAGATCGCCGAAGAAAAGGCCCAGGCTGATCGCGAAGCCGATGAGACGCTGCAACAGTTCAATACCCGCATGGGCACCTACGAGCAATTGCTGTCGGGCGATGAAGAACGTCAGCTTTTGACCGGTTTGAAAAGTGCCTGGTCCACCTACCTGGCGACCAGCAAGCAGTTACTCGACTTGTCCCGGCAGAACCAGGAAGCCGCTGCGACTACCCTGCTCAGAGGGGAGTCCAGGACGCATTTCGATGAGGTGACCAGCCGCTTGCAGAAAATGGTCGAGTTCAATGAAGCCGGCGCGAGCGAAGCCGGTGACAAGGGCTCGGCGTTGTACGACAGCGCACGCGTGTCGATCATCGCGGTGCTGGTCGCCGCCCTGTTGATCGGCCTGGGCCTGGCGGTGTTCATCGCGCGGATTATTTCGCGTCCGCTGAGGCTCGCCGCGACCGCCGCCGAGCAATTGGCTGAAGGCAACCTCAGCACCCCTATCGCGCCGGGCGGCAAAGATGAAACCGGCATGGTGCTCAATGCCATGCGCAACATGGTCGGCAAACTGGCGACTATCATCGGTGAAGTACGCAACGCTGCCGACAACCTGGCGAGCGCCTCGGAGCAAGTCAGCGCCACCGCACAGTCGATGAGCCAGGCCACCAGTGAACAGGCCGCCAGCGTCGAGGAAACCAGCGCGTCGGTGGAACAGATGAGCGCCAGCATCAATCAGAATACCGAAAACGCCAAGGTCACCGATGGCATGGCCAGCAAGGCGGCCAAGGAAGCCACCGACGGCGGAGAGTCGGTGCAACAAACGGTATTGGCGATGAAGAAAATCGCCCAGCGCATCAGCATCATCGATGACATTGCCTACCAGACCAACCTGCTGGCGCTCAACGCCGCGATTGAAGCTGCCCGGGCCGGCGAGCACGGCAAAGGTTTCGCGGTGGTCGCCGCCGAAGTCCGCAAACTGGCGGAGCGCAGCCAGGTGGCCGCGCAGGAAATCGGCGAACTGTCGTCAAGCAGCGTGGACATGGCGGAAAAGGCCGGAAAACTGCTCGACGAAATGGTCCCTTCGATCAACAAGACCTCCGACCTGGTACAGGAAATCAGTGCCGCGTCCGAAGAGCAGGCGGCCGGCGTGGCGCAGATCAACACAGCCATGACCCAGCTCAACCAGGTGACCCAGCAGAACGCCTCCAGCAGCGAGGAACTGGCGGCGACCGCCGAAGAAATGAGCAGCCAGGCCGAACAGTTGCAACAGGCGATGAGCTTTTTCGTACTCGACGCCACCTCCGGCGCCGCGGTTCAAACCAGCAGTGTGGACAGCCCTGGCAACAAGCCCAGCCGCCAGCCACCCCGCCCGGCACCGCAGCCCGCCCGCAAAGCGTTTGCCTACACGATGGCCAGCGCCCCGGACGAATCGGAATTTACCCGTTTCTGATGCAAGACATCGACGCGGGCTTACAGGGAGAGTGACATGGGTGCAGTGATGACTAACCGTCAGACCGCAGTGGCGGCGGATGAGGATGCGCAATACCTGACCTTCATGCTCGGTGGCGAGATGTTCGCGATCGGCATTCTGGGCATCAAGGAAATCATCGAATACGGCAGCCTGACCGTGGTACCGATGATGCCCGCGTTCGTGCGCGGTGTAATCAACCTACGCGGCGCCGTGGTGCCGGTGGTTGATCTATCGGCGCGTTTCGGCCGGGCGAACTCGCCGATTACGCGCCGCTCCTGCGTAATCATCATCGAAGCGAGTACCGAAGATGGGCAGCCCCAGGACATCGGGTTGTTGGTGGATACGGTATCCGCCGTGCAGGAGATTCCAGCGGCCCAGATAGAACCCCCTCCCAGCTTCGGCGCGCGGATTCGTGCCGACTTCATCGGTGGCATGGCCAAGGTCGAAGGCAAGTTCGTGATTGTGCTGGAGGTGGGCAAAGTCCTTTCTATCGACGAGATGTCCAGCCTGGCCGAAAGCGCGCAGACACCGGCGCTCGACCTTGAGCAGCGTTGAGATACGATCATGGCCGACACTGCTTCGCTCGATGACCGTGAATTCGGTCAATTCCAATCCTGGTTGTACCGTGCGGCCGGCATCAACCTGTCGCCGGCCAAAAAAGCCTTGGTGGCCGGGCGCCTGTTCAAGCGCCTCCAGCATTATGAATTGGAGAGCTACGGGGACTATTTCAAACTGATCATGAACGACCAGCGCAAGGGCGAACTGCAAGTCGCGCTGGACCTGCTGACCACTAACGAAACCTACTTTTTTCGCGAGCCCAAGCACTTTGATTTCCTGCGTCAGCACGTCCTGCCCAAGGCCACACCGGGCAAAGTGTTTCGCGTGTGGAGCGCGGCCAGCTCCTCGGGCGAAGAGCCCTACAGCCTGGCAATGACACTGGCCGAGGCCCTGGGCACTACGCCTTGGGAAGTGATCGGCTCGGACATCAGCACTCAGATGCTGGCCAAGGCGCGTACCGGGCATTACTCGATGGAGCGCGTCGGCACCCTGCCCCAGCCGCTGCTCACCAAATACTGCCTCAAGGGCATCGGCCGCCAGGAAGGCACGTTCCTGATCGACAAGAGCCTGCGCAACCGCGTCAACTTCGTGCAAGTCAACCTGAACGAGCCGCTGCCAGGCCTGGGCGAGTTCGATGTGATCTTCCTGCGCAACGTGATGATTTATTTCGACCAGCAGACCAAGAGCCAAGTCGTCGCACGCTTGTTGCCGCAGCTCAAACCCGGCGGCCATTTCATCATCAGCCACTCGGAAAGCCTCAACGGTGTGAACGACACCTTGAAGCTGGTGGCGCCGTCGATTTACCGCAAGCCATGAAAAAGCCTCTCGGTGCAGCCGAAGTGGTGTTGGCGCCCGGCCAAGTCACTTTTGCGACGCGGCCGACTCGCCTGCGCACCTTGCTCGGTTCCTGCGTGGCGTTCACCTTCTGGCATCCGCAACGGCGGATCGGCGGCATGTGCCATTTCATGCTGCCGGCACGCTTGCGGCATGGTCAGCCCCTGGATGGCAAATACGGCGACGAAGCGCTGGAGCTGCTGATTCGGCATGCGCGCGCCCATGGCACGCGGCCCCAGGACTATCAGGTGAAGGCGTTCGGCGGCGGCGAGATGTTCCCCACGCAGCATCGCCACCTACCGGCGCAAAATGTGGCCGCCCTGAACATCCGCGCCGCGCTGGCGCTTGCCAAACACCATCATTTGCACCTGGCGGCCCAGGACATGGGCAGTACCGGTTATCGCACTATCGTGTTCGACCTGTGGAACGGCAACGTCTGGGTCCGGCATCAACCAATGGGATTACTCAAAAACAATGCCTAACAAAAAAATCAGCGTATTGCTGGTCGATGACTCGGCCGTTGTCCGCCAAGTGCTGCTGGCGATTTTCAATGACACGCCGGATATCCACGTCATAGGCGCCGCCTCCGACCCGATTTTCGCCATGGACAAGCTCGCCCGTGAATGGCCGGATGTGATTGTGCTGGACGTGGAAATGCCGCGCATGGATGGCATCACCTTTCTCAGGAAAATCATGAGCGAGCGCCCGACACCGGTAGTGATCTGCTCGTCACTGACCCAGAAAGGCGCGGAAACCTCCCTGCAGGCTTTATCGGCCGGCGCCGTGGACATCATCACCAAACCCACCACCGGCCTGAAAAATTTCCTGATCGAATCGGGCCCGGAACTGATTGCGGCAATCCGTGCGGCGGCCAACTCCAATGTCAGTAACCTCGGCAAGCGCATCGCCAAGCCGACCCCGGCGCCCACGGTCGCCGGCAAGCTGACCGCGGATGCGATCCTGCCCGCCGCCAACGGCCAGGCCATGGCCCAGACCACTGAACGCATTGTCGCCATCGGCACCTCCACCGGCGGCACCCAGGCGCTGGAGGCCGTGCTGACGGCACTGCCGAGGGTGTGCCCGGGCATGGTGATCGTGCAGCACATGCCGGAAAAGTTCACCGCCTCCTTCGCCGAGCGCCTGAACAGCGTGTGCCAGATCGAAGTGCGTGAAGCGCGCAACAACGACCGTATCCTGCCTGGCCTGGCGTTGATCGCACCCGGCGGCAAGCACCTGATGGTCACACGCAGCGGCGCCTACTATCACACTCAGGTCATCGACGGGCCGCTGGTCAACCGCCATCGGCCATCAGTGGATGTGCTGTTTCGCTCAGTGGCCAAATTCGCCGGCAAGAACGCCACCGGCATCATCATGACCGGCATGGGCGACGACGGCGCCCGCGGCCTCAAGGAAATGCTCGTCGCCGGCGCCGCGACGGTCGCCCAGGACGAGGCCAGCTGCGTGGTATTCGGCATGCCCAAGGAAGCCATCAAACTCAACGCCGCCCAGCGCATCATGGCGTTGCAGGATATTCACCAGGCGATCCTGCATAAGTGAAGTTGGATGTAACTGCCTGGGCGACGGCACATGATGGGTTGACAGGTGCTGGCCTGGTTTTTCTCGGAGTAATAACGGGATTCGTCGGGACCAACACTGGGGCTCGTCCTTTCCGTGGGCTCACTCGCAAACGCCTTATGCGACAAGCACCGCGCTAAATACAGTCTATGGACTTGGCTCCGCTGGCCCAGTGGGCTGCGAAATCGGACGTGCGGACTGCAGGATCACAACCCAGAATGTCGAAAGTTGCCAACCTGTAAACATCGAACGGGTCCTCGGCGATTATTTGTTGAATGTCCGAGTGGCGCTCACCATACGCAAGGATGAAGCCTCCGCTCTCATCGGTGAGAGGGCCGGCAAACAGTATGATTCCGGACTGTATGTATTTGACCAGCCACGCTTTGTGGGCTTCCAAGTGAGCTTGAATTTCCTCAACAGGGCGAAGGTAGGTAAGTTTGATAGCAAACAGCATGAATTCAAGCCTCCAGACTGGGTGAGTTATTGAGCAGGGGCTGACAGGCTTGCAATGACCGCGGGCATTGCAGCTATGGCTTTTTCAACACCCTGGTCTCGTAATTGTTGACCTCTGGAGACGCCTTCGGCGCGGACGAAGTGGATATCACTAATTCCGAGAAAACCAAAAAATGCCCTGAGATAACTTTCTTGGAAATCCATTTTTTGCAGTGGCCCCTCCGAGTAGAAGCCCCCACGAGCCGAAACCACGATGACGCGTTTACCGCCGGACAAGCCTACAGGACCCTGTTCTGTGTATTTAAAGGTTCGTCCGACTTGGGCGATCCTGTCGAGCCAAGCCTTTAGCTGGCTCGATACGTTAAAGTTGTACATCGGAGCGCCGATGACCAGCACATCGCTCGCCAGGAACTCCATGACTAGAGTTTCTGACAGTTGATGCTCCTGCAAAGTGGTCTCCGTAAAATCATTGATCTCGGTTTGTCGGAATCCTGCTGCAATAGGACCGGTGAGATGCTTCAACTCATCATCGACCAGGTCGCGGTACTCCACATGCGTCTCGCGATGGCTATCTTGAAGATGTGCAACGATGGTTGAGGAAAGTCTACGGGTTATGGAGTTGCTGCCCATTATGCTCGAGTCAATATGCAGAATTTTCATGCTTGAGGACCTGCTTGCTGTAGAAAACGTATGAGCACTTTTCATCGTCCGGCTTTTCTGGCGGCTTGATCGATGAACTTGGCTACCGTATCGGGATGAGAAACAAGGGACAGGTGGCTGGATCGGATTGATAAGGTCTGTGCTCCAATCTGTTTCGCGATAGCCAGCTGTACCGCTGGTAAAAGCGCCTTATCGTCAGTTGTCTGCAAGTACCAGCTCGGCTTGTCGTGCCACGCCGCGTGCTGGACCTTGCCGACAAAACAGGCTGCCGCTATAGGCTGTTGAACCGATGCAAGCAACTGCGCTTTTTTCATCGGTAAGTCCGCCGCCATGACTTGATGAAACTGCACGGGATCGTCCAGCCAAACCCAACCCTGCGCATCGGGTGTCAGGCCAGTCATAGGCGCATTCAGTCGCTGCAGAAGGCCCGCTGCTGATTCACCGCTGTCGGGCACTAAAGCGGAAAGATAGGCCAACCCCTTTACATTGGAGGCGTTACCGGCCTGCGTTATAACCGCGCCGGCCCATGAGTGTCCTACCAGCAGCACGTCGCCTTGTTGTCGGCGAAGTACGCGCTGCGTTGCCAAAACGTCATCTTCCAATGAGGTCATCGGGTTCTGTACGGCGGTGACGTGATAGCCCATATCATTCAGCTGCTTGATCACCGGTGTCCAGTTCGAGCCATCGGCAAATGCGCCATGTACCAGCACGATGTTGCGCACAGTGCCATCAGGTAACGCGGCCATGGCCGGGCCACCGGAGAACAACAGCGATAAACCCAGGGCCAAGCCAAGTCGGCTCAGCCAGTTCAGCGTACCGAGGCGTTTTTGTTCGTGAGGCTTCGTGTGGAGCGGCAGGTTCATGTCGGAGCGCCTTTGCAGTTGACTGTGCAAAGTTTAAGTAGGCCCAACGGGAACTGTTAGATAACAAATAAGCCACACTTCATGCAAAACTCGCCAACTTGATTGCCAAAGCAGGATTTGCCATGCGCGTTGCGATTGTTGCTGTGGAAGGTAGCCTGATGTCTGCCATCACTGGGCTGGCTGATCTGTTCTGGATGACCAATCAGGCGCTGAAATCACCACCGCCTGGTTTGGCTTCGGAAATGAGGGCCAAGATCGATGTTGAATTCGAAACGATCATCGTCAGTGCGGATGGTAAGTCGCTAAGGGATCCTCAGGGCAGACTGATTCCCGTTGATGCCGATTTTTATGGCGCGGGGCCTCTTGATGCTGTGCTCGTGACTGGCATGGCCTTGGGGCCGGATAGGTTGCCGCCCACTTCCGACTCCCTCAAACACGCGGCAGCTTGGCTCAAAGTGAATCATCAACAAGGCGTACTGGTCGGTGGGGCGTGCGCGGGTACGTTTGTTCTGGGAGAGTCTGGGTTGCTCGACAACAGACGCTGCACCACGACCTGGTGGCTGCACCATGCTTTCAAACAGCGATTTCCAAAAGCCCAGCCGGTGTGGGGCACTGCGGTGGAGGAGCACGACGGCATCATTACCACTGGAGGACCGTTATCCTGGATTGATCTGGCCCTCTACGTGATTAGGCGCTTGGCCGGTGCCGATGTCGCCAAGTTGACCGCAGATATCTCTGTGACCGACAGCTTGCCTCTGCCTCAACTGGTTTATGCACCCCGAGGTTTTATCAATAGTGCCAATCCGCTGCTTCTGGAAACCGAGCAAATCATTCGTCATGCCAAACCCGGGCTGACGGCTGAAGAGCTGGCCAAAACATTGAATCTAAGTGAGCGGACACTGCATCGGCGACTCAAGAAATTGACCAATGAGTCGCCTAAAGAAATCATTACCCGCGTGAGGATAGAAACGGCCTGCGTCCTCCTTCAGACACCGGGAGCCAGCGTTAAACAAGTGGCCCTCAAGTGTGGCTACAACGAAGATACCTCGTTCCGACGGGCTTTCATTCAACTTACGGGGATGACTCCTGCGGATTACAAGCGCTGGTCTAAAGGGCGTTGCTCCTGAGCCCAAGACTGGAGACGGAGCGGATCAGCAAGATCGGGCAGTTACCGCCGCGTCCGTTCAGCGAACTTGAAGTGAACCGGGAAAACGCTTGCAACTCAGCTACCCGCTAATGGGTAATGCTCAATACGGCACGCATGACTATGGCCATCGCCTTTACATGTCCCATCCAGATACCGGTAGTTCACACGCACCGACTGGCCTTTTTTGGGCCACTCTCGGCGTGGGATCTGGCTTTGGTAATCAGTAGTTTCTGGGATAAACGTGAGGGTCGCCCCCTCTTCCGGGCACTCTGCCGTGGTCGATGTAGGGCTCACCTTCAGGATCTGCGCCTGTAGCTTGGGGTATGGATGTTTCAATACATCAGTAACACGTAACTCCATACTGCAAATTTGCCACGATGCTGCTTGTACTGGTTGGCACAACATGAAGACAGGAAAAGCAAATAACGCGTAGCGACTTGCATGATTGCCCATTATTGATACTGCCTCGAATATTGATATTCAGGACACTATCAGATTTGAACTCATCGAATCATGGAACGATCAATCTCCTTATGCACATCCAGCCAAGTCGTTGCTCGAGCCGGCATCAACTGAAGCCGCACCCGCTGCGGCTCCTGCCCCGGGCCAGTCAGCGGCGCGGCGTCTGCAAGGCGTGGTAGCCGTAATCGGCGCGAGCTTTGTGTAAAGGAACGCCCGCCTCGATAGCCGCACGAATATGCTCTTCGGCCTGGTGGATTTCTTCGGCAACCTCCAGCACTTGGCTCAGTGAGCCGGCCGGAATCACTACCAAGCCGTCACCATCTCCGCGCAACCAATCATCTGGTTGTACCCGCACGCCACCCAGCGTCACGGGCGCCTGGATCGCTTCGACACGCACGCGATCCTTGCCGGTGCGCATCCAGTTACCCCGGGAAAATATCGGGTAGTCAAGTTCCAACGCACGGTCGACATCGCGGCAGATACCGTCAATCACCGTCCCGGCCAGCTGCTTGCGGGCGGCAGTAGAGGTCAGCAAATCGCCCCACACGGTGGTGTCGAGCCGCGCCTGGTTGTCGATCACTACCACCTGGCCGGCCTCAAGGTCGTCGATGTAGTCACCCACCGAGCCGCCGTCCAGGCCAATAGGGCCGTAGCGCAGGGTCCAGGCTTTGCCTGTGAGGGTGAACGACCGGTCCAGAGGCATGATGTCGGTGCACTGGCAAACGATTTTCAGGCGGTCCATTGCATCGCTGAGGTCGGTGCAACTCAGGGCGTTGAGACGGGTAAAAATAGAGGTCTGCATGATGTAGCCTTCCTTGTGTCCGGTAGGTTAACGCACGATGGCGGCGGCACTGAATGCATGGATCTTGTCGACGATCTGACGGGACGCCACCCTGATTGCCGTGGTGGTATTGCCGGCGATATGCGGCGTCAGTTGCGCGTTGGGAATGTCGGTCAGTGGCGAGTCGAACCGGTCTTTTTCCAGGGAAAAGGTATCGATGGCGACCGCCTTGATGTGCCTGGGAAACTGGCGCATGAAGGCTGCCAGCTGGTGTTCGTCGACGATCCCGCCGCGAGCGGTATTGATGAGGATTGAACCTTGGCGCATCTGCCCGAACTCGGCGGTGCCGAACAAGCCGCGGGTCAGCGTGGTGAGCGGCACGTGGATCGAGACGATGTGCGAATCAGCCAGTAACTGCGCAAGGCTTGCTCGTCGCTCAAGCTCAAGGCTGCGCGCTACCGGTTCGGTAAAACGCTCGGACCCGGTAGCGATCACCTTGATGCCCAGCGCCGCCGCCTTACGTGCCACCTGCCGGGCAATGCTTCCGGTGCCCACCAGCCCAAGCGTGAGTTCGGCGTATTCGGAGGTAGGTGCCAAGGTGCCTTTTGCCCAATGGCCGTTGTGCGTTTCGGCGTTGTAATAATCCAGATCACGAGATAGAAACAGCGCCTGGGCCAGGACGTACTCGGCAACAGCGACCGCGTTGGAGCCTGGCGTGTTGAGTATCGTAACGCCGCACTGCTCGCATTCGAGCCGATCAATATGGTTAACCCCGGCGCCGGCCTGGGCAATGGCGCGCAGTGGCGTGGCCAACGCGGGCGAACTGGCGGCACGGATCAGGCTGGCACCGAGGGGGATGTTCAGACGCGTCTTGAACACGCTGTACCCCCTGGCTCGACTCACGGCGGCAATAAAGGCAGGCTCGTCGTGACAGTCGATCTCGGCATATTCAATACGCGTAGTGTAGTGCTGCCGGATGCGCTCTTTATCCGCGAAATAGTGCAGGTTGAGAGTGACGTTCAGGCCCAGCTCAAGAAAGCGATCGACTTCCTCAAACAGCAATGGCGGGCCGGGGGCATCGAGTATCAGGATAGTAAATGCCATACAGTTGATCCTCTTGGAGGGTAGCGCCTGCCGATACCCAGGCTGCCCTGGGTATCGGGGCTAATCACCAGTTGAAATGGTGGGCGCTGGTGGGATCGACCAGACCTGCATCGGTACTCACGGCCGCGAGGAACCCGCTGTAAAAATCATTCAGCGATGAGGACTGGATGAACGCGGGATTGCTTTTGGCGTAGATAAGAAACAACCGATAGATTCTCAGGTTCTTTTCCTTGCGGTAGACCTCTGCCTTGAGGCTAGGCCACAAGTTGAGCAAGCTGCTTTCCTTGATTTTCCAAGGATCCGCCGGCTCGGTGCCGGTGGTGGCCTTGTACACGAAGCGCTTACCTTCAATCACTTCCAGGTGCAGGCTGGCCAGCAGTTGTTCAGCCGTGCCGATGGCTTCGGTCTTCAAGGCTTCAGCCAGCGCCAGGATGTGGGCTTTCTCCGGGTTGCTGCCGGTCAAGGTCAGCCAGGCGCATTTCAGGTCGGTTCGCGCAATGGCATAGGCCATGCCTTTGACGTAGGTGTGAAAGCTCTCATCCTCGTTGAAGGCCTTCGACAAGTGCGTTACCGGCTCTTGCGCAAACTGCCCGACGCCGATCAGTTCGCTGTGCAACCCACCGGCCAGCAAGGCGCGGGTCCAGGGAATCGCACGAATGGCATCGGGTCGCGACTCGAACACCTTGATGTTGAAGATCCGAGAAGGCGGTCGGGTGCCCTTGGCGGTGGCCCTGACCACGTCAAATCGCGCCAGGTCACGCAGCAGAGAGGGCAACGCCGGATGCTCGAAGAACGTCGCCTGGTAGCGGCGCACCACTTCCCCCCAACGTTGAATCCTCCCGGCAATGACCTCTTCGGACGGTTTCGGCTGGGGCTCGGCGTGCATACGGTACAACTGGCTGAGAAAGTTGACGGACTGATTGCGGGTCAGCAGATGAGCGCGCATCTCCGCACACCCGGCCAGCATAAAGCGGGTTTCCGGCCCCTCCAACGCGCCGAATTCCTGCAAGGTCTCTGCAATCACTCCATTACACCGCGCGTGTTCCCCCCCCATGATGACGTGGACGACCACCTCGATACCGTAGCGGGCCGCGATCAACTTGTGCTGGTTAGCAATCGCCATATTCAGTTTGTGCATGGCCTTGCCGCCTTGCTTGCCCGTGTCGCTGGGGCCAAACGTGATGTATTGGCGGTTGCCGCGTGCTGCCAGATGCCGGCGGTACACCGGGTTTTCGTACACCTCATGCACCGTGGCAAGCGTGCGCTCGGCACCTGCCAGGTCTTCGGGTTGCAGGGCGATGTCTATACCGTCCCGCACCTGGGCCGCCTTCATCAGGAACAACACCTCCAGCGCGCTAAGGGCCGAAGTGTACTCGGCGATCCCGTGGATTTTCATGCGGTCGCGGTAACGGTCAATCATTTCAAACCGCTCGAGCGCGTTGCGCGCATCGTGCATACGGATATAACTCGGGTCCTGCTCCATCAGCGCAATGTAGTCCTGACCGGCGTATTGCTGAGCTTTCTTGGTGTAAATCGATGTGGTGCGTTGCAGATACCCTTGCCACAGGGCAGCCGGAGCCTGAGCCTCCTCGCCTTCCAGCGCAACCTCAAGCGCGGCCTGGCGCGCGCGCTCATCCAGCTCGTGATAGTGCCGGCCCTGGCCCAGGCCGATGGTTTCCAGCCATTGACTGGAAAGAATCTCATCGACCACGCTACTGAACATCTCGGCGTTTTCACGAAACTCGATATCCAGGTAGTGAAAGCCAAACGCATGCACCCGCAGCAGCAGGCGGTCGATGGCAACCGGCTGGGTAAAACGGATGCTGCCCAGTGCCTCGATCAGCTCGGCGGGCTGTTCGAAACGCTCGGGGTGATCCTTGCCCAGACGTGCACGAATATCTTCCAGGCGATGCTGTGCACCGCCGTCCTTTATCAGGCTGTCAATATCAGCGATGTAGCGGTTGCGCAGCGCGGTTTCCAAGGCCACAACCAGCGTTTCGGTGTGCTGGTTGGTGTCATAGGGGCGACCATCCTTGTCGCCATATAACCAGGTAAACAAGGTCAGCCATTTTTCCCGCGGCGCCAGGCCCAGGGCGTGATGTACGTCGGGCAACGCGTCATACACACTGTCGGCGTAAAAAATCTGCGACTCGATATCAGTGCCATTACTGCCCGACCATACGGCGTTGTACAACTCCAGCAGAAGCTGCGCAGTGACTTGGGGCTTTTTGAGGCCACGGTCTTCAACGTGTTGTGCCAGTTTCTGCAAGACCAGCACGACAGAATGCTTGAGTTGGTCGGTCTCTTTGCACAGCAGCCCCAGGCTGATATTTACCCCGGACGGCGCTGCAATCAACTGCGAGTCGAGCGTGAGTAACTGACGGGGCAGGCTGGCTTGCGAAGCAATCTGGGTCGCCACACTCCTGACCGACAATTCGAACAGCAGTTGCTTGATCAGCAACAACTTCCAGAACGCCTCGACGTCTTTGCTGGAGCGGGACTCGAAGAATGCCTTACCCAAAGCAGCCGCCAATTTCGAATCAGCCTTGTCCAGATACGACAGCGTATCGATTTCGGCGTAGATCCTCAGGCAGGCTCGGGTGTGCGGGGTCTGGGAAGCGTCGTCCGTGTTTGCCTTGAGTGCGTGCTCAAGTGCTCGCCATAGAACGTCATGCAGTAAAGCGGGGTTGGTATGGCCGAGTGACGGGCGAGTTGACGCATTTTCCAGTATGGAGTTGATCACATGATTCATGGGTTCGAGCCTCGATAATTATACAAATCCCTTGTTTCGCATTGCGCCGAACAGACACACGCAAAATCATCACTGTCCCAGGCTCAACCCACTGCGCCGCAACGAACGGAACTCACCTGTTCGCCGACAGAAAGCCCCTTTATCGGTGCCGAAAACGGCAAAAAATGAAACAACTTGTTACATTTGTGCGCAATAAAGCATGCTCCGAAATTTTCAACAAAAGATCTTTTTGGAATAGACGGTTAGGAAAAAATAATAGGAAGCCAATAAAAACCACAGCACTGAATTCTGTTTCAGAGCCGATGTTTTTTCTAAAATCCTGATTATTCGAAATTTAAATCCATCCACTCAACAATGTTCGCCCCGGAAAAAATGTCGCGTAGGCACGATCTGCAAGCGCAACCTAAATTATTCTTCATAAACACGACTTTATGAAAAACAGCGCAGGCTCCTTGGATATCAATCAGAATCAGATCAATTGACGCGAACCCTGGTTTTACCCAGCGCACCTTGGTTGAAACCACTGCAGCGATTTTCATGTAATCGCAGGATTAGAGACGCAGTCACGCTGGTCGCGCTGCGCGCTTTGATCACCCCGAAGAAATCCAGGGCAAAAAAAAAGCCTGCATCGCTGCAGGCTTTTCCTATCTGGCTCCACGACCTGGACTCGAACCAGGGACCCAATGATTAACAGTCATTTGCTCTACCAACTGAGCTATCGCGGAATGCGCCGTATGTTACTGATTAAAAAGAAGAAGTCAAGCATCGGGATGCGTTTTGACGAATTCATCCTGATAACCGGTCGCCGCCCTACTCCGAATGGGCCATTTCCTTGGCCAAATCCAGCCAGGCACGCGCCGCCGGCGGCAGGTGGGCGCTGGCGCGCCAGGCCAGGGCGATGTGCCAGTCGGTGTGGGGTTCGTCCAAGGGGATCAGGGCGATACCGGTGGGTTGATGCATGTGCGCCAGCATGCGCGGCAGGAACGCGACGCCCAGGCCCGCCGAGACCAGGTCGACGATAAAGTCGATCTGCCCGCTGCGGGCCGTGACTTTGGGAGTCACGCCTTTGCGCTCGCAGGCGGCGAGGATCTTGGCGTTCAGGGCGAAGCCGGCTTCGAACAGAATGAACGGTGAATCCGCAAGGTCGGTGAAGTCGATGCGCTTGCGCCGGGCCAGCGGGTGGTTCATGGGCAACACGGCCATCAGGGGTTCATTGCGCACGGGTTGGAAGTCGAACCCTTCATCCGTGGGCAGCAGCAACGCCGCGAGGTCAATCTCCCCGGCTTCCAGGCACCCGCGCAGTTTCTTGCTGCCGTACTCGGTGAGTTCGATTTCGATGTCGGGGTAGCGCCTGCGGTAGGTGGCGAACATGGCCGCGAACAGCACGCCGCAACCCACCGGGGGCAGGCCGATGCGCAACTGGCCACGCTTGAGGCCGCGCAAGTCATTGATCTCGGCCACCAGGTCATTGCTCTCGGCGAGCAGCACCTGGGCGCGACGGTAGACAATTTCACCGGCGGCGGTGAGTTCGTTACGGTGGCCCAGACGATTAAAAAGCGGCGCGCCCAGTTCATCCTCCAGCGTCCTGACGGCCTTGCTCACGGAGGACTGAGTCAGCGACACCACCTCGGCAGCCTGGGAGAAGCCGCCCTGGCGCACCACTTCGACAAAGGCACGCAATGCTCGTAGGTTCATCGGTATTCCTTTTGCGACTGGCTACCATTGATAAAAGTTGTTTTTATCATGCCAGATTATTGCCTATCCTGAATCACCTTGCCCTGTGGAGCCCCTCTTCAATGATCATCTCGTCCGCCTCCGACTATCGCGCAGCCGCCAAGCGCAAGCTGCCGCGCTTCCTGTTCGACTACATCGACGGCGGTGCCTACGCCGAACACACGATGCGCGCCAACAGTTCGGACCTGGCCGAGATCAGCCTGCGCCAGCGTGTCCTGCGCAATGTGGATAGCCTGAGCCTCAAGACCACCCTGTTCGGCCAGTCCCTGGACATGCCGGTGATCCTCAGCCCGGTGGGCCTCACCGGCATGTATGCGCGGCGCGGCGAAGTGCAGGCGGCCAAGGCAGCCGCCAATAAAGGCATCCCCTTCTGCCTGTCGACGGTGTCGGTGTGTTCGATTGAAGAAGTGGCGTCTCAAAGCGCGCAATCAATCTGGTTCCAGCTGTATGTCCTCAAGGACCGTGGCTTCATGCGCAACGCGCTGGAACGGGCCCAGGCGGCCGGGGTGACGACACTGGTGTTCACCGTGGATATGCCCACGCCAGGCGCACGCTACCGCGATGCACACTCGGGCATGTCCGGGCCATTCGCGGCGTCGCGGCGCATGCTGCAAGCCGTCACCAAGCCGCAATGGGCGTTCGATGTGGGGTTGCTCGGCCGTCCACACGACCTGGGCAATATCTCCAGGTACCTGGGCAAACCCACCCACCTGGAAGACTACATCGGCTGGCTGGCCAACAACTTCGATCCCTCCATCAGCTGGAAAGACCTGGAATGGATCCGTGAGTTCTGGAAAGGCCCGATGATCATCAAAGGCATCCTCGATCCGCAGGATGCCAAGGACGCCGTGAGCTTCGGGGCCGATGGCATCGTGGTCTCCAACCATGGCGGGCGCCAGCTGGACGGCGTGCTGTCCACCGCCAAGGCTCTGCCACCGATTGCCGACAAGGTCGGCGATGACCTCACCGTGCTGGTGGACTCCGGCATCCGTTCGGGGCTGGACGTGGTGCGTATGCTCGCCTTGGGTGCCAAAGCGTGTCTGCTGGGCCGCGCCACCGCCTATGCATTGGCTGCCGACGGCCAGCACGGGGTGGAAAACCTGCTGGATATCTTCGCCAAGGAGATGCGCGTGGCCATGACCCTGACCGGGGTCACGTCGATTGAGCAGATCGACCGCACGACCTTGGTCTAAGCCAGTTGTCAGCCAAATAACTGACGCAAGCAGGCGACAACCCCACTGAGTTATAAAAGCAATTAATTGATTTGTAAGACGTTTTATACAGCCAAAAGGATTTGGCACGAATCTCGCTCTAATCCCTGACAAGCAGGTTAAGCGATGACAAGACGTGCGGCAGTGCCCCGGGGTTATAACCCGGACTAAAGCGGTTTAAACTGTTCCTATTGTTTTACGCAACTGACGGAACAGTAAGACGCTTGGCTTCTGCCATTCTCATCCAGCCTGTAAGACAGTTCAGTGCTTAGAGGCCGTCCAACTATGAAAACACCCACCCAGACCAACGCAATTGACTTCGACAGTGCCAAATTGCAACGTCTGGGGTTTGGTCAACCCTCCCTTCGGCCGCAGCGTCCCATTACCCTTAACCAACTGCGCCAGCAACTGAACCAGCAATTGCAGGTCAGCCTGGAGCCGGAGCGTATCCTCGGCCTGTTCTTTCGCGAAATCCAGCGCCTGGTCCCCGTGGATGCCCTGCTGTACCGTCACGCAACCAGCGACCTGCGCCTGGAGTTCGGCCATCGCGGTCATCATTCGGTGAGCTACAGCCTGAGCCACGAAGGCGAGCATTTGGGTGAACTGATCTTTCGCCGCAACCAGCGCTTCATGGAAGACGAACTGCACCAGCTCGAATCCCTGCTGGCGACCCTGCTCTATCCGATGCGCAACGCCCTGCTCTACCGCGCAGCCACGCGCAGCGCCCTGCGTGACCCGTTGACTGAAACCGGTAACCGAATCGCCATGGACCAGACTCTGCAAAGGGAGATCGACATGGCCAAGCGGCACCTGAGCCCGTTGTCCTTGCTGATGCTGGACATCGACCACTTCAAGCGAATCAACGATACCCACGGTCATGCGGCTGGCGATAGCGTGCTGCGCGAAATCGCCACCACGATCAAAAACCAGTTGCGCAACGTGGACATGGTGTTTCGGTTTGGCGGGGAAGAGTTTCTGATCCTGCTGTCGAATACCGGCCGAGAGGCTGCCGCCATGGTCGGCGAGCGTTTGCGCCAGGCAGCACAGGCACAGGATTACTGGGTGGAGGGGACGCGGATCGAATTGACGGTGAGCCTCGGCTGCTCAACCTTGTTGGCCGCCGAGTCGGCTGAAAGCCTGCTGCGCCGGGCCGATAACGCTTTGTACGTGGCCAAGCGCGAAGGCCGTAACCGCTTGGCGATGGCGGGGTAAGCCCCCGCCATCACGCTTGCATCACGCCTCGCTGGCGACGCGTGCCGGCCGCTCGCGAACGGCCGCGAGCATCTTGTCGTTGTCTTTTTCCAACCGCATGCAGCTTTCCAGAAACAGGTACATGTAGTCGTAGCTCTTGCAGACGGCCTGGCGCAACTCGACCTGCAAGGCCTTGCTCGGGTTCATCCCGGCCAGGGTGCAGATGATTTCCAGGGCTTCCCAGGGGTGGGCGTCGTCGTACTGGGCGTGCATCTTCAGCCACTTCATCGCACGCTTGCGGTCTTCCTCAGGGAAGGCGGCGGCATACACACCGGTCGAACACACCACGGCGGACCACTCCCCAGTCGCCCCCTCGATGGCATAGTTGGTTGCGGCAATTGCAACGAT
Organism: Pseudomonas sp. R11F; assembly: GCF_050312575.1. NCBI lineage: Bacteria > Pseudomonadati > Pseudomonadota > Gammaproteobacteria > Pseudomonadales > Pseudomonadaceae > Pseudomonas > Pseudomonas sp. R11F. The sequence goes on along the minus strand of NZ_JBNPJU010000058.1, from coordinate 43,709 downwards.
CAGCGCATCGGACGAACTGGTATGCCAGCACCAGTGGCTCAGGGCATGCAATTCCGGCGGTACATTCTGCGCCTGCAACTCCTCCAGGCTCACGCCATGGGCACGCGCCCAATTCACCCAATAGTCAGCGTGGTTCAGTTCCACGCGAATATTGCGCATCAGCCAACGTCGCGCCATATCCTCCCCAGGATGGCGGGCAAACTTGGTCTTGGTGAGGTTCTGTGCCATGTACAAGGCAAACTGTTCCACCACCGGCCAGCCACCAATCAGGTAGTGGCGCATGGTCTTGGCGCTGAGCGTGTTGTCGCGCATGCGCTGGTACAGTTCGTGCTCGACAACTCGGCGCTTGCTCTCGCTACAGTCCTGGATCAATTGTTGCGCCCAGGCGGGGTAACTCGAGGCTTCCATAAGCGGGCCGGTTCTGTTGAATGTGTCGATCACTGTAGGGCTCCTTTTTTAGTGTGATAGTACAGACCAGCAAATGTTTCAGCGGAATGTGCCGGGCGCCTTGAATAACAGAGGCTGCGGACGCACAGGTCGACACTGCAAGCTATCAAAGGTAAACAATTGCGGGCGTTCAATCAGGTAGCCCTGAGCGTAATCCACACCGATCTCAAGTAACGCCTGTTCGATGTGCGTGGTTTCAACAAACTCGGCAATTGTGCGCTTACCCATGACGTGGCCGATGTGATTGATCACTTCGACCATGGCGCGGTTAATCGGGTCGTCCAGCATATCCTTTACGAAACTTCCATCGATCTTCAGGAAGTCTACAGGTAAATGTTTGAGATAAGCGAATGAGGACATTCCGGCGCAAAAGTCATCGAGGGAAAAATGGCAACCTAAGGCTTTGAGTTCATTAATAAAACGGATTGCACTGCCGAGATTGGCAATAGCACTCGTCTCGGTTATTTCAAAACATATCATTTCAGGCGGGATGTTATAAGCCGCGAATTTCTCATGTAAAAAACCCAGGAAATCGTCATCACCAATGGTAATGCCTGACAGATTGATCGCACACATGGCCATGGGCCGGCCCGGACGCTCATGCATGCACTTGGCGATGATCTTGAACACGTTCTCGACCACCCAGCGGTCCAGCGATGTCATCAGGCCGTAACGTTCGGCGGCCGGGATAAAGCTGTCGGGCAAGATGATGCGCCCCCCTTCATCGTGCAGTCGCAACAGGATTTCGATATGCCCACTGCCGGCGTCGGTATGGCCCAGCGGCGAGATTTCCTGGGAGTACAGGCAAAAACGGTCTTCCTCCAACGCCATGTGCAGGCGCTGCACCCAGGCCATCTCACCGAAACGCAAAGACAATTCCGAGTCATCGGCATGGTAGACCTGCACTCGGTTGCGGCCCTTTTCCTTGGCCATGTAGCACGCCATATCTGCCGCCCGCAACGACGTTTCGAGGGTGGTCGGGGTTTGTGAGATGTGCACCAGGCCGATACTGACGGTGGTCATGAAGGGCCGTCCCTTCCACACAAAATGCAGGCTCTGCACGGTATGGCGCAGGCTTTCGGCGATTCTTTCCGCCACCGGCGCCGGACAGTTCTCCAGCAGGATGCCGAACTCGTCGCCGCCCAACCGAGCCAGCGTGTCGCCTTCGCGCAGGTCCGACTGCAGCAGCGCACAAATATGACGCAGCAGCTCGTCACCGGCCGCATGACCACAGGTGTCGTTGACCAGCTTGAACTGGTCCAGGTCGAGGAACATCAACGCATGCCGCCCACCCTGCTGGCGCCCCACTTGTTGCAGCACCTGCTCCAGGCGGTACTCGAACTCGCGACGGTTGGCCAGGCCGGTCAAGGCATCATGGGTCGCTTGCCACGACAGGTTGGCGATGTACTGGCGCTCCTGGGTCATGTCGTGCAGCACCAGTACCGCACCGCTGACTTTGCCGGCGCTGCGGATCGGCGCCCCCACCAGCGTCACCGACACCGTACTGCCGTCCAGGCGCTGGATCAGCTTGGAATGTTCGCTGCCGCCACCAAGCCGGCCCTTGATGATGCGCTCGATCAGGGTAAAGCCGTCGGGCTCGGCGCTTTCGTCCAGCAGTTTGAACAACGCCGCCAGGGGCAGGCCTTGGGCCTGGGCGTTTTTCCAGTGGGTCAACGCCTCCGCCGCTGGGTTCATGTAGGTGATGGCGCCATCGACGTCGGTGGTGATCACCCCGTCGCCGATCGACTCCAGGGTGATCTGCGCCCGCTCCTTCTCGACTTGCAGGGCATTGGCGAAGGCATGGCGCTGGGCCAGAAGCTTGTGGGTACGCAGCAGCGCCAGAACAATCAGCCCCAACGCGGTGGCCAGGTTGGTGATCAGCAACAGCCGCAAAATCATCCGCGAGCCCTCGCCCAAGGCATCGCTGAATGCCTTGGCCGCCGGGGTCACGCCGTCATTGATCGCAATGATGTGCGCCTTCCAGTCGCGCACGTTGTCGCCACTGACTTGATTGGCGCTGATCGCCCGGTGCATCGACTGGGCCAGTTCATCCAGCTGCACCAGATAGCCATCGCCCACGGTCCACAGTGCGATGGCTTTTTCCAGGTAGCTGAAATGGCGAAAGTTGAGGTACAGCCAGATCAGGCTGGAAACGTCATCCGGGTGGTTGCCACCCTTGAGAATACCCAGGCGCGCCGCGGTGAGGTCGGGGACGGGACGGTCGAGGGCAATGCGCAGCTCGTGCCCGCCCTGTGGCACGGCGATAGCGTGCTGATACTTGAGGTAAGTGGCTTCGTCGCGATTATCGGCGTAGAGGGTCAGGTAATAGATGGCATCTTTCTGCCCCTTGGACCAAAGACTTTCGCCAGCCACATAGCCACGCACCGCTGAAAGCACGTAGAGACTGACGCAACCCAACAATGCCTGGAACAGCACAACGGCAATAAAAGGCCAGACAATGCCCAACAACCGTGGTGTTCCGAGAGTTCGTTTTTGCTTCATGAAGTCCCTTGCACATGCACAGCTGAATACGCACGCGAAAATCCGCCCCCGACAGCACAGCCTAAGCTAACTCAACGCACTTGTTGCAGGTGACCATACAGCTTGGCGTACAACCCACCATCGGCAATCAATTGCTGATGGTCGCCATCTTCGGCGATATGCCCACCATCGAACACCAGTACCCGATCGGCCTGTTTCACCGCCGAGAGGCGATGGGCGATAATCAGTGTAGTACGCCCGCTGAGAAACCGCGCCAGCGCCTGATGCAGGTTGTACTCGGTGGCGGCATCCAGGGCGGAGGTCGCCTCATCCAGAATCACCACCTTCGGCTCGGCCAGCACCATCCGCGCTATCGCCAGGCGCTGGCGCTGGCCGCCGGAAAAGCGCACGCCGGAGCGCCCCACCACGCTGTCCAAGCCCAAGGGCAACGCCCTGACGGTAGCATCCAGCTGGGCGATCTCCAATGCCTGCCAGCAGGCCTGGTCGGAACGGGTTCGGCCCATGGTCAGGTTGGCGCGCACGGTATCGTTGAACAACGCCGGATGCTGCAGCACCACCGCAACGTTTTCACGAATGATTGCCAGGCCGATCTCCTGCTGGGTGGCGCCGCCAAAACGGATACTGCCCGCCTGCGGGGTATACAAGCCCAGCAGCAGTTGTACCAAAGTACTCTTGCCGCCACCACTGGCACCGACGATGGCGACCTTCTCTCCGGGCGCAATACTCAGGTTAAGCTGGTCGAGGACTAAATCTTCGCCGTAGCCGAAATTGAGGCCCCGCACTTCAATACCGACCGTTTCATGCCCGGTAAACGGATCTTCGCCACCGGCATATTGCGGCTCATCGGCGCGCGCTAGCAGCTCGTTGATCCGCGTCAGCGCCCCACCCGCCGCGTAGTAGGCGTATTGCAGGTTCAACAGTTGCTCCACCGGGCCGATCATGAACCACAGGTAACTGAACACGGCGAGCATCTGGCCAATCGACAGGTCGGAAAACAACACGGTGAGCATCGCCGCGGCCCGGAAGATGTCGATACCAAACTGGAACAACAACCCGCTGGCGCGGCTGGAGGCGTCGCTTTTCCATTGGGAATTGATCGCATAATCGCGCACTTCCAGGGCACGCTGGCCGAGGCGCCCGAGGAAAAAGCCCTGGCGATTGCCGGCGCGCACTTCCTGGATGGCATCCAGGGTTTCGGTCAGTGCTTGGGTAAAGCGTGAGGTGCTGTCGTTTTCCAGCTTCTTCAGGTGTTTGACGCGTTTGCCCAACTGCACCGTGGCGTAGATCACCAGCGGATTGAACAGCAGGATCAACAACGCCAGTTGCCAATGCATCCACACCAGAATGGCCGAGGTGCCCACCAGAGTGAGCATGGCCACCAGGAAGCGGCTGAGGGTTTCACCGACAAATTTGTCCAAAGTGTCGAGGTCGGTGACCAGATGCGTGGTGACCGTGCCGCTGCCCAGGCTTTCATATTCGCCGAGGGAAATGCGCTTGAGCCGTTCGATCAGGCGCACGCGGATGCGGTACACGATGTCTTTGGCCAGCCGCGCGAACAGCCGCGCCTGCACGACGTTGAATACCAGCGCACCGCAGCGCAGCAGCAGGGTCACCAGCAGCATCAGGCCGATATAACCGGCGGCTTTCTGCCAGCCCAGCGGTAAGACGTGGTTCATCACCTTGAGCGCGGCGTCGCCGTGGCCCAGCAGTACTTCATCGACCAGCAGCGGCAACAGCAACGGAATGGGCACACTGCACAGGGTCGCCAGCACGGCGACGCCATTGGCGAGCCACAAGGATTTCTTGTGACGCAGGGCCAGGCGACGGATTTCCGCCCAGGTCAGGCGATCAGTGCGTTTGCTCGGCTCGAGGTCAGGCTGGTCATGCACAGGTTGCTCGCTCCAGCCATCGAGCCAGCAACGGCGACAGCTCGGACAGCGGCTGGTAACCATTGGTCAGCAGGGCCAACTGGCCATTGCGCTCGGCCAGCAGCGTCGGGAAACCGGCGATGCCCAGGTCCTGCACCCAGGTGAAATCGGCGGCCGTCGCCGCGTGTTGCTCGGCGCGGTCAAACTCACCGGCAAACTCGATGCGCGGGATGCCCGCCTTCTCCGCCAACTCCACCAGCACACTGGCGAGGGTCACATCGCGGCCCTCGACATAAAACGCACGCTGGATCAGCCCCAGCAGCTTCCACGCGCAATCCGGCGCCAGGCTGCGGGCAGTGACGATGGCGCGGCACGCAGGCTCGGTGTCATAGACGAAACCGTCGGGCAATGCGCCTTCAAGCTTGAACGGCTGGCCGGTGGCCTCGGTAACCGCCTGCCAGTGCTCCAGGATGTAGCGCCGGGTCGTAGGCTCCAGCGCCGCGCCGCTGCCGGTGCGCAAGCCACCCACCACCAGGTGCAGCTCCACGCCGGCAGCCTGGGCCTGCTCCACCAACGCCTCGGCCACCGGGGCAAAGCCCCAGCACCAGGAACACATCGGGTCCATTACATAGAGCAGGCGCGCGGACATGGCTCAGGCCTCGGAAGGGGTTTGCTTGTAGTTGAAGCCAATCGGGTGCGGCATATTGCGGGCCTTGGCCAGTTCAATCTGCTTTTGCCGGTCGATCGCACTGCGACGGGTCTTCTCCGGCAGCTTATCCCAGCAATGCGGGCAACTGATGCCGGCCACATAGTGCTCGGACGCACGGTCTTCGACGCTTACCGGCGTGCGACAGGCATGACATTGATCGTAGTCGCCTTCGCTCAAGTCGTGGCGGACCGTCACGCGATTGTCGAATACAAAGCAGTCGCCCTGCCATTTGGTTTCTTCCTGGGGCACTTCTTCGAGGTACTTCAGGATGCCACCCTTGAGGTGGTAGACCTCATCGAAGCCTTCGCTGAGCATATAGCTCGACGCTTTCTCACACCGAATGCCGCCGGTGCAGAACATCGCGACCTTCTTGTGCTTGGCCGGGTCGAAGTTGGCTTTGATGTAGTCGGGAAATTCGCGAAAACTGGTGGTTTTCGGGTCGATCGCGCCTTCGAAGGTGCCAATGGAGACTTCGTAGTCGTTACGGGTGTCGATCAACAGCACTTGCGGGTCGCTGATCAACGCGTTCCAGTCCTTGGGGTCCACATAGGTGCCGACTTTCTTGTTCGGATCGACGCCTTCGACGCCCAGGGTCACGATCTCTTTCTTGAGCTTGACCTTGGTGCGGTAGAACGGCTGCTCGTCGCAGTACGATTCCTTGTGGTCGATGTCGACCATGCGCGGATCGTTCTTCAGCCAGGCGATCAGGCCATCGATGCCTTCGCGGCTGCCGGAAACAGTGCCGTTGATGCCTTCTTCGGCGATCAGCAAGGTGCCTTTGATGCCGTTGTCGACCATTGCCTGCAGCAGGGGTTCGCGCAGAGCGACGTAATCTTCGAGGGTGACGAACTTGTACAGTGCCGCCACGACAATCGGTTGAGTCATGGGTGTTCTCTCCAGGTGGCTACCCTCGTAAAGGGTGAACCGGATGCAAAAAAAACGCGCCGGCTAAGCGGCGCGTTGCGGATTCTAACAAATGCCCGGTGTCAGAGACACCCGCTCATTAATCATGCCCGCCGGCGCAGGTCGGCGAGGCCGGGGCTGCGTCGATTTTCGCCCATTCGTCAGGCGTGTAGGTATGCAGCGCCAGCGCATGAAACTCGCTCATTAGATCACCCAGGGTGGCGTAGACCTTCTGGTGGCGCTTGACGCGGTTGAGCCCCTCGAACTGCGGGCTGACCAGCACGGCCTTGAAGTGGGTCTGCAACCCGCGGCTGTGCATGTGGCTTTCATCCAGCACACTCAGATGATCGGAGCCCAGGGCGGCAAGCGCCGTTTCGATACGCTGTTGCATGGTCATTCCTGCTTACTTCTTCTTGGCCGGTGCGGCGGCTTTCGGCATCAGCTCGTTGGTCATGTCTTCCAACAGCTTGTTCACGACCGGCACGGCGCTTTCCAGCTTGGCCTGGGTCATCTGGGCCGATTGCTGGGTCAGTTGCGGCATTTTTTCCAGGACTTTCTTGCCCAGTGGCGACTGGTAGAAAGCGACCAGGTCCTTGAGCTCGGACTCGCTGAAGTTGCTGGTATAGAGCTTGACCATGTCCGGCTTCAGCTTCGGCCAGCCGATGGCCTGGTCCAGGGCGGCATTGGCCTTGGCCTGGTAGCTGTCCAGTACGGACTGCTTGGCGGCAGGCGCCTTGGTCTGTTCGAAACGCTGGGCGAACATTTGCTGCACTTGCATGTACACCGGGGTACCCAGCTTGTCGGCGTGGGCCAGGGTAAGGAAGGCTTCGGCACTGGCGTTGTGGCTGGCGGTATCGGCAAGAACCTGGCCGCTGGCGCAAACCAGAGCAACCGCGGTACAGATGGCACGAAGACGAGTCATCGAGTTTCCTTTTCTAGCAGGCGAGGTAAGACCCCAAGGGCGCCCATTCTGCGCCTAAAAAACCTTATGGCTCAACCCCGCCCCTTGTCGGACGTGGATTTGCCGATGAAAAGTCTTTTAGGGAACCCGCCCGGCCGATCACAGCCTAAACTGCGCAAACGAACCTGAAGGAGTGTGCCCGATGAGCCGTATCGAAACCGACAGCCTGGGGGAAGTTCATGTCCCGGAGGACGCTTACTGGGGCGCGCAGACCCAACGTTCGCTGGTGAATTTCGCCATCGGTGAACAACGCATGCCGCTTGCGGTGCTGCACGCCCTGGCCCTGATCAAGAAGGCCGCTGCACGGGTCAACGACCGCAACGGCGACCTGCCCGCCGATATCGCCCGCCTGATCGAACAGGCCGCCGACGAAGTGCTCGACGGGCAGCATGACGATCAATTCCCATTGGTGGTGTGGCAGACCGGCAGCGGCACCCAGAGCAATATGAACGCCAACGAAGTCATCGCCGGCCGTGCCAACGAGCTGGCGGGCAACAAGCGTGGCGGTAAAAGCCCGGTGCACCCCAACGACCACGTCAACCGCTCCCAGAGCTCCAACGACTGCTTCCCCACGGCCATGAGCATCGCCACCGTGCAGGCCGTGCATCAACGGCTGCTGCCCGCCATCGCCAATCTTTCCGGCGGTTTGGCGGAGCAAGCGGCCAGGCATATGAAGCTGGTGAAAACCGGTCGCACCCACATGATGGACGCAACGCCGATCACCTTCGGCCAGGAACTCTCGGCCTTTATTGCCCAACTCGACTACGCCGAACGCGCGATCCGTGGCGCCCTGCCCGCCGTGTGCGAGCTGGCCCAGGGCGGCACCGCCGTCGGCACCGGGCTCAATGCGCCCCACGGTTTTGGCGAGGCGATTGCTTCCGAGCTGGCGGCGTTGTCAGGCTTGCCGTTCGTCACGGCCCCCAACAAGTTCGCCGCCCTCTCCGGCCATGAGCCTTTGGTGACCTTGCACGGCGCGCTGAAAACCCTGGCCGTGGCGCTGATGAAAATCGCCAACGACCTGCGCCTGCTGGGCTCCGGCCCCCGCGCCGGGCTGGCCGAAGTGAAGTTGCCGGCCAACGAGCCGGGCAGCTCGATCATGCCGGGCAAGGTCAACCCGACCCAGTGCGAGGCGCTGACAATGCTGGCCTGCCAGGTACTGGGCAATGACGTGACCATCGGCCTTGCCGCCAGCCAAGGGCATTTGCAGTTGAACGTCTACAAACCGGTGGTCATCCACAACCTGCTGGAATCGATCCGCCTGCTGGCCGATGGCTGCAATAACTTCCAGGAGCACTGTGTCGCCGGTCTCGAGCCTGACGCTACGCAGATGGCCGAGCACCTGGAGCGCGGGCTGATGCTGGTCACGGCACTCAACCCGCACATCGGCTATGACAAGTCGGCAGAGATCGCCAAGAAGGCTTACGCCGAAGGCCTCACACTACGGGAGGCCGCGCTGGAGCTGGGCTACCTTACCGATGAAGAGTTCGAGCAATGGGTCCGCCCTGAGGACATGCTCGGCAACTAGGAGGCCATGCGCAAGCGCCGGGCCTTGAGCCCGGCGAGCAACGACGGAGCCAACGCCACCGTCGCCGAGCCCAGCACCACCACCAACGCCCCGGCATAGCCCAGGGCGTTGATCTCTTCGGCCTGCACAGCGTCCGGCCACCACCACGCGGCCAGGGCCACCGCGACAAATGTCACCAGGGGCGTGAGCGCCAGGGTCGCACTGACCCTGGACGCTTCCCAATGGGCCAACGCCTCGGCGAAAGCGCCATATGCCACCAGGGTGTTCATGCAGCAGGCCAGCAACAGCCAGCCTTGCAGCGGGCTCAGGTCCAGCGCTTCCAGTGGATGCGCCCAGGGTGTAAGCAGCAAGGCACAGAACAGGTAGATCACCATCATCACCTGCAGCGAATTCCACACCGTCAGCAGTTGTTTCTGGCCCAGGGCGTAGAACACCCAGATGGTGGTGGCCAGCAGGATGGTCAGCACCCCGGCGGTGTAGGCCCCAAGGGACGTCAGCAGTTCGTCCAGGCGCTGGTTGAAGAACAGGCCAAAGCCGATGATCAGCACCACCAGGCCCAGCCCCTGCCCCAGGCTGAAGCGCTCCTTGAACACAAACACGCTGGCGACCATCAGAAAGATTGGCCCCATCTGCACCACCAGTTGTGCGGTACCAGGGCTGAGCATCTTCAGGCCAACCAGATACAGCACGTAGTTGCCCACCAGGCCGCACGCCGCCATGACCACCAGCCAGCCGCCCCTGGGGCCGAGCACCTGGCGGCTGGGCAAGCGTTTGGTGAGGGCGAGGTAGACGAACAGACAACCGCCGGCCACCGTCAGGCGAAACCAGGTGACGGTGATCGGGTCCATGACCTGCAACACTTGCTTGAGTTTGATGGGCAGAATGCCCCACAGCAGCGCGGTCAGCAGGGTCAGGAGAAAACCATAGACCCAGCGGCCGGAAGAGATGTGCATGAGTGCCCCAGAAGCCAGAGGGAGTGGAGCCGCATTCTAGGGGCACCCGATGCACTTTGTGTAGCGAAGATCAGCGCACCGCTTCGAACAACCCGGTCGCGCCCATGCCGCCGCCCACGCACATGGTCACGATGCCATAACGCAGATTGCGTCGTTGCAACTCACGCACCAGGTGCCCCACCTGCCGCGAACCGGTCATGCCGAACGGGTGCCCGATGGCGATCGAACCGCCGTTGACGTTGTACCTGGCATTGTCGATTTCCAGGCGATTACGCGCATACAGGCACTGCGAGGCAAACGCCTCGTTGAGTTCCCACAGGTCGATATCCGCCACCTGCAAGCCCTTGGCCTTGAGCAGCTTGGGCACCGAGAACACCGGGCCAATGCCCATCTCGTCCGGCTCACAGCCCGCCACCGTGAACCCACGGAAAAACGCCTTGGGCTTGAGCCCCAGCGCCAAGGCTTTTTCCAGGCTCATCACCAAGGTCATCGAGGCGCCGTCGGACAACTGCGACGAGTTGCCCGCCGTGACCGATCCATCCTCGGCAAATACCGGTTTCAAGCCTTGCAGGCTGGCCAGCGTGGTGTCCGGACGATTGCAATCATCACGGTCAACCACCCCCTCGAGCACCTGCACTTCACCCGTGTGCTTGTCCTCAACCCTGTACTTCACTGCCATCGGCACGATTTCATCACTGAACAGACCCTCAGCCTGGGCCTGGGCCGTGCGCTGCTGGCTCTGCAGGGCATACAGGTCCTGCTCTTCACGGCTGACGTGATAACGGCGCGCGACGATCTCGGCGGTCTGGCCCATGGGAAAATACAGACCCGGCACCTGCTCCTTGAGCAACGGGTTGATCAGGTGATCGGTGTTGACGCTTTTCATGGTCAGGCTGATGGACTCGACGCCACCGGCAATAATGATATCGCTGCAACCCGAAGCGATCTGGTTGGCCGCAATGGCAATCGCCTGCAAACCCGACGAACAGAACCGGTTGAGGGTCATGCCTGCCGTCCCGGTGCCCAACTGCGAGAGCACCGCCACGTTACGCCCGATGTTGTAGCCCTGGGCGCCTTCGTTGGAGCCGGCGCCGACAATGCAATCCTCCACACTCGCCGGATCGATGCCATTGCGTGTGAGCAGCGCGTTGACGCAATGGGCCGCCATGTCATCGGGACGGGTCTGGTTGAACTTGCCGCGAAAGGATTTGGCCAGGCCGGTTCGCACACTGTCGACGATCACTACTTCACGCATGGGCTACCTCGATCTTGTCATTATTGGGAGAGCCATCGAGGATAGATCCAGGCCCTCCCAACCGCGACGATCATTCACCCCGCGTATGCAAAACCATGATGGTGTAGTGAGCGGGCTTGCCCCGCGCTGGGTGGCGCAGCCGCCCCAAAACCAGACACGCGGTCTTTCTGAAACATCACAGTTGCTGGGTTTGATAGATAAATTGTGGGAGGGGCGGTGCGACGATTCGACTTGCTCCCGATGGACTGCGTAGCAGGCCCATTTTTGAGGCCGCTGCGCGGCCTATCGGGAGCAAGCCCCCTCCCACAGTGACCGCGTTAATCCTTAACTGACTGGCATTAGGGCTTGCCCGCTCACTACCGTTTCTTGTCGTGCTTGTCGGATTTGGCGAACGCTTCTTCCAGCGCCCGGTTGATCGTGCGCAGCACCTTGACCCGCGCCCAGCGCTTGTCATTGGCCTCCACCAGGGTCCAGGGCGAAACTTCGGTGCTGGTGCGGTCGACCATATCGCCAACGGCGGCGCGGTAGTCGTCCCACTTGTCGCGGTTGCGCCAATCGTCCTCGGTGATCTTGAAACGTTTGAAAGGGATATCTTCACGGGCCTGGAAGCGCTCCAACTGCGTCTCCTTGTCGATGGCCAGCCAGAACTTGACCACAATCACGCCCGCGTCGCGCAGTTGCTCTTCGAAGTCGTTGATCTCGCCGTAGGCACGCATCCAGTCGGCCGGCGAACAGAAACCCTCGACGCGCTCCACCAGTACGCGGCCATACCAGGAACGGTCGAACACGGTGAACATGCCGCGTGCCGGTATTTTCTGCCAGAACCGCCACAGGTAAGGCTGGGCGCGCTCGTCCTCACTGGGCGCGGCAATCGGCACGATATGGTATTGGCGTGGGTCGAGCGCCGCCGCCACACGACGGATCGCCCCGCCCTTGCCCGCCGCATCATTGCCTTCAAACACGGTGACCAACGCGTGCTTGCGCATGCGCTTGTCGCGCATCAGGCCGGAGAAACGCGCCTGTTCGGTAATCAGCTGTTCTTCGTAATCTTCTTTTTCCAGACGCTGGGTCAGATCGAGGGCGTCCAGCACGCTCTTCTTGTCCACCGAAGCGATCAAGGGCGCCGGGTTCATGCCGCTGGATTTACCTTTGGCCAGCTTCAAGGCGTTTTGCAACCCTTCGAGCAGCAGCTTGCCCACCGTGAGGCTGCGGTAATGGGCATCGACCCCTTCGATCACATGCCACGGCGCGTAGTCGCGACTGGTTCGGCGCAGGATACGTTCACCGAAATGCACGAACTTGTCGTAGGTCTTGGATTGCTGCCAGTCCAGCGGGCTGATGCGCCAGCTGTGCAATGGGTCATCCGCCAGAGCCTTGAGGCGAGCCTTCATCTGCTTCTTGGACAGGTGAAACCAGAACTTGAAGATCAGTGCCCCTTCATCACAGAGCATCTTTTCCAGGCGCTCGGCACCGGCAATGGCCTGATCGAGACGGGCGTCCTTGATCTCGCCGTGCACCCGGCCTTGCAGCATCTGGCTGTACCAATTGCCGAAGAACACCCCCATGCGCCCCTTGGCAGGCAACTGGCGCCAGTAGCGCCAGGCCGGAGGCCGGGCCAATTCTTCATCGGTCTGCTGGTCGAAGGTGCGCACCTCGATCAGGCGCGGGTCCATCCACTCATTGAGCAGCTTGACCGTCTCGCCCTTGCCGGCGCCTTCGATGCCGTTGATCAGTATGATCACCGGAAAACGCTTCTGCTGCTGCAGTTCATACTGTACTTCCAACAACGCTTCGCGCAGCGCCGGCACTTCGGCGTCGTAAGTGTCTTTGTCGATGGCGTGACCGATTTCGGCGGATTCGAACATGGGGCAGCTCCGTTTCAAGATGGCTCAAGACTAGCGGATTGGGCTGCAGTGCGCGGGAGGAAATTCGATGTGCACTTGCCTTGGGTCAATTCAACGCCCCGTGATCGGCTAGAATGGCCGCCTTGCCTTCGCCTGCTGTTTTTTTATGAGCTGCCCATGACTCCCATCACCCACGCCCAGCTCGACTGGGATGACCAAGGCCGCCCGCACTCGCGGGTGTTCGACGATGTGTACTTCTCCGATCAGTCGGGCCTTGAAGAAACCCGTTATGTGTTCCTTGAACAAAACCGCTTGCAGGAGCGCTTTGCCGCCTTGCCGGTAGGCGGGCATCTGGTGATTGGTGAAACCGGGTTTGGCACCGGCTTGAATTTCCTGTGCGCCTGGCAACTGTTCGAGCAGCACGCGGCAGCCGGTGCACGGCTGCATTTCGTCAGCGTGGAAAAATACCCCCTCAGCCACGCCGACCTGCGACGTGCCCTCGCCCTCTGGCCCGAACTGCAACCGTTCGCCGAACAACTGCTGGCGCAGTACATCGCCATCCACCCGGGTTTTCAGCGCCTGGTGCTGGATAATGGCCGCGTGACCCTGACGCTGTTGATCGGTGATGTACTGGAACAATTGCCGCAACTGGACGCGCAGATCGATGCGTGGTTCCTCGACGGTTTCGCCCCGGCGAAAAACCCAGAGATGTGGACCGCCGAGTTGTTTGCCGAACTGGCACGCCTGGCCGCGCCGGGCTCGACCATCAGCACCTTCACCAGCACCGGCTGGGTGCGCCGTCTGATCAATGCCGCCGGGTTCAAGATGAAGCGCACGCCGGGTATCGGCCACAAGTGGGAGATCCTGCGCGGGGAATTTCTCGGTTGGCCCAGCGATGCCCCCCCACCACCGGCAACCAAGCCCTGGTTCGCGCGACCGTCGCGTTCTCAAGGCGAACGTAAAGCCCTGGTGATCGGTGGCGGCCTGGCCGGTTGCGCCACCGCCGCCAGCCTGGCTGCACGCGGTTGGCAGGTGCACCTGCTGGAGCGCCATGAGGCACTCGCCCAGGAGGCTTCCGGCAATCCGCAAGGCGTGCTTTACCTCAAGCTTTCGGCCCACGGCACTGCCTTGTCCCAGATGATCGTCGCCGGGTTCGGGTACACCCGTCGTTTGCTGGAACATCTGCAGCGCGGGGTGGACTGGGATGACTGCGGTGTGTTGCAACTGGCCTTCGATGCCAAGGAAGGTCAGCGCCAGGCGCAACTGGCCAATGCGTTTGCCCCGCAGTTGCTGCACCCGCTGAACCGGGAACAGGCGCAAGCCAAGGCGGGAGTGGCACTGGCACACGGCGCGCTGTTTTACCCCGAAGGCGGTTGGGTACACCCGCCCGCCCTGTGTGACTGGCAAGCGCGTCAGCCTGGCATCAGCGTGCAGCCCCTTCACGAGGCGCTCGAACTGCGCAAGGTCGATGGTCAATGGCAGGCCTGGGGCGGTGAACAGCTGCTGGCCAGTGCACCGGTGGTGGTATTGGCCGGTGCGGCCGAAGTCCAACGCTTCGCCGACCTGCCGCTCAAGCGCATCCGCGGGCAAATCACCCGTTTGCCGCAAACTGTCGAGAGCGCCGCACTCAAGACGGTGGTGTGCGCCGAAGGCTATATGGCCCCGCCGCGCCTGGGCGAACACACCTTGGGCGCCAGCTTCGACTTCAAGAACGATGACCTCACGCCCACGGCCGCCGATCACGCCGGCAACCTGGCGCTGCTCCAGGACATCAGCGCAGACCTCGCCCAACGCCTGCGTGCCGAAGCTCTCGACCCTGCCCATCTGCAGGGTCGCGCAGCCTTTCGCTGCACCAGCCCGGACTACCTGCCCATCGTCGGCCCGCTGGTTGATCGCGCGGCGTTTGACCGGGCCTACGGCATATTGCGTAAAGACGCCCGCCAGGTTCCGGATGCGCCCTGCCCCTGGCTCGACGGCTTGTACGTCAACAGCGGCCACGGCTCTCGCGGCCTGATCACCGCGCCACTGTCCGCAGAACTGCTTGCGGCCTGGATCAATGACGAGCCACTGCCGGTTGCCACCAGTATCGCCGAAGCCTGCCATCCGAACCGCTTTGCCGTGCGCGCGTTGATTCGCGCAAAAGCAGGCTGAGCGCCTCTCAGGGCAAGGGGCAGATTCCCAGGTCATCGATGCGCAAGGCATCCTCGCTCAGGCGCCGGATCTCGGCCGCCTGGGCCTGCTCCTGCTCATGCAGGATCACGTTCATCTGGTCGCGATAATCGATGTCACTCAGCGTCAGGCTCAAGTCGAACACCTCGTTCACACGCCGGTTGTACGGCTCATTCAAACGCTCGAAACGGCTGCCGAAGACGCGCTTCAGATGGTCTGTCCAGAACGGCAGCTCGACCAGATAATTCAACAGGCTCGACGACATTTCAGCCGTCTTGACTTGCTGCTCGGCGCTGTCCAGCGCACTGAGCGTCACCCCACCCAGGCGCGCAAATCGCATATGCAGGGGTTGCCCCGGCAGGTGGAAGCGGTCGACCAGCCCAGTGCGGTAAGCGAGGCTGACTTCCAGCGGATCTACCGCAGGGTTGCTGTCACTGTGGCGGCGTGCGATACCTTCCAACTGGTCCAGTCGAAACAATCCCCTGGCCAGTTTCAGCAACGGTTTGGCCGTCAGTACCCGGCCCTCGATCAAGCGCGTGGCGTCGCTGATCTCCGTGAGCACTTCCAGTGTGCTGAAATTGTTGGCCGCCGCATCATCGCAACGCAGCGGTGTGGCGGCGCGCTGAAATACCTCCTCACGCAAATCCTCGTCGTCGGCGGCGGCCATCAGCACGCGCCACACTCGCCGATCAAGGTCTTCATGTACAAAGTGCGCATCCGCTGTGCCGCCCAGTTCGGCAAGCAAGTTGAACAGGCCGTCGGAGCCCGGCTCATCCGCGAGGCCTTGCCACACCCGGTTCTTTTCAGCGTAATGGCTCACCCCGTCATCGCCTAACCACAGCTCCCGGGCGCGCTGTTCGCTCAAGCGCACAAGGTCATCCTCAAGGAAACCCATGCCGGTGCCGTGGTTGAGCCGATAATTCTTCAGCGCCAGTCGGCTGGAGAATGACAGCGGGTTGAGCCGCAGGTTGAATGCCTCGGTAAACCGTCGGGGCATGGTGAACAACCAGTCCGGCAATACCTTGATTTCGTTCTGGCGCAAGTCGACATGCTCCAGCCACGGCAACCGCCGGCAACCCTCGGGAAAGTCGGTGAGCTTGCAATTGCGCAGCAGCAGTTCGCGAAGGTCGAGCATCTTCCCCACTTGCGGCACGTCAATCAGCGGGTTTTCGCTCAGGTTCAGCGAGTGCAGGTTGCGCAGGCCGGCCAGCTTGCGAAGGGTGTGTTCAGTCAACTGCAACTGATTGTTGGCCATGTGCAACCGCACCAACTGCGGCATTTGCCCGAGTACTTCGGGCAGCCGCGTGATGTGATTCTGTGTCAGGTCGAGGGTGTGCACCGCCTTGAAGTGCTTGAGAAAATACGCAACGTCATCGCCCAGGCGCATATTTCTCAACGACAAACGCTGAACATGCTCGAATTGAATGGACGACGGCAACGTCGGCAAGCCTCCCAACAGCATGCCGTCGAGTTCAAGGGTTGGCACACGCAAGCCGTGCTCGTCGCGCGCCAGGCTCATCCGCCGCCAGCACCGCTCGATCAGGTTCATGGCCTGGAGCCGGCTCAGGCGCTGATCCCAGGGCGCAATCGCTTCGCTGTTACTCGGTGCCCGCTGATTGCTCCAGGTTTTCAGCGCACCGTGCAGTGAAGCGAAGTCACCTTCAAGCGCCTCCACCCTCATGGCCCGGGACACGTGGTCGTGGCCGGCGCCCTCGATCAATCGTGAAACTTCCACGTCGCTCAAAAGCGGATACAACTTTTTAAGCTTACGCACCAGCGCCGGCGGATGCGCGGCGGGCGTCCTCAGTTGCGCTTGAATACAGGACGTCGGCGCGGCTTCAGGCATGCCCCGCTCTGGCCACAGGTAGCCCTTCACGCGATGTCGTTCGCCCTGGGACTTGAAACGCAGTTGG
The DNA here is from genome assembly GCF_050312575.1 of Pseudomonas sp. R11F. NCBI lineage: Bacteria > Pseudomonadati > Pseudomonadota > Gammaproteobacteria > Pseudomonadales > Pseudomonadaceae > Pseudomonas > Pseudomonas sp. R11F. The sequence goes on along the minus strand of NZ_JBNPJU010000058.1, from coordinate 26,660 downwards.
CTGCGCAGTTGACTGCCGGTGCGCGCGCCGGCCAGGCGCAAGGCAGTGCGCTGGGTATCCAACAGGCAATCGACGATTGCCTGATACAAACCGTCCGGGCCGGTGATGTGCGCGCCGAGATTATGGCCTTGCTCGTCAAACACCTGAAAACCCTCGGCGGACTCGACGATCGTACGGCGCACTGCCGCTCCGGCAGGCCCGACCTGCTCAAGGAGGCGTCCGGTCAAATACCTTTCGCGCACCTGGAACGAAAAATCCCGCGGCCAACCCGGCAAACGCTCAAGCGTGCCCAGCGCGATACGTCGCGTCCCCGCGTTGGCCAATTGCGGCCAAACCAGGCCCATCAGTGCCTGGTCCTCGTGCAATTTATTCAGAGCCTGTCGGGCTTTGCGCGCCAGGCGCAACGGAACGCGGCCGCTCTCATGCAAGACCCGGCGATCAGTCGTGCGGGCCTGGGAGGCCAGCTCCCTGGCCACTCGACGTGGCAACTGGGGATATAGCGCGATCAAAGGCTCCAGTTCCCCCTGAGCAATGCCTTCGTAATCCTGATAAAGACGACGGTGCAACTGCGCATGCTGTGTGTTGACGGTCGCCAGCAGCTGCTTTCGAAGCACCTCGGGCGCCTGTTCCCGCGCAACGGTTTGCCCAAGCAGCTGTGTACGTTCTTCACTGCTGAGCGCTTGCAGCAGCACGTCCATCACCTGACCCTCCTTGAGCTGTTGCTCGCTGATAGGAACAGGCAGGCCCTCATCGTCGAAGGGTTCCCGGAACGCCAGGCTTTCGAGCACATTGCCCGGCTCGTCGCGCACCTCAAAAAAGCGCCCCTTGGGCCACCCCGGCATCAACGGCAAGGCGAGCATTTGCACACGGGCGGTGGCAGCATCGGCGCGCGCGCCCTGCTCAAGCGTATAGGCCAGCGCGCCGATTTTATGATGCAGGCGCCAGCGCGCTACGGCGTTCTGAACACGCTCCGGCAAGGGTTCGTGCTCCAGGGCCAGATGTTGCACGTCGGCCAGTGCCAGTTCGGTGATGGCCGCGAGGCTGTTCAACGGGTCCTCGGGTACTGCACTCAAGGAGGGATCGATCCGCCTCAGGTTATAAGAGGGCGAATGCCAGTCCTGCGGACGCTCGAATGCGTGCTGCCAGCCACCCTGCCGGTTATGCTCCAGGGGCGGGCGCCAGGCCTCAGGTCGTCGCGGGTGCAGGGCGCGCCACTTGCCCATGGCCGGATCAAAGCTGATCGCGTACAGCGCGCCATCGATGTTCGCATAGGCACTGCCGTTGGCCTGGTAGATGCCTCTGGAGTCGACGTCCCATCCGCGCTGGAACATTTCCGGCGGCTGACTGTACGGCGCCAGCCGCGGGCGCCACAGCCTCGAGCTCTGATCCTGCAAGGCGATGGGCTCGACTTTTTCAAAGAACCGCGAAGACCGGGTGAGCTGGCGTTTGAGGCTGCCAACGACTTTCCCGCCTGCGGCGAACAGCATCATGCCCACAATGTTTTCCGCCACGTTGAACAAGTGGTGGAGCGCCTCGTCCTTCTCGCCGTGAGTCCAGTCCTCGACGCCTTCAAACACCTCGCCGAGCAGTTGGCCGACAGCCACGCCCATCATCAGTTGGCCCAGTACCGGGACGACAAAACCGGCTACGTTGAGCGCGTTCAGCCCGATATCCAGATAGGTTTGCAGACGTTGCTGCCAGGCCTCTTCATCCACTTCGGCCTTGGGCACCGCCAATACCAGGGCATCGAGCTGGATCTTGCCGATACAGGCCTGAACCAGGAAATCCGACAACCGTACCTGTATCGGGATCACTCGTAACGGGCCGACCTTGCGCGCCGTATCGTAGCGCTGGAAAAACTCCAGGCGCTCAGACTCATCCAGATAAGCCCCGAACGTCTTGCGGTAAGACTGCGCTTGCAACATCAGGCTCAGATAAAGCGTGAAGTCCTCCAGGTGCGCGTATTCGTACCATGGGCGCAGCGGTTCGTTGGGCATGTAGACCACAAAATGCCTGGTCGGCAATTGGCCGGGGGGCTCCCGGCTGAACAACATGACGCCCCACAGGCAGACGCCGTCGATATTCAGGCCTTGCCAGATCCACGGCTCATTGGCCGGAATCGAACTGTGCGATTCATCCGCCGGCTGGTCAGCCTTGATCAGGTTGAGCAACCCGTCGTAGGTCGGCTCGCCGAGGTAACCCTTGGCATAGGCGATATGCAGGTCCATTTGCAGGTCGAGGCTTTTGGATTCGCCAAGATCAAAGATTGTCCGATTGAAACCCTGCCCATCGGCGCCCGGCCCCCGCAGGTTGAATACGCTGCGCACGTGAGCCTGGTAGGCCGCCCCCAGATCCAGCTCACGGCAGTAGCCGACAAACTCGGTAACCGTCATGCCGGCGATGGCCTGCCCGGTAGCCGCGCTGCGCAGCAGCGCCGAAGCGGACAAGCCACCAGGTTCGGCCTGGCTCTCGGAAAAGTTTTTCATCGCCGCCTGCACCAGGCTGAGGGTCTCGACCGTCACGGTCTCTTGCAGGGCGCCTCCCAGGTCCGCGCCGACGCCCGACAAGCTGCGTTTTGACAGCTCCAGCGTGTCACGCTCCACTTCCACGCCCGCTACGCCCTTGCCCAGTAAAAAAGTGCGTAATCGCTCAATGCAAAACCTGTCCAGCGACTGCAGGCGCCCGAGCCGTTGCTGAGCACGCAGGCGCGCCTCCTGGCTGTCACGGTGGGTTTGTTCGATCGCTCGCAGAGTAGTGGACTTGGCCTCCAGCAGCCAATGCGGCAGCGTGGCCTGCAGCGCCCGGGCCTTGCCCAGGTCGCCGGTCATCTCCAGCAGGGCAGCTTCCATCTCGGCTTGGGTCACAGGCTTTGCGGCATTGAGCAACTCGCGTCTCGGCACCATCGACAACGTCTTCCTTTGCGTTGAATAACGATGGATACGATAAGCGCGAAATACAGGAAAACAGATTCGAATACCCCTGCATTGTCCTGTGCGATCAATGCAGATTTTCTATGCAAACTTGCGTTATTTGACGCCAATTCGCTGCACACCGCGCCCGACAAGGACCGGGCAAAAACCGATCGCGGCCATTTGCCTTATAACTTATCGGTCTAAAACTCCCACAAATGCCTCGGGTCAGTTTCAGAGTATGCGCCCTCACGGCGCTGTGAGTTTTTAGTCTCCCCAACGGAAAAACCGGTAAGGAATTTATGTGTGGATTAGCTGGCGAGCTACGTTTTGATCATCAACCTGCCGACCTGGCAGCAATAGAACGCATCACCCATCACTTGGCCCCGCGCGGGCCGGATGCCTGGGGCTTCCACGCCCAGGGCCCGATTGCGCTTGGCCACCGTCGCCTGAAAATCATGGACCTGTCGGACGGCTCGGCCCAACCGATGGTCGACGCCCATCTGGGCCTGTCCCTGGCCTTCAACGGCGCCATCTACAACTTCCCGGAACTCAGGGCAGAACTGGAAGCCCTGGGCTACGCCTTCTACTCCGGCGGCGACACCGAGGTGCTGCTCAAGGGCTATCACGCCTGGGGCGAAGCGCTGCTGCCCAAGCTCAATGGCATGTTTGCATTTGCCATTTGGGAGCGGGATGCCCAGCGCCTGTTTATTGCGCGTGACCGTCTCGGCGTGAAGCCGTTGTACCTGTCGCGCACCGGTCAGCGCTTGCGCTTTGCTTCGGCGTTGCCGGCCTTGCTCAAGGGCGGTGACATCAACCCGATCCTTGACCCGGTGGCACTCAACCATTACCTGAATTTCCACGCCGTGGTGCCGGCGCCGCGTACTTTGCTGGCCGGCATTGAAAAGCTGCCACCGGCCAGTTGGATGCGCATCGACGCCAACGGCAAGACCGAGCAGAAAACCTGGTGGACCCTGCCCTACGGCCCGCGTGAAGATGAACGTAACCTCACCCTCGAAGACTGGACCGACCGCGTCCTCGACAGCACCCGCGAAGCCGTGGCGATCCGCCAACGTGCCGCCGTGGATGTCGGTGTGCTGCTCTCCGGCGGCGTCGACTCGAGCATGCTCGTCGGCCTGCTGCGCGAAGTCGGCGTAGAGGGCCTGTCGACCTTCTCCATCGGTTTTGAAGATGCCGGCGGCGAGCGTGGCGACGAGTTCCAGTACTCGGACCTGATCGCCCGGCACTACAACACCCACCACCACCAGTTGCGCATCGCCGAAAGCGAGATTATCGAGCAACTGCCCGCGGCCTTCCGTGCCATGAGCGAGCCGATGGTCAGCCACGACTGCATCGCCTTCTACCTGCTGTCGCGGGAAGTGGCCAAGCATTGCAAAGTGGTGCAGAGCGGCCAGGGCGCCGATGAGTTGTTCGCCGGTTACCACTGGTATCCGCAGGTGGACGGCGCCAGCGATCCCTACAGTGCCTACCGCGAGGCGTTCTTCGACCGCAGCTACGACGACTACGCCGCCACCGTCGCCCCGAAATGGCTGACCGCCAACGACGCTGCGGGCGACTTCGTGCGCGAGCATTTCGCGATGCCGGGGGCGGATGCCGCAGTGGACAAGGCGCTGCGCCTGGACAGCACCGTGATGCTGGTGGACGACCCGGTCAAACGCGTCGACAACATGACCATGGCCTGGGGCCTGGAAGCGCGTACGCCGTTCCTGGACTACCGCCTGGTGGAACTGTCGGCTCGCGTGCCAGGCCAGTTCAAATTGCCCGATGGCGGCAAACAGGTGTTGAAAGAGGCGGCGCGCCGCGTCATCCCCAGCGAAGTCATCGACCGCAAGAAAGGTTACTTCCCGGTGCCGGGTCTCAAGCATTTGCAGGGTGACACCCTCAATTGGGTGCGCGACCTGCTGCTCGACCCCAGCCAGGACCGAGGCCTGTTCAACCCGGCCACACTCGACCGCCTGCTCACCGACCCGCAAGGTCAACTGACCCCGTTGCGCGGTTCAAAACTGTGGCAACTGGCGGCGCTGAACCTGTGGCTCAGCGAACAAGGAATCTGATCGATGAAACCCCATGCAGCGGCTTACAGCCAACGTTTGCTCAAGGGCCAGGCGCCGTCCTACGAGCGCCTGCAAGCCCGACTGGCCGAGGATGGCAACCCGCACCACGCTGAACCGATTGCCGTGCATTGCGGCTGGGGCCGGTTACTGATCGGCCATACGTTTCCCGACCCCGCCAGCCTGGCCGAAGAACTGCTCAAGGAGCAGCCTGGGGAGCGCGATATCGCGTTGTACGTGGCCGCGCCTCAGCAGATTCTCGGGCTCGACCCGCAACAATTGTTCCTCGACCCCTCCGACACCCTGCGCCTGTGGTTCACCGACTATCGCCCGGCCACCCGCGTATTTCGCGGCTTTCGCATACGCCGCGTACAGACCGATGCCGACTGGCAGGCGGTCAACCTGCTGTACCAGGGACGCGGCATGTTGCCCGTCGACGCGGCCCGTCTCACGCCCCGCCACCAAGGTGGCCCGGTGTATTGGCTGGCCGAAGACGAAGACAGCGGCGCGGTGATCGGCAGCGTGATGGGCCTCAATCATCAGAAAGCCTTTCACGACCCGGAACACGGCAGCAGCCTGTGGTGCCTGGCGGTCGACCCGCAGTGCACTCGCCCCGGCGTGGGTGAAGTGCTGGTGCGCCACTTGGTCGAGCATTTCATGAGCCGTGGCCTGAGTTATCTCGACCTGTCGGTGCTGCACGATAACCGCCAGGCCAAGAACCTTTACACCAAGCTGGGTTTCAGGGCGCTGACCACGTTTGCGATCAAGCGCAAGAATGGCATCAACCAACCATTGTTTCTGGGGCCGGGTCCGCAGGCGCAATTCAACCCCTATGCACGGATCATCGTCGAAGAAGCCCATCGCCGGGGCATCGATGTACAGGTCGATGATGCCGAGGCCGGCTTGTTCACCCTCAGCCATGGCGGGCGCCGTGTGCGCTGTCGTGAATCCCTCAGCGACCTGACCAGCGCGATCAGCATGACCTTGTGCCAGGACAAAAGCCTGACCCACAAAGTACTCAAGGCGGCGGGTTTGAACTTGCCGGCACAACAATTGGCCGGCAGTGCCGATGACAACCTCGAGTTTCTCGATGAGCACCAGCGCATCGTGGTCAAGCCGCTGGACGGCGAGCAAGGCCAGGGCGTGGCGGTGGACTTGCAGACCATCGAAGACGTGCAACAGGCCATCGAGGCGGCACGCCAGTTCGACAGCCGGGTGCTGCTGGAAAGCTTTCACCAGGGCCTGGACCTGCGCATTCTGGTGATCGGCTTTGAAGTGGTCGCCGCCGCGATCCGCCGCCCGGCCGAAGTCACCGGCGATGGTCACCACAGCATCCGCGCCTTGATCGAGGCCCAAAGCCGTCGCCGCCAAGCGGCCACCGATGGCGAAAGCAAGATCCCGCTCGATGGCGAAACCGAGCGCACACTGCATGCCGCCGGCTATGACTACGACAGCATCCTGCCACCTGGCCAGACCCTGGCGGTGCGCCGCACGGCCAACCTGCACACCGGTGGCTGCCTGGAAGATGTCACCGCGATCCTGCATCCCACCCTGGCGGATGCCGCCGTGCGAGCCGCCCGTGCCCTGGACATCCCAATGGTGGGCCTGGACCTGATGGTGCCCGCGGCAGACCAGCCCGAGTACGTGTTTATCGAAGCCAATGAGCGCGCCGGCCTGGCCAACCATGAGCCGCAACCCACTGCGCAAAAATTTGTGGACTTGCTGTTTCCCCACAGCTGAACGATCCGACCTTAGGAGTCTTTATGAGCCGAACCATCCCCGAACCGGATCTGAACTACCTGCAAAAAGTCCTCCTGGAAATGCTCGCCATTCCCAGCCCGACCGGATTTACCGACACCATCGTGCGCTACGTCGCCGAACGCCTGGAAGAACTGGGCATTCCGTTCGAAATGACCCGGCGCGGCACCATTCGCGCCACCCTGAAGGGTCAGAAAAACAGCCCGGACCGCGCCGTCTCCGCGCACCTGGACACCATCGGCGCGGCGGTACGGGCGATCAAAGACAATGGCCGCCTGAGCCTGGCGCCGGTGGGGTGCTGGTCGAGCCGGTTTGCCGAAGGCAGCCGGGTCAGCCTGTTTACCGACAACGGTGTGATTCGCGGCAGTGTATTGCCGCTGATGGCCTCCGGACACGCCTTCAACACCGCAGTGGATGAAATGCCGGTGAGTTGGGACCATGTGGAACTGCGCCTGGACGCCTACTGCGCCACCCGCGCCGACTGCGATTCGCTGGGCATCAGCGTGGGCGACTATGTGGCCTTCGACCCATTGCCCGAATTCACCGAGAGCGGGCATATCAGCGCCCGCCACCTGGACGATAAAGCCGGCGTCGCGGCCTTGCTCGCCGCCCTCAAGGCCATCGTCGACAGTGGCGAACCGTTGCTGATCGACTGTCACCCGCTGTTCACCATCACCGAAGAAACCGGCAGTGGCGCGGCGGCCGCCCTACCCTGGGATGTCAGTGAATTCGTGGGGATCGACATCGCGCCGGTCGCACCCGGCCAGCACTCCAGCGAGCACGCCGTGAGCGTTGCGATGCAGGACTCCGGTGGGCCGTATGACTATCACCTGTCTCGCCACCTGCTACGCCTGGCCAATGACAACGAGCTGCCGGTGCGCCGCGACTTGTTCCGTTACTACTTCAGCGATGCCCACTCGGCCGTCACCGCCGGCCACGACATCCGCACTGCCCTGCTGGCCTTCGGCTGCGACGCCACCCACGGCTACGAACGTACGCACATCGACAGCCTGGCCGCGCTCAGCCGCCTGTTGGGCGCCTATATTCTCAGCCCGCCGGTATTCGCCAGCGATGCACAACCGGCCCAGGGCTCTCTGGACAGGTTCAGCCATCAGCTGGAACACGAGACGCAGATGGAGAGCGACACTCGCGTGCCGTCGGTGGACAGCCTGGTCGGTCAGAAGTCCTGACGCTGCTGGTAACCAGGGCCCCGGCGCAGTAGGATCGCCGGGACCCTACCTCTGAGGCTTGTATGCTGATTCCCTACGATGCACTTAAAGTCGACACCCTGACCCGGCTCATCGAAGACTTCGTCACCCGCGACGGCACCGACAATGGCGACGACACGCCGCTGGAAACCCGCGTACTGCGCGTACGTCAAGCCCTGACCAAGGGCCAGGCGCTGATCGTATTCGACCCCGAGAGCGAGCAATGCCAGTTGATGCTCAAGCACGATGTGCCCAAGCATCTGTTCGACTGAGGACGTTTCAGGGGTTGATAGCGGTGTGGGGTTGGGCTGCCTGGCGTTCGAGCATCTTCTGGTAGACCTCGGCACGGTGCACCTTGACGCCCACGGGCGCCGCGATACCGAATTTCACCTGGGTACCGTTCAGTTCGAGGATATGCAAAGCGATGTCATCGCCGATGGAGATGATTTCGCCTATGGCGCGGCTTAAGACCAGCATGGCGGTTGTCCTTTTGGAGTGACAGGACCTTGACCATGCGCGCTTGAATAGGGCCCAGCAATGGCTTGCGGTCAAATCAGGCACTACCTACATCAACAGGTAATTTGCCTGACAGACCGCACGCTAATCAGCCCTTAATGGCTTGCGCCTTGGCCCGCATCTTGTCGGCCATCAGCGTCATTTCGTCGTAGAGCAATTGCGGGTTCTTTTGCTTCAAGGCCCAGGCCATCCGCCCCTGCTCATGGGGCAGAATCATGAATTCACCTGCGGCCACGCGCTGGTAGATGTAATCGGCAATGTCCGCCGCCGAGATCGGCGAGCTTTCCAGCAACTTGCCCACCTGCGCTTTCATCGCCGGGGTCGGCCCCCGGAAAGAGTCGAGCAGGTTGGTCTGGAAAAACGACGGGCACACCACATGCACGCCCACTTCCTGCTGCTTGAGTTCCACCAGCAGGCTTTCCGACAGCGCCACCACACCGGCCTTGGCCACGTTGTAGTTGCTCATCGCCGGCCCCTGCATCAGCGCCGCCATCGAGGCGATGTTGATGATCCGGCCCTTGCTCTTCTCCAACAGCGGCAGGAACGCCTTGCATCCCTTGACCACGCCCATCAGGTTGATTGCAATCTGCCAGTCCCAATCCTCCAGGGACAATTCGGCGAAGAAGCCGCCCGACGCGACCCCGGCATTATTGACGATGACATCAATGCCGCCGAGCTTCACCTCGCACGCTTGGGCAAGCGCCGTGAGCTGGCTGTAGTCACGCACATCACAGCGCTGGGTGAAGCCATCACCACCGGCCTCGCGCACCTGCTTGAGGGTTTCCTGCAAGCCCGGCTCGCTGACATCCGACAAGGCCAACTGCCAACCTTCACGGGCCCAGCGCAGAGCGATTTCACGACCCAGCCCAGACCCGGCGCCAGTGATCATCATGCGATTTTGCATAGAGAAGTTGCCTTGTGTTCTCGGAAGTAGTGCCCGGCAGTGTAGCGAAGGTTTTTCGCGTACCCACGCACCATCCAATTGATGAATGCCTCGGGCAAACCGGCGAGCGGGTACGAGGCCGGCTTAACGGGTAAGTTCAATCTTTTTCAACTAAGCCTGGCTATTTGCGAGCGTATTAAAAGAAATAAGAAAGTTTGCAAAATGCTTTAAAGAACCAGGGAATTTTCTTTAAAGGGGCACAGTCGGAGTTATCAAGGCGTCCGTGAACAACTGGCGGGCCTCTCGTTAAACAACCGGTCTTTACCCAAGGCCAATAAGGAAGAAAACATGAGCCTCATTCTGATCATTATCCTGATCCTGCTGTTGGTCGGCGGCTTGCCGGTGTTCCCTCACTCGCGTAATTGGGGCTATGGCCCATCGGGTATCCTGGGTGTCGTGCTGGTCGTTCTGCTGGTGTTGCTGTTGCTCGGTCGCATATAAGCGCCGCCCAAAAAAAGAGGCCTCATATAGAGGCCTCTTTTTTTTATTGCCGGTTAATTAGTCCGGCTTGCCATCCACCACACCTGCCGTGTTATCCAGCAGGCTCTTGGTTGCGGTTTGCAGGAACGATTCAAGCTTCTGCTTCAACGCCGCCTCATCCGGCGAATCCGGAATGACTTTGCCGGTCGGGTTTTCGCCCAACTCGTATTGCCACAGCTTCGGTGGCATTTCCTTAGGCAATACCAGCACTCGGTCGTCGGTGAGCAAGGCCACGGTCTGGTCGCTGCCCGATGGCTTGATCACGCCGAAGCCTTTGTCGCCTTCCGGCAGGTTCAGCAAGTCACGGCCCCAGCACTGGTGCAGGGTGTCACCGCCGAGGCGGCCCATGATGGTCGGCACGATGTCGATCTGGGTGCCCACGGTGTGGTCACGCACGCCGAACTTCTCCTGCATGCCCGGTGCAATCATCAGCATCGGCACGTTGAAGCGGCCCAGGTCCATCTCGGTGATCTGCTGTTCGTTACCAAAACCGTGGTCGCCCACGACTACGAACAGGGTTTCCTTGAAGTACGGCTCTTTACGGGCTTTTTCAAAGAACTGGCCCAAGGCCCAGTCGGAGTAACGCATGGCGGTCAAATGCTCGTTGAGGCTGCCACGGTCGGTGACTTTCTCTACCGGCAATGGCGTCGGCAACGCGTACGGCGTGTGGTTGGACAGGGTTTGCAGCAGTGCGTAGAACGGCTTGCCGCCTTCGCGGGCTTTCAACTCTTCCAGGCCACGGTTGAACATGTCCTGGTCGGACACGCCCCAGGTCGGGTCGGAGAACACCGGGTTGACGAAGTCGTTACGCCCGATGAAGTTGGTCATGCCCTGGTTGCTGAAGAAGCCCGACTGGTTGTCCCAGGCGAAATCGCCGTTGTAGACATACACGTCGTCAAACTTGCGGGCACTGAGCAACTGCGGCAGGCCCGATAGCTTGTGGCTGCCTTCGGGTGTCTGCATCAGGTATTCGAAACCCGGCAGGTTCGGGAAGCAGGCCATGGTGGCGAACATACCCTGGTGGGTGTGGGTGCCGTTAGAGAAGAAGCGATCGAACAGCAAGCCTTCCTTGGACAGTTTGTCGAAGTACGGCGTGATATTGCCCGGACGACCCAAGGCGCCTACCGAGTGACCGGCAAAGCTCTCCATCAGGATCACCACGACGTTCTTGATCGGCAGGGTCTTCTCGGCCGGTGGCGTGAAGTCACGGCGCACGGCGGCGCTGGCGGTGTCTACCAGCTTCTCATGGGCCGGCAGCAGCAACATGTCGCGCACGGTCCGGGTCGCCAGCGGCTGGTCCAGGGTGGCCTTCCAGATGTTGGTACGCTCTTCGGAGAAACGCGCCTTGGCGGCGGCAATCAGCGACAGGGTGCCGTTCAAACCCAGCTGGTTGGCGAAATTCGAGTCGGTGGTGTAGACATCCCCCCAACGCAGCGGCGGGCCCTGGCGCAGGGTGCCGCGAATGGCGACGGTAGCAATCAACAGGCAGACCACGAACACCGCAATGCGGGTGTACCACGGCGCCACCTGGCGCGTGCCGATGCTGCCGCCGCTGAACGGGCCACGGGGGCGCGTTGCGCGGTCGGCACCTTTAAAGGCCATGCTCAGGATCAGCGTACCCACGGCCCAGGCCAGCAGGTAACGCACCACCGGGAAACCGTACCAGAGCATGCTCATCACGGTTTTCGGGTCTTCCTTCACGTATTGGAAGACCAGGCCGTTGAGGCGCTGGTGGAATTCGCGATAGAAGTCCATTTCCATCAGGCCCAGGAACAGGGCAATGCTGGACGCGACGGTCAGCCACAAACGGAAGAACCCCCGCGCCGCCATGGCTCGCACGCTGAACAACGCCAGCAGCAGCGGCACCAGCGCATACATCACAAAGCGGATGTCGAAGCGCGTACCGTTGGCGAACGCTTCGAGGAAGGTCGAGGCCGGCGTATCGAGGATCATCTCACGGTTGTAGACCAGCAGCGCCAGGCGCAGCAGGGAGAACATCACCATCATGACCAGTGCGCAAAGCAGTGTGTACGCCAGATGGGATTTGACGGTCGGTTGCAGCAGGCGATTTGAAGCTCGCTGCTGATTCAGGGCGTCCGGGTTTGCCATGTCGTTTCAGGACCCATTGGAAGTTTAAGTTTCGAAGTAATGCAGTGGCGCGAATGGTGCCCGATCAACGGCGGCAAGGCTATTAATTACTGAACGCGCACCACTGCCCCACCGTGAATGGCACTCGAAATAGAGCCTTTGGATGGGAAATGAAGCCGGCGAATTGTCTTGGATGAGATGTGAAAATTTCGTGCACCGAATATTTCGACACACAAATTTCCCAACTACTGGGAAAGCAAAAGGGGGCTTGCTCCCGATGGCGGTGTAACAGTCAACGAATGTGTTAACTGAAACACCGCCATCGGGAGCAAGCCCCCTCCCACATTATTCACTGTAGCCATATATGGACTGTGGCCACTCCAATGGAGTGACTTGTCAGATCCGCACGTTGCCGCGCGGCCCGGCAATTGCCCAGATGATCAGGCCCAATACCGGCAGCAACAGGATCAACAAGATCCACAACACTTTGGCGCCCGTGCTCGCGCCGCTTTTGAACACGTTGATGATCGCCCAGATATCCAGCGCCAGAATGATCAGGCCGATCAGGCCATTAAAAGTGGAACCCATGGTGTCGCTCCTAAGTGAGGGCATGCACTTGTAGGATAGTCAGCCCTGGCAGGGGTTCCGTTTTATTTCAGACGTGTACGGCAACGCGCAGGGCTTCCAGGGACGGCTCGGCCTTGATCCCCACTTGCGCGCACAGTTCCAGCACCCGTGGCAGGTCGTTGCCGTACACCAGCACCGCCTGGATTTCGTCATCGAGCAATTGGCTGAAATTCATCAGCACGTAACCGCCCTCTTCCTGGCTGAGGGCACTCATCTGGATCTGAATGCGGTTCAGCGCGGTGAGATCGTCGGTCTTGGCCAGTTGCTTGGGTTTGAGGTTGAACGGCACGCCCGGACCGAACGAGGCAACGATCTGCGCAAACAGGTCGCCGTAGGTGTCGGCCTGGAACAGTGCAGTCTCCGGCAGGCTGCCGACCACCACCCACTCACCCAACGGGATAGGAAACGTATCGTCGTAGTTGATATCCGGGTTGGCGGCCAGAAAAGCCACAGGGTCGGCGTAGGCCTGGGCCGCCTCGTTGGCGATGCGCGCCACTTCGTCCTCGCCCATGACGCCGGCGCTGATTTTGCTGATGAGTTCGACGAGGGCGGTTTTCATGGGCGGATCCTGTGGCGGGCGGGTTTTCGAGGGCGCGTAGCCTACACCAGTTTCTGCAACTGCGCCGCCGTATCCACCGCCCCCATGGTCTGCGCCGCCGCCAGCGCGGTCGCGCCCTGGGCATCGACCGCCTTGGGGTCAGCGCCCTGGCCGAGCAGGTAATCGACCATTTCAACGCGATTGAACATCGCCGCCATCATCAACGCCGTGCGGCCGTCCGAGGACGCGGCATCCACTGGCGTGCCGCCTTCGATCAGCGCCTTGACCACCGGCAGGTTGCCCTTGAACGCTGCGCCGGCGATCGGCAGTTGGTTCTTGTCATTGGCGATCTGCGGGTCAGCCTTGAATTCCAGCAGCACCTTAACCGCCTCGGCATGACCATGGTAGGCCGCGAGCATCAGCAACGTGTCGCCGTTATGGTTGCGAAAGTTGGCCGGCAAGCCTTTCGCCAGCAACGCCGCGAGCATGGCGGCATCGCCTTTGCGGGCCACATCGAAGACCTGTTCGGCAAATTCGGCGGCTTCGTCTTCGGTCATTTGTTTGGCGTGGTCTGACATGCGAGGGCTCCATAAGGGGTGCTGTATAGGGTGCCAGTGTGGCGGCTGAGTTCCTCACGGTCATGGCTTTTTTGTCAAAAGCCCTCATAGGCAGAATCAATAGCGGAACTGGCCACCCTGAATCTGCGCCAGCAATTGCCCGGTCATCGGCACGTAGCAGTCCGAACCCGGCAGCCACGCGTAGACAGGATCATTGCCCGACTTGCCAGGGTCGAAGGCCTCTTCCTTGAGCTTGACCTTCTGGTATTTGAAAGTGCCGGTGGTTTCCATCTGCACCTTGATCCGCAGGAACAACGGTACTGCATAGTGTGGCAACTGGCCGTGGGCGAATTGCAGCAACTCACGCATATCCAATGACGCCAAGGACTCGCTGGGCGTGATCGCGACCATGCCCGCACGGCCATTGGTGTTTTCGATCTCGACGCCGTAGGCCACCACTTCGGCGATCTGCGGGTGCTGCAGCAGCACGTTCTCCACTTCGGTGGTCGACACATTTTCGCCCTTCCAGCGATAGGTATCGCCGAGGCGGTCGACGAATTGCGCATGGCCGAAGCCGATACTGCGCAACAAGTCACCCGTGTTGAAATAGCGGTCACCCTTCTCGAACACGTCGGTGAGCACCACCTTGCGGTTTTTCTCCGGATCGGTGTAGCCGTCGAAGGGCGACTTTTCATCGATCCTGGCCAGCAGCAACCCCTGCCCGCCCGTTTGCACCTTGCGCATCAAGCCATCGTGGCCACGCAGCGGCTCGCCCGAGTCGTGGGCGTAGTCCACCAGCGCCCAGTGCTGCAGGCAAAAACCGATGGTATTGTCGAAATTCAAGACATTGGTGAAGCCGATGTTGCCATCACTGGCGGCATACAGTTCACAGACGTGCTCAACCCCGTAGCGTTGCTTGAACTGCGCCCACACCCCCGGACGCAAACCGTTGCCAACCATCTTGGTCACCCGATTGTCGCGGTCTTGCGCGCTGGGCGGCTGGTCGAGCAGGTAACGGCACAGCTCACCGACATAGCCCAGGGTGGTCGCGTTGAATTTGCGCGCATCGTCCCAGAACTGGCTGGCGCTGAATTTGCGGCGAATGGCGAACCCCGACGCCCCGACGATCGCCGAACCCCAGCACACACACAAGCCGGTGCCGTGATACAGCGGCAAGGTGCAATACAGGACGTCGTCCGTGCCCATGTCCAGGGCAATGCTGCCGAAGCTGACGGCGGTTTTGGTCCAGCGCCCGTGTTTCATGATCCCGGCCTTGGGTAAACCGGTGGTCCCGGAGGTGTAGATATAGAAGCAGGGATCGTTGCAGAAGATGTGCCCGGTGCTGTCGGGGTTGTCCACCGAACAGCCGACGCTGGCGGCCATCAGGTCAACATAGCCATCCGGTACCGCGCTCGTGGCTTGATCCGCGACAAACCAGGTCCTGGCCGCTTCGATCGCTACCTGATCACGCACCGCCGTGTGAGCGGCCACCAACTCTGCGCCCACGACGATCGCCACCGGGCTTACCAGGTTCAGGCTGTGCACCAGCGTCGCCTGGGTTTGGGACGTATTGAGCATGGCGCAAACCCCGCCCAGCTTGGCCACGGCCAGCACGGTCAGGAGCAATTCGGGACGGTTTTCGATAAACACGGCAACCACATCACCCTTGGCGACGCCCTGGGCGCGCAGGTGGTGCGCAATACGGTTGGCGCGCCGGTTGGTTTCGCTGTAACTGAGCACACTGTCGCCGTACAACAGTGCGGCGCCGTGTGGATTGCGCAGCACCGCCTGTTCGAAATGCCAACCGAGCCCGCAAGGCTTTCGGGGGTCAGTGACATTCGCCGCACGCATGCCCCGCACCACCCGTGGCAGGGCTCGAACAATGGCAGGCACCTTACGCAGCATCATGCCCCAGGTGATCATGTCGTCTTGCTGATGGCTCATGGCGGACGTCCTTTTTCTTATTCTTGGTCTGACCCACAACAACGCTGCTCCTGTAGGCAGGAGCCCAAACGTCTTGCAGGAAAATACGCCAGCGATTCTGTGGGTGTACACGCAGGATTTGAAAAGTTTTGTATCCCGGCCAGGCAAGACACAAAAACGGAATTTTGCGGCGAGCCAGCAGTCATTAACCGTAAGCGCAGTACGAAATGTTCGGCCTCGATAACGCAAAATGCAGGATGCACGATGGCCATTCATGCAAATTGCACGAAACCGAAAATCTATAAATTTTATAAATCATTGATTTATAAAGACTTTTTAATCATCGCAATACTGGCACAATCACTGCACCTATCACTCCATGCTTGCCCACTTGAGCCAACGGAGCTGATAGACATGAGCCTGATCCAAGACAAATTCGCCTCTGTATTCTCCCAATACGAAGTCACCACTCAGCCGCGTCCCGATGGCGGTATCCTGTTGACCCTGCGCAACAGCGAAGGCAAACAGGTCAAGCGTTCGATTTCCTATCAGCAGCTGCACACCGCCGATCAACTGACCTGGGTGATCAGCGCTATTCGCCGTGACCTGGCCGAACAAGCCAGTGAGCTGCCGCAGATTTCGATGCTGCAAAGCCAGAACCGCTTTGCCCTGCCGACTTACCATTCGGCATAAACCCCACGTATAAAAAAGGGCCGCGACGCCATCCAGCGTCGCGGCCCTTTTTGCTGTGCGTCAGCATAAGCCCTGGCGGGCGGCTTCGTTCATCGCCTGTACCCGGTTGGTCACGTCCAACTTGCCATAGATGTTGCGCAGGTGGAATTTCACCGTCGCTTCGGAAGTGGCGCGGATCTGGCTGATCTCCCAGACCGTCTTGCCCTCCGAGGCCCAGCGCAGGATCTCCAGTTCCGCTGGGGTCAAAGGTTTGCCGGACAAACTCATGCGCTTTCTGATCGCCGTCGGCAGGCTGACCAGCGGGTGACCTGACTTGACGGGGCCACTCATTGCTCTCTCCTTTCGTTTACAGAATCCCTGTCACCCTTCGGATTCCTCCCATTGACAGGCGACATAAACATCGAATCCGGAGAGAGTTACATAACGAATGGAATGAAAGCGCAGAACACAAAATAAACAGCCAAACCTTACAAGTAATTAAGCTTGTTCCCACAGCAATTTCAAACTTACCGGGGTTGAACATTCAAATACTGGTGGTTAGTCATCCAGCCCTGGAAAAAGACGCGCAAGGGTGTCACCGGTAAAATCAGGCACTTGCCCTTCAACCGTGTTGAACAAGCGCAGCGTCACACAGTGCGGGTTGTCCCCCATGTCGAACCAATGGGGCACGCCGGCGGGGACCACCAGCAGGTCATTTTTTTCACAGCGCACACCGTACACGTAGTCGCCAATGTGCAGGCTGAACAGGCCTTGGCCCGCAATGAAGAAACGCGCTTCATCTTCTCTGTAACGGCGCTCGTCAAGGAACTGGGCGCGCAACTCATCCTTCTGTGGGTGGTCACGGGTCACGCTGACCACCTCTACGCCCGTATAGCCCAGGGTGTCGATCTGGGGCTGATAGGCCGCGATCATGGCCGTTTCGCTGGCGCCCTTTTCAATGACGCCAGGTTGCCAGCGCTCGAACCTCACGCCGTGTTCAGCCAGGGTCGAGCGGATATCGTCAAAGTGGGTCAGCACCTTGTTCGGGGTATCGGGTGTGGCGACGGGGTAGACGGCTACATAACTCATTGCACGCTTCCTTGGTTCGGCTCTTGCAATCGAAGGCCCATGATAACGGCAGCGGCCAGGGCCGCGACGCTGGCAATACTAAAGGTGAAGGTCGGCCCCAACAGATTCCAGCTATAACCGGAATACAGCGCGCCGACCGCCCCGCCCGTGCCGGCCAAGGCTGCGTACAGCGCCTGGCCCTGGCCTTGCTGGCGGTCGCCGAAGCTGCGTTGCACAAAGGCAATCGCCGCGGCATGAAAACTGCCGAACGTGGCGGCATGCATCACTTGCGCCAGCAACAGAACCCAGAAAAACTCAGCCAGCGTCCCCAGCAGCAACCAGCGCAGCGCTGCCAACAGGAAACTGGCCAGCAGCACCCGGCGTACCGAAAAGCGCGCGAGGATGCGGCTCATGGCCAGGAACATCAGTACTTCGGCGACCACCCCCATCGCCCACAGCAGGCCGATCACACCTCGGCTGTAGCCCAAGTGTTCAAGGTGCAGCGTGAGGAAGGTGTAATACGGCCCGTGGCTCATTTGCATCAAGGCCACGCAGAGATAAAACGCCAGCACCCCGGGACTGCGCAATTGCCTGAGAAACCCGTCACCGGCCAGGCGGTTGCCCTGGGCGGCTGGCTGCGCGTTGGGCACCCACAGGCTGGCGCCGATGATGCCGGCCATGATCACCACGACCACCACCGGGTAAATATCCAGGCTCAGCCAGTCGAACAGGCGCCCCATGATGACCACGGTCAAGATGAAGCCGATGGAGCCCCACAGGCGGATCTGACTGTAACGCGAGGTCTGTTTTTGCAGGTGGGCCAGGGTGATCACTTCAAACTGCGGCAGTACCGCGTGCCAGAAGAACGCATGCAGCGCCATCACCATGGCCAGCCAGGCGTAGGTCTTGCTGACGAATATCAGTGAAAAGCTCGCCAGGGTGCACACCGCGCCAAACCGCACGATGGCCAGCCGCCGGCCACTGTAGTCGCCGAGCCAGCCCCACAGGTTCGGCGCCACGCAGCGCATCAACATGGGGATGGCCACCAATTCGCCGATCCGTGCGCTGGGGAACCCCAGGTGATCGAAGTACAACGCCAGGAATGGCGCCGTCGCCCCAAGCAGGGCGAAATAGAACAGGTAGAAGCTGGAGAGGCGCCAGTATGGGAGGACGGGACTCATGCGTAGGGCTGCTTCGCGGCCCAGCGCGAGCAAGCTCGCTCGCCACAGGAAGCTCGCTCAACAGCACTGGACGTCACAGCTGGCCCAGCACCGGGGTACTCACCTGTACATCGGCGTTCTGCCCACGATTGCGCAGCAGGTGGTCCATCAGCACGATGGCCATCATCGCCTCGGCGATCGGTGTGGCGCGGATGCCCACGCACGGGTCATGACGGCCCTTGGTGATCACGTCCACCGGGTTGCCGTGCACGTCGATCGAACGGCCAGGCGTGGTGATGCTCGATGTGGCCTTGAGCGCCAGGTGCGCAACAATCGGCTGGCCGGAAGAAATACCGCCGAGGATGCCGCCTGCGTTGTTGCTCAGGAAACCTTGCGGCGTCAGTTCATCACGATGCTCGGTGCCGCGCTGGGATACGCAGGCGAAACCGGCGCCGATTTCCACGCCCTTCACCGCGTTGATGCTCATCAGGGCGTGGGCCAGCTCGGCGTCCAGGCGGTCGAAGATCGGCTCGCCCAGGCCCGGCTTGACGCCCTCGGCGACCACGGTGATCCGGGCGCCGACGGAGTCCTGATCGCGGCGCAACTGGTCCATGTAGGCTTCCAGTTCCGGCACCTTGTCCGGGTCGGGGCTGAAGAAGGCGTTGTCTTCAACGCTGTCCCAGGTCTTGAACGGGATTTCGATCGGGCCCAGTTGGCTCATGTAGCCACGGATGACGATGCCCTGGGTGGCCAGGTATTTCTTGGCGATGGCACCGGCCGCCACGCGCATTGCGGTTTCGCGGGCCGAGCTGCGGCCACCGCCGCGGTAGTCGCGTTCGCCGTATTTGTGATGGTAGGTGTAGTCGGCGTGGGCCGGGCGGAACAGATCCTTGATCGCCGAGTAGTCCTTGGACTTCTGGTCGGTGTTGCGGATCAACAGGCCGATGGCGCAACCGGTGGTGCGGCCTTCGAAGACGCCGGAAAGGATTTCGACTTCGTCGGGCTCTTGACGCTGGGTGGTGTGACGGCTGGTGCCGGGCTTGCGACGGTCCAGGTCACGCTGCAAGTCCTCCAGGGACAGCTCGAGGCCAGGCGGGCAGCCGTCGACAATGGCGACCAACGCCGGACCATGGCTTTCGCCCGCGGTGGTGACAGTGAACAGCTTGCCGAAGGTATTGCCGGACATGCAGGGCGCTCCGTGAAATCAGTTGAATCAAGTCAACCGTAATAACTTAAGGCGGCCAGTATACGCAGGCTATCGGACTAGTTCATCCTCGAAACCTTACCGGTAGACGTTGGTCCAACCGGCACCTTCCTGATAATGGCGCGATGATGCTACGAGTTTTGCTTTTGACCCTCACCCTGTTTTCCAGCCTTGGCTTCGCCGCCTCCCCTGTCGTGCTGCAACGGCCTATCAGCCTGGACACCGGCAGCGGCGAGTTATTCGGTTCGCTCCTGCTGCCCAAATCCGACAAGCCGGTGCCGGTGGTACTGATCATCGCCGGCTCCGGCCCCACTGACCGCAACGGCAACAGCGCCGACGGCGCACGCAACGACAGCCTCAAGCGCCTGGCCTGGGTGCTGGCCCGCAATAACATTGCCAGCGTGCGCTACGACAAGCGCGGGGTGGCCGCCAGCCTCGCCGCAACCCCGGACGAGCGCAACCTGACCCTCGACGCCTATGTGGCCGACGCCGTGGCCTGGGGCAAGCTGCTCAAGCACGACACCCGCCTGGGCCCGCTGATCGTGCTGGGCCATAGCGAAGGTGCACTGGTAGCCGCCCTCGCCGCGCCGCAACTTGACCCGGCGGGCGTCATTTCCCTCTCCGGCAGCGCCCGGCCGGTCGACCAGGTGATTCGCCAGCAACTGGCCAACCATCTACCTCCGGCCCTGCTGCTGCGCAGTAATGAGATCCTCGATCACCTCAAGGCCGGTCAAGTGGATGCCGATGTGCCTCGCCCGCTGGAAGGTATTTTCCGACCCAGCGTGCAGCCTTACCTGATCAGCCTGTTCCGCGCCGATCCTTCGGCCGCGTTCGCCAGATTGAAGATGCCGGCGCTGATCATCCAGGGCACCCACGACATTCAGGTCGGCGTCGCCGATGCCCAACTGTTGAAAAAAGCCAAGCCGGACGCGCAACTCACGGTAATCGAGGGGATGAACCACGTGATGCGCATCATCCCCAAGGATGTGAAGGAACAACTGGAGTCCTACAACGACCCGCAACTGCCCCTCGCGGCCGAGCTGGGCCAGCGCATCGTGCGCTTTATCGACGGACTTGGGCCCCGTTAAGCGACTATTTGCCTCCAGTCCTGAAGAACGCGGCCGATAAGCCCAGAGTCGACAGTAAAAAGACTGCCGACTCGCAAGGCTTGGACAGGATCGCACCGCATGACAACCACCGAAGCTACACCAGAACCTACCGCCGACACCCCGGCTGAAAAAACCGAGGCCGTCGAGGCGGCGGCGCTGCCGTGGGCGGACGTACAGGCCGAACATTTCAAGATGCTGCGCCTGGCGCCGCTGACCACGGACCGCGCGACCGGCGCACGGCCCTTGCGCTTTGTGCAGTTCGGTTATGCCGAGCGCCACGACAAACATCGCAGCCTGTTGCGCATGGTCATCCAGTTGCCGGCGCAACGCGTGCGCCGTGAGCAGAACCACCTGGATATCTGGGTCGATCACGATACCCACCGCGTGCACTTCGGCCCGGGCAACAGCCTGGAAATCGAACCGGCCAACCGTGGCCTCGGCCGTTTCCTGGTCGCCCAGGGCGCGGCATGGGCCAAAAAGAAGTGGTCACACTACCGCGTCGACGGCGTGGACCTGGCCAACAAAGACGCCCTGAATGAAGCCACGCGCCTGCGCCGTGATCATTTCCTGCGCATCCAGGGTTTTGACGTGGCCTATGCCGACGTACAGCACCTCAAAGGTAACGTGCAGCCGGGCAAAGTCAGCGAAGTGCTCGACAGCTGGAACACCGAGAAGGTGCAGTTCGTGGAGATTCTCGAGGCCGCACAGATGCTGCAACAGGCCGAGCACAACCTGGCCGAGCATGAAGTGAAGTTGCGCAAGGAAGAGGAGAAGGTCACCAAGTTCAAGCGTGAGGACAGCGGGTTGCGCTTCACCATCACTTGTCTGGTTGCGTTTACCGTGTTTCAGGCGGGCTTGCTGATCTGGATTGCCACGCACCGCTGACAGCGGGATGAAATGCAATAAACAGTGGGAGGGGGCTTTCCCCCTCCCACATTGATCGGGTTCACACTGACCGGCTTAGACCCTGGCAGCAAACACTGCCTGATGCGCCCGGCACTGTTCTGCCGTGAGCATGAATACGCCGTGGCCACCGCGCTGGAAATCCAGCCAGGCGAAGTCCACTTCCGGGTACAACGCCTCGACGTGCACCTGGCTGTTGCCGACCTCGACGATCAGCAAGCCCTTCTCGGTCAAGTGGTCCGCCGCCTCGGCCAGCATGCGCCGCACCAGGTTCAAGCCATCATCACCGCAAGCCAGGCCCAGCTCCGGCTCGTGCTGGTATTCCTCCGGCATGTCGGCAAAATCTTCAGCATCCACATACGGTGGGTTGGACACGATCAGGTCGAACCGCTGACCCGGCAGGCCGTCAAAGCCATCCCCTTGCACGGTGTAGACACGCTCATCGACGCCATGGCGCTCGATGTTCTGGTTGGCGACTTCCAATGCCTCAAAAGACAAGTCGGCCAGCACCACCTCGGCCTCCTGGAATTCATAAGCACAAGCAATACCAATGCAGCCGGAGCCCGTACACAGGTCGAGAATGCGCGCCGGTGGCTGGGCCAACCAGGGTTCGAAGCGGTTTTCGATCAGTTCGCCGATCGGCGAGCGCGGGATCAACACGCGCTCGTCGACAATAAACGACAGGCCACAGAACCAAGCCTCTTTCAGCAGGTAAGCCGTGGGTAGACGCTCGTGGATGCGGCGATGCAACAAACGCTGCACATGGGAGATTTCCTCTTCTTCGAGGTTGCAGTCCAGGTAGCTGTCGGCAATTTCCCAGGGCAGGTGCAAAGCGCCGAGCACCAATTGCCGGGCTTCGTCCCAGGCATTGTCGGTGCCATGGCCGAAAAACAGATCTTCCCCATGGAAACGGCTGACAGCCCAACGGATATGGTCGCGCAAAGTGCGCAGGCGGGATGTAATCACGGGGCAGACTCCTGGAAAAAACGACTGGCGATTCTAACAGCCTTCGCCTGTCCCTTCGATGTACGAAAACACCTCACCACCCGTCGGATTTCATCCCATTTGCCATCATTGGACTCAACAAGCCACCCTCTTGACATCGCTGCACGTCAACAACGGCGTACCTTACGATGGTAGCGATTCACAGAACCGCTCAGCCAGTGGACAATGTCACAAAAGCCCCCCTCACAGGAGCCCCAGAATGTCCGTTCCAAAGACGATGTTTCAACTCAGCGGTCGTGGTTATGCAGCAGCCAACCTGAATCATGCGACCCTCGTGATCATCGACGCCCAAAAGGAATACCTCAGCGGTCCGCTTGCCCTCTCCGGCATGGATGCAGCCGTCAGTCATATCAAGCAACTGGTGTCATCAGCCCGCAACGCCGGGCGCCCGATCGTGCATGTGCGCCACCTGGGTACCGTCGGCGGCCTCTTTGACCCGCAAGGCGAGCGCGGCGAATTCATTCCGGGCCTGGAACCGCTCGGTGACGAAACCGTTATCGGCAAGCTGTTGCCCAGCGCCTTCCACGGGACCGGCCTGGAGAAACACCTGCAGGACCTCGGCTCCCTGGACTTGATCGTCTGCGGTTTCATGAGCCACTCCAGCGTCAGCACCACCGTGCGCGCCGCCAAGAACCTGGGCTTTCGCTGCACCCTGGTGGAAGACGCCTGCGCCACCCGCGACCTGCCTTACAAAGGTGGCGTCCTGAGTGCCGAGCACGTGCAACAGACCGAAATGGCCATCATGGCCGACAACTTTGCGACCTTGGCGTTGACCAAAGATCTGATCTGATCGACATCTGATGAGCGGCGTGGCGTATTAATCGCCCCGCTCATCCGCAATGCCCTCTCATTTGGCGCATTTACCTCTCTCCCAGGAACAAGTTGTGTATCTTCCGGTCGAAGGGCCGATACCCTGGAGGAAAGGTCGGAATGAAGATATCCGATGGTTTTGATGCTCGTCGCTTGCGCCCCAAGGGCCCGAGCAACTGGCGTCTGCGCCTGGTCGCCGGCTTTGCCGCGCTGTTGGCGATAGTAGGTCTGCTGTTGGCCGGCGCTGGTGGTGCCGGTTTGTCGGGGCACTCACCCGCCCTGGGTGAGCTGAATACCAGCCCTGGCGGTTCGGCCATCTTGTTGGTCACCGGCCTGTTGGTGCTGTGGTTGGGCGTGTGGTTGTGGCGTCGCAGCCGTCGACGGATGCGCCAACCCTTGTCTCTGAACATCGCTGCACACCTGATGAAAAAGCACGACTGATGGCGCTTGGATAGCGTTTCCTGCGCCCTGGCCGCCGCGATTTAGGTAAACTGCCCGCCCTTCGCGGAGGCCGACATGCAAGACGACGATTTTTCCCTGTTCAAAAACGAGCTGCGCGGCGTCAAGCCGATCAAGCACGACCGCGCCGACACCGGCAAACCCAAGACCGACCGGGCGCAGATTGCCAAGTTGCGCCAGGCCGCGACCGTGCGCACCGATGCCACTACCGTCGACGGTCTGTCTGACCAGTTCGTGATCGATGTCGGCCCCGAAGACGAGTTGATGTGGGCCCGCGACGGCGTGCAGGAAAGCCAGATGCGCAAGCTCAAGGTCGGGCAGATCCCGTTCGAAGGCAGCCTTGACCTGCACGGCATGAACGTCGAAAAAGCTCGCGAAACCCTCTGGGCCTTCCTGGCCGAAGCAACGAAATTCGAAATCCGTTGCGTGCGCGTCACCCACGGCAAGGCGGTGCGGCTCGACGGCAAGCGTCCGATGATCAAGAGCCACGTCAACACCTGGTTGCGCCAGCACCCCCAAGTACTCGGTTTTACCTCATGCCAGGCCCGCCACGGCGGCGCCGGCGCGGTGTATGTGATGCTCAAGCGCACCATGATGGAAGGGCGCGACGAGTAACCGGATAAGGCGAAAACCCTGAGTTGTTCGTTTTTCATAGCGGCCGGATAACGTGAAAGGCCGCACATTTACGAAAATCGAATGTTGAAGCTCAAAAATTGACCAAATAGTATTTCGCTCCAACCGAGCGCTCACCTTATGGATATCGTCCTGCACCCGCTCGGTGCCCAGGCTTGTGCGGACGATTAAACATTGAGGTTTGCCATGCGTCTTTCCAAGCTCGCTCCATCCGCAGCACTGCTGAGTCTGATCTGCCTCCCCATCCATGCCGCTGACTTGACCGCACTGACGGGCGCGCTCTCGTCTGCTCTGGGTGGAGCAAACACCAACAGCAACACCAACAACGCCAATGTCGCCTCCTGCCAACAACAGATCCGCGACCTGCAGGCGAACCTCAACGCGGCGAATGCCAAGGGCGATACGTTGCGCGCCAGCGCATTTCAAGCCGCGCTGACGCAGACAAACAAAACCTGCAGCAATACCGGCTATAACGCCCAAGCCCAAGTGAACACCGACCCACAGCGACAGCAAAACGTGAATAAGGCCGCCGATGCGATCAATGCCATCGGCGGCCTTTTCAAATAAGCCCTGAGTCATCTGAAAAGCCCGCGATTGCGGGCTTTTTTTCAACTGCAAACTGGCTGGTCACGAGCAGCAGGTGCGTCACGCTACCGCACCGAAAAACGGGCATCCGGACGCATGCAGAAGGGGTTTTCGGACCGACAAACCCTGCACGCGACGCTCGTCGCATTGAAGGGCAATACAACTGCCGCCACACTTACGCTACCATGTGCCCAATGGCAGGTATGAACCAACGCTTGATTGGTAAACATTTTTGGTACAGGCAGAAACCGTACCCTTCTAGAACCCATACGGAATAAAGCTCTGTGACATTGGAACAGAATTACACCGCGATCCTCGGCCAGCTCGGCGAGGACGTTTCCCGCGAGGGCCTGCTCGACACGCCAAAGCGTGCCGCCAAGGCGATGCAGTACCTTTGCCGCGGCTATGAACAGACCCTGGAAGAAGTCACCAACGGTGCCTTGTTCAGCTCTGACAACAGCGAAATGGTGCTGGTCAAGGACATCGAGTTGTACTCGCTGTGCGAACACCACCTGTTGCCGTTTATCGGCAAGGCCCATGTTGCCTACATCCCGAGCGGCAAAGTGCTGGGCCTGTCGAAGGTCGCGCGGATTGTCGACATGTATGCGCGTCGCCTGCAGATCCAGGAAAACCTCAGCCGCCAGATCGCCGATGCCGTGTTGCAAGTCACAGGCGCCCTTGGCGTGGCGGTGGTGATCGAGGCCAAGCACATGTGCATGATGATGCGCGGTGTGGAGAAACAGAATTCCTCGATGATCACTTCGGTGATG
Source organism: Pseudomonas sp. R11F (assembly GCF_050312575.1). Lineage (NCBI taxonomy): Bacteria > Pseudomonadati > Pseudomonadota > Gammaproteobacteria > Pseudomonadales > Pseudomonadaceae > Pseudomonas > Pseudomonas sp. R11F. The sequence goes on along the minus strand of NZ_JBNPJU010000058.1, from coordinate 663 downwards.
CTCGGTGAATTCCGCGAAAACGCGGCCACCCGCAGCGAATTCCTCAGCCTGATTAAATAACAGGTTGGGTAAGAAAAAACCGGCATTCATCGCCGGTTTTTTTTCGCCCGCGAAATTCAGGTAAGCTGCGGCCCCTTCTGTATCGGGCAAGAGGTTTCAGCCATGTTCGTCAAAGCACTTCGAGTGGGCCTCGGCCACGTCATCATCGCGGGTGACTTGCTTACCCGTCCGCGCAAAAAGCAGCGCCCTGCCGAACAACAGGCCAAGGTCAACGCCGCCGCCAAGGACCTGACCCTGTATCAGTTCCATGCCTGCCCGTTCTGCGTGAAGACCCGTCGCACCCTGCACCGCCTGAATGTGCCGGTGGCGTTGAAGGACGCGAAGAATAACGAGCACGACCGCCAGACCTTGCTGGAACAAGGGGGCAAGATCAAAGTGCCGTGCCTGCGCATTGAAGAAAACGGCGAGACCACCTGGATGTATGACTCCAAGGTGATCATCGATTACCTGGACAAGCGTTTCGCCGCGATCTGACTGACCGATACCGATCAAATAGTGGGAGAGGGCTTGCCCTAACACCAGTCAGTTAAAGCTTAACGCTGTCACTGTGGGAGGGGGCTTGCTCCCGATGGCGGTGTGTCAGTCACGGTTTCTGAACCTGAC
>NZ_JBNPJU010000077.1:0-416805 GCF_050312575.1 Pseudomonas sp. R11F | reverse complement strand
TTCCCCATGTGAGAGTAGGTCATCGTCAAGATTAAATTCCGAAACCCCATTTGCGAAAGCAGATGGGGTTTTGTTTTGGGCGGTCGAAAAGTGGCAAGCTGGCTGCGGCGCGGCGCCCAGTGGGTTCAAGCCAATTGTCTTGAGCCGCGTGTGTCAGCGCAATTACTCATCCCACGAGCCCCGCGCGCCTAACCTATCGGGCATCGGTCGCAAACATGTCCCCTATGGCTTGAAGCCTTTCTAGAGCCAAAGTCCGTGTTCACCTGACAAAACACATGCCGTTGGGGAAATCGATGCAAAGTGTTTCTGCATTTTTGGTATGGTGCAGCACATTTTCACAAGGATTGATCTTTATCCGCAGGATGCGGCGTCGACCCTCTTCAACGAGATGCTGTAGAAATGCCTGAAGCGATACCGATCAAGGATCACGAAAAAGAAAACCGTTTGGTCAACAAGCGTCTGTTCGCCTGCGCGCTGCTGGTGATTGGTATCACCTGTGCTCTGGTGGGCCGCCTGTATTTTCTGCAAGTGGTGCAATACGACTACCACTCCACGATTTCAGAAAACAACCGGGTCCACGTACTGCCGATCACGCCGACCCGCGGTTTGATCTATGACCGCAACGGCGTCGTGCTAGCTGATAACCGCCCCAGCTACAACCTGACGATCACCCGTGAGCGTACGACCGACCTCAAGGGCGAGTTGGATGCCATCGTCAATCTGCTGCACCTACCCGCCGAAGACCGTGCAGTGTTCGACAAGGCGCTGAAACAAGCGCGCCATCCGTTTGTGCCCGTTACGCTATTTTATGAACTGACTGAAGAACAGATTGCCGTTTTGGCCGTCAACGAATTTCGTCTGCCAGGCGTGGACGTTGAGCCGCAGTTCGTGCGGCACTATCCGTTGGGCCCGCATTTCGCTCATTCGATCGGCTACGTCGGCCGCATCAACGAAAAAGAATCCAAGTCCCTCGATTCTGTGGAATACCGCGGTACCCAGTCCATCGGCAAGACCGGCATCGAGCGGTTCTATGAGTCTGAGCTGCATGGCCATGTCGGCTATGAGGAGGTCGAGACAAACGCCCAGGGTCGTGTATTACGCGTTCTCAAGCACACCGACCCGATCCCCGGCAAAAACATCGTGCTGAGCCTCGACGTCAAACTCCAGGAGGCCGCCGAAGAGGCCCTGGGCGACCGTCGCGGCTCGGTTGTGGCACTTGATCCACGTACGGGCGAAGTGCTCGCCATGGTCAGCAAGCCGAGCTTCGACCCGAACCTGTTCGTCACTGGTATCAGCTTCAAGGAATACGCCGCGCTGCACGATTCCATCGACCGTCCGCTGTTCAACCGCGTGTTGCGCGGTCTCTACGCGCCCGGCTCGACCATCAAGCCGGAAGTGGCCATCGCCGGTCTCGACAGTGGTGTCGTCACCGCTCAAACCCGAGTGTTCGACCCTGGTTACTATCAGTTGCCCGACTTTGACCACAAATACCGAAACTGGAATCACAGTGGCGACGGCTGGGTGGATATGGACGCGGCAATCATGCGTTCCAACGACACCTATTTTTACGACCTGGCCCACAAACTCGGGATTGATCGGTTGCATGACTACCTGGCGGAATTCGGTCTTGGTCAGAAAGTCTCCCTGGATATGTTCGAAGAGTCTGCTGGCCTGATGCCGTCTCAAGCCTGGAAGCGCGCCACACGTCGCCAACCCTGGTTCCCGGGGGAAACCGTGATCCTGGGTATCGGCCAGGGTTATATGCAAGTCACGCCACTGCAATTGGCCCAAGCCACCGCGTTGATCGCCAACAAAGGTGTGTGGAACCGGCCGCACCTGGCCAAGACCATCAACGGTGTGCCGCCAGTGGATGAACATCCGATGCCCAACGTAGTCCTCAAGGACCCGCGTGATTGGGAACAGGTCAACCACGGCATGCAGCTTGTGATGCACGACCCGCGTGGTATCGCACGGGCCGCGGCGCAAGGTGCGCAATACCGCATCGCCGGCAAGAGTGGTACGGCGCAGGTGGTCGCGATCAAACAAGGCGAACGTTACGACCGTAACAAAACCCTGGAGCGCCATCGCGACAACGCCTTGTTCGTCGGGTTTGCCCCGGCGGAACATCCGGAGATCGTCATTTCGGTCATGATCGAGAACGGTGAGGCCGGTGGCCGAGTCGCCGGCCCCGTGGTACGTCAGATCATGGACGCCTGGCTACTCGATCAAGAGGGGCACTTGAAACCCCAATATGCCGCGCCGGCCAAAGCCCCGGGCGACCCGCACGTCTAAGCCGGGCCAGGACAGGACAGGATCAGGCTGGTCGCGCCACGCACTCCAAACCCTCATGAGCCAGCCACGGCACATCGTGGCTCGTCCAGATATGCGAAGTGGGCCTGACGCCCGGGTCATCATCCAGCGTCGCCACTCGCACGATCACATGGGGCTGATGCCCGCGTTCCGCCATCAGATGTGATCCGCAACGTGAGCAGAAATGTCTTAGCTTGCCCGGCGACGATTCAAACGCCGACAGCAGTTCCTTACCCTGTATCCAGCGAAAGTGCTCACGCATCACCCCGGCAGTGGCGACGAACGCAGCTGCATGGGTTTTGCGGCAACTGTCACAGTGGCAATGGCTGATAGGCATGTCGAGGCTGTCCACTTGATAGCGCACAGCTTTGCAGAAGCAACTTCCGTTCAACGGGTTAGTCATAAAGTACGGCGGCCGTGGCGAGGGTAGGGGCACCATCATCGCGCATAACTCAAGGTTGCGCATTGATCAATGTCGCCTACTGTCAATGGAGGAGGTGACTTATGCTTGTGTTAGATCGCATCGAACGGAAAGTCCTGCTCAACGCTTCACGTAAACAGATCTGGGAGGCCCTGACCGACGCCGAAAAGTTTGGCAGTTGGTTCGGCATCGCCCTCAAAGGCAAGAGCTTCGCTGCGGGTGAAACCATCGAAGCCCCGATTACTTACCCTGGTTACGAACATGTGATGTGGAAGGCCAGGATCGAACGCATCCTGCCGCAAACCCTGTTTTCCTTCTGGTGGCATCCTTACGCGGTCGAGCAGGACATCGACTACGACAAGGAGTCCCCGACACTGGTGGAGTTCACCCTTGAGGACCGTGCGCCGGGCATTCTGCTGCGAGTTGTCGAGTCCGGGTTTGATGCTATCCCTGCCGCCCGCCGCCAAAAAGCCTTCAAGATGAACTCCCGTGGCTGGGACGAGCAAATGAACAACATAGAGACTTATCTGAGCCAAGCCCATCGGGCGTGAACCGCACGGGTTGCGGCGGGCTGCCGCCGGCGATGCCTGAATCGCACGTAAACGTGCCGTGTAGAGACGAATGCCGAGTAGAATCACGCTCTGAAAGCGATTCCTGAGGTGCGGTACGTTGGATTTACAGCAGGGTTTTGTCCTGACCCGGCATTGGCGCGACACTCCGGCGGGCACGGAGGTCAGTTTCTGGCTGGCCACGGACCACGGCCCGCGGTGTATTCGGCTGCCCGTGCAGACCTCGGTGATGTTCATTCCTCAGGCCCATCGCAAGCCGCTGGATTGGCTGCTCAAGGGCGAGCGTGATATCGAATTGCGCCCGTTGCAGTTGTGCGACTTTCATCATCGTCCGGTGCTGGGCCTCTACACTCGCCAGCATCGCCAATTGATGGACTTGGAAAAGCGCCTGCGTGCCGCCGGTGTCGATGTCTACGAAGGCGATGTACGCCCACCGGAGCGCTACATGATGGAGCGCTTCATCACCGCGCCCGTGTGGTTCGGTGGCACGCCTGATGCAATGGGCGTGCTGGGCGATGCGCAGATGAAACCCGCGCCCGACTACCGCCCGCCGCTCAAGCTGGTGTCCCTCGACATCGAGACCACCGCCCAGGGCGATCTCTATTCCATTGCTCTGGAAGGCTGCGGCGAGCGTCAGGTGTACATGCTCGGCCCACCCAACAAAACCGCTGCGGTAGATTTCAAGCTCGACTACTGCGAGACCCGCGCCCAACTGCTCGAACGCCTCAACCTGTGGCTTGCCACCCATGACCCCGATGCGATCATCGGCTGGAACCTGGTGCAGTTCGACCTGCGCGTGCTGCATGAGCACGCCCAGCGTCTCAATGTACCGTTGTTGCTGGGGCGCGGCGGTGAAACCATGACGTGGCGCGAACACGGCAGCCGCAATCACTACTTCGCGGCGGCAGCGGGGCGGTTGATCATCGACGGCATCGAGGCACTGCGTTCGGCCACTTGGAGTTTCGAGTCCTTCAGCCTGGAAAACGTCGCGCAAACCCTGCTCGGCGAAGGCAAGGACATCTCCACACCCTATCAGCGCATGGACGAAATCAACCGCATGTTTGCCGAGGACAAGCCCGCCCTGGCACGCTACAACCTCAAGGACTGCGAATTGGTCACACGGATTTTCGCCAAGACCGACTTGCTCAAGTTCCTGCTGGAGCGGGCCAGCGTCACTGGGTTGCCGGCCGATCGTAGCGGCGGCTCCGTCGCCGCCTTCACCCATTTGTACATGCCGCTGATGCACCGCCAGGGCTTTGTCGCGCCGAACCTGGGCGACAAACCACCCCAGGCCAGCCCCGGCGGGTTTGTCATGGACTCGCGTCCCGGCCTGTACGAGTCGGTATTGGTGCTGGATTACAAAAGCCTCTATCCGTCGATCATCCGCAGCTTCCTGATCGACCCGGTGGGCTTGATCGAAGGCCTCAAGCACCCCGAAGACAGTGCGTCAGTGGAAGGCTTTCGCGGTGCGCGGTTCTCTCGCACCCGCCATTGCCTGCCGTCCATCGTCGCTCGTGTTTCCGAAGGCCGTGAAGTGGCCAAGCGCGAACACAACGCTCCGTTGTCCCAAGCCCTGAAAATCATCATGAACGCCTTCTACGGAGTGCTCGGTTCCAGCGGCTGCCGGTTCTTCGATACGCGGCTGGCTTCGTCGATCACGATGCGTGGGCACCAGATCATGCGCCAGACGCGCAAGCTGGTCGAAGCCCAGGGTTACGAAGTGATTTACGGTGACACGGATTCCACCTTTGTCTGGCTGGGCAAAGCCCATTCCCAAGCCGATGCCGGCCGCATCGGCCAGGCGCTGGTCCAGCACGTCAACGCTTGGTGGCGTGAGCATTTACAGCGCGAATTCGGCCTGCAAAGTGCTTTGGAGCTGCAATACGAAACGCACTTCAGCCGTTTCCTCATGCCGACCATTCGCGGCGCGGAGGAGGGCAGCAAAAAGCGCTACGCGGGCTTGGTCGTGCGCGAGGATGGCAGTGAGGAAATGGTCTACAAGGGCCTGGAAACCGTGCGCAGCGACTGGTCGCCCCTGGCGCGGCAGTTCCAGCAGGAACTCTACCGGCGCATCTTCCATCGCCAGCCCCATCAGGACTACGTGCGCGACTACGTGCGGCGCACCTTGAGCGGTGAGTTCGATGAACTGCTGATCTACCGCAAGCGCCTGCGTCGTCAATTGGATGACTACGAACGCAACGTGCCACCGCATGTACGCGCTGCACGCCTGGCCGATGACTACAACGACCGCCTGGGCCGCCCGCGCCAGTACCAACGCGGTGGCTGGATCAGCTATGTGATCACGCTCAACGGCCCGGAACCGCTGGAGGTGCGGCAGGCGGCGATCGACTACGACCATTACGTCACACGGCAATTGCAGCCGGTGGCCGATGCGATCCTGCCGTTCGTCAACGACGATTTCGGCACCCTGGTCGGCGGGCAAATGGGCCTGTTCTAAAACACTTGCCGAAGCGCCGCGCAAGCCTGCACTCTTGCCCTCTGACGACCACTCGCAGACGGCGCAGCTCTCCATGACCCAGATCACCTTGACCGGCACTATCGTCGAACTCCAACCCTTGCAGCTCGAACACACAGCGGCCTTGCTCCAGGCCGCCGCCGACGGTGAGTTGTGGAACCTCAAGGTTACCAACGTCCCCGGCCCGGACACCATCGACGCGTACATGGCGACCGCCTTGGCCGGGCGTCATGCCGGTACGGTCATGCCCTTCACCATCGTGCGCAAGAGCACTGGCGAGGTCGTGGGCAGTACGCGCTTCTGGAAGATCGATCGGGTCAACCGCAAGCTGGAGATCGGCCACACCTGGCTGGCGCAATCCACTCAGAAATCGGCAATCAATACCGAGGCCAAGCTGTTGTTGCTCAGCTACGCCTTCGATGTGCTCGACTGCGTGCGCGTGCAATTCACCACCGACGAACTCAACGAAAACTCTCGCGCAGCCATCCTGCGTCTGGGCGCGGTGCAGGAAGGCATCGTGCGTCACGAACGCATCATGCCGGACGGGCGCAAGCGCAACTCGGTGCGCTTCAGCATCATCGACTCGGAGTGGCCGCAGGTGAAGGCGAACTTGCAGGCCAGACTAGTGCGATAAACCAGAGGGAACGCCCATGTATACGCTCTACGGTACCGACGATTCCGGCTCATGCATGATCGAAATTGCCCTGCAACGTTGCGCGGTGCCGTGGCACCGGGTAGAGGCCAGCTCCTGGCAGGAGGGCGAGGGCACCGAAGCCTTGGCCCGTATCAACCCACTCAAGCAGATTCCCACGCTGGTCACCCCCGATGGGCAGGTGCTGACCGAAAGCGCTGCCATCCTGATCTACCTGGGCATGGCGTTTCCCGCGTCGGATCTATTGGCCGGCAACCGCGCGCAGATCCTGCGCGGCCTGCTCTACATCACCGCCAATTGCTATTCGGCGATCGGCATCATCGATTATCCGCAGCGCTGGCTGGGTAATGCGGATGAGGCGCTGCAGGCGCAACTGGTCAGTGGTACGCGACGCTATCTGCATCAAGCCTGGGTGGTGTTCGCCGATCAATTTGCCGAACAGTTGTTCGCCCCCGGCAATGTGCCGAACGCCCTGGGCATCATGGCGGCCGCGGTTTCGCACTGGGATGAGGCGCGTGAGGTATTGACCGCCTTGGCGCCAAGCTTCGCCCAGAGCCTGGCGCACGTGGATGCTGACCCCATCGTGGCACCGGTGTTCGCCCGGCATTGGCCTCTGTGGGAAGTCTCATAATGTTTCCGCAATCAGAAGAAACAATGGTGCCTGACCCCATCCAAGCCCTTGCGTCGTGGGCGTCCTGTCCTACTCTTTCGTAAAGCGGTGTAGGAATCATCCTTGAATTTGACTGTCGCACACATGAAACTCAAGAACCCTGCATGGAATTCAAAGGAGGTGCGCATGCTCATCCGGTCGCTGACCCTGGCTACCTTGATGGCTTTAACGGGGCCGCTGTTGGCCGCTGAGGATATCAACCCGCTCAAGCAAGACATGGGCAAGTCCCGTCCGCTGGTGGTTGTGGAGCTTGATTCCGGAAACTCCACCTTGGCGACTCTTCAGAAACAACTGAGCGAGCCCGCCACCAAACAATCCTTTGAAGAACGCAATATGGTGTTCTACACCGTGAAGTTCGGCAGCATCGGCGCTGAAGGGGAAAAGTTTGCCAAGGAAGCCAAGGACAACAAGAAGCTGACGCCGCCGGAAACCAATGCGTTGATCCGGGCCCTCAAGCTGGGTGCCGGCAGCGGCACCAAGGTGATCCTGATCGGCAAGGACGGCGAGAAAAAAATCGAGAAGACCGTGCCACCGGATACCCTCGATTTGAAGGAGTTCTTCAGCGCCATCGACCAGATGCCCCAGGCCGAAAAAGACCTTGCGGCACCGGCTGAACCGGAACCTGCCGCAGCTCCTCCAGCCAAGGGCGCCAAATCGGCCAAGCCCGGCAGTAAGCCCGCCGCGTCACAACTTGATGACTGAACATGCATGACAAGTGTGGGAGCGAGCAAGCCCGCTCCCACATCGTATGAGTGGTATTTTCAACTTTTCGGGGCTTTGCGCACCGGAAACGGAAAGTAGAAGAACCGCAAGACCGCCACACGCTTGATCACTTCCCCAATCATCAGCGGTACCACCACCGCGATCACCAGGCCCAGACAGGCCGACATGAACGGATGCAGGCCCAGGCGCTCCATGAGGTCCACAGCCTTGTGCTGGATTTCCCCGTGGAAGATCAACACGATCAGCGTTGACTGGCCGATATACGTCATCATGCGGGTCAATAGAGGCGATACCATCAGCACCCGTGCCAGCGCCCAGCACATATACACGCCGATCACCGCCAGCAGACTGGTCCACAACCAGTGGTCATAGCGTCGTTGCGCCAGGTCCATGGTGTCGCGGCTGTAAACAAACACGGCGGCGAACAGGGCGATGGAAATCACCAGGGTCAGCAGCGAGCCCTCATGCCTGCGTAGCCAGTCGCGCAGCAGGTAACCGTAGATAAAATAGGTGCTGCTGATCAGGGTGACTTCGAGGCTGAAGGGCAGGCCAGGCATCGTCCAGGTTTGCCCGCCTATGGTCACCGGTACTTGCCAGAACCACGGCAGTACCCAGATGCCGAGCAACAGTTGCGCGACCATCAGCAGGCAACTCGCCAGCAACGGCAACTTCAGATGCTGGATCAGGCGCAGCATTAACCAACTGAACAGAATCGCCACCCAGAAGTGCGGTAAAAACCACAGCGCTTGCCACGGAATAGTGTCCACCGAGGCGTACAGCACACCGCCCACATCCGGCAACAGGGGCTGCCCGCGCAGCAAATCACGTACGAGCACATACATCAGCATGGTGAAGAAAAACGGCTTGAGCAGGCCATCGGCCTTGCGCACCGCCATCTCCACAAACGGCTGTTCGGGCTTGAAAAACACGCCGGACAGGAAGAAGAACAATGGCAACACAAACGAGGCGAGTATTGGATAGAGCAGGTCCAGGGAGTTGGCGACAAACCAACTATGGCCATACACGATCACCAGGATGCCGATGCCTTTGGCGATATCCATTTGAATCCAGCGTTGTTTCACGTAACGACTCCTGATCGATCATTCATGCCTTGCGCCACGGCTTCAGCCACAGCCCCATGCCCAGCAACACCACGGTGCCTGCCAGGGTACTCAGCCCCAGTTGCAGCCACACGCCTTCAATTGAAAACAGCCCCAGCGCGGCCGCGCCCATGACCAACGCACTCAGCAGCCACTGCCGCGCCCAGGGCAGGGCGGCGAGCAATGCCTGGCGCTGCATCAGCAACAGTGCCGTGCACATCACCCCGGCCAATGCGGCCAGCGGAATGCCCGCCAGGCCAAACACAAAGGGCAAGGCCGCGAGCAACAGCACATTGACCAGGCTACCGAGCAACTCGCACCGCAGCGGCTGTCGCGTGTCGCCGGCGGCGTAGGCATAGCGCGCAAGCAGGGCGTTCCAGGCGCCGAACACCAGCGGTACGGCGAACCAGGCCAGCAGCAATGGCAACGGTGAATCCGCCGATTGCTTGGGCAGCAGCAAGGCGACCAGGCTGGGCGCCGCCGCGACCAGGCCGACGCCGGCCGGCAAGGTCAACACGCTGGCGGTCTCCAGGCCGCGCTTGAGCAAAGCCAGGCGCTCATCGCCCTGGCGGCGGCTCATCATGCCCAGCAGCACCTGGTTGAGGCTCATCAGTGCAATCAGCGGCAGGTTCATCAACTTGCGCGCCAGGTTGACCCACGTCACCGCGCCTTCACCCAGCAGCGAGGCCACCAGCCGCTCGATCAACGCCAAACCTTGGCTGGCACCGTTGCTCAGCAGCAGTGGCCCGATGCGTTGCCCCAGCTCCTGCAACGGCGTGATGCTCAACTGCCAGCGCCATGGCCGCCACCCTTGGCGCCAGATCGACGGCAGCAAGGCCAGTGGCATCAACAGGCTACCGGCCAGGCAGGCCAAGGCCAGTGCGCGAGGTTCAGTCGCGGTGCCTGCCAGCGCGAGGTAAGTCACCGGCGGCAAGTTGAACAACAGCGAGCCCAAGCCCGCCAGCACAAAACGCTCGCTTGCCTGCAACGGAATACTGAATAGCGCATGCAGCATCAAGCCCGGCACGCACCAGGCCACGACCTGTAAATTACTCGCCGCCAGGGCCGTCGCGCTGGCCGCCAGCCCCGGGCCGAGTAGCTGCACCAGCCAGGGGGCCAACAGCGTCAACAACAGGCTGGTCATCAGCGCAATCAGCAGCAACGCGGGAAACAACACCGCCAGCCAATCCAGGCGTTCGCCGTCCTTGCGTTGCAGGTACAGCGGCAAGGCAGCGGCGCTCAACACACCGCCGGCCAACGACATACGCAACGCCTCAGGCAAGAACAGCGCGATCAGGAAGGCGTCACTGCGCTCCCCGGCGCCCCAGGCCGCCACCAGCAGCCACTCGCGCGCGAACCCCAGGCACAGGCCCAGCAGGGTCGCCAGGGTCAGCCAGACGGCGGAACCGAGCATGCTTAAGGCCGCACGCCGTCAAGCAACGGTTTGCGATACGCCACGGTCTTGTCCTGCGGCAGGCGTGCCGGAAACAGGCGGCGTGCTTCCAGCACGTTGATGCCCACCATCAGCCAGAACAGCGCCACCATCACCACGGCAAAACTGAAGTAGTGGTCAAACAAACCGCTGACCAACGCTGACAGAATCCCCGCCGTGCTACCCAGCCACAGCGCGTTGTCCTTGGTCAGGTGGATCGGGCCGGCTTCCGGGCGTGCTTCACGCCACCAGCGCACGGTGACCGCCACAAACAGCAGCATACCGACGATGCCCGTCTTGTAGATGAAGTTAAGCCACAGGTTGGAAATCCCCAGCAGGTGCGTGCCCGGCACGGGCGGATCGACCTTGAAACCAATACCGAACGGATAGGCCGCCACCGCTTGAGGGAACATGCGGTATTCATCGACACGGACCTCGGTACTGGCGTTGCTCGACGAGAAGATCGTCGCCAGGCGGTCCTGCAATGGCGGGTAGGCCATCACCAGCGCCACGGTCAGTACCGCGCCGACCATCAGCAAGCGCCCGGTGTATGGCACGCGGCGCGTGGCCATCCAGATCAACACCAACGCCAGACTGACCATTGCCCCACGGCTACTGGCCAGCAGCAACGCCGCCGCCCCCAGGCATGCCACGCCCAGGCCCAGCGCACGCTTCCAGCCGCGCTCGGTCATGCCGAAGCAAAATGCCAGCGGCAACAGCAAGGCCATGATCCCGCCGATGGCATTGGGGTGCATCCACGGCGAACCCATGCGTGACGACATCGCCTCCAGGCCGAATTTCAACATGTCGAAGTTGCCGTAATTGAGCAGCGCCAGGATCGGCGCAATCCCGGCCCCTGTACGGGTGCGTACGAATACGGCGATGGACATCACCAGCATTGCCAGGGTGCCCAGCAGCAAGGCCATCACCAAGGCTTCGCGGCGTTTTTGATCCACCAGCAACTTGGCGGTGAGGAACACGCCCGAGAGGTTCAGCAACCAGCGCAACCAGTTGGCCACGCCGCTGCTCTCGGCCTGGATGCTGACCTGGCCGACGATGAACGGGAACACGCTGAACAGCATCAGCCACAGCAGCATCTGGTCCGTCGGCCGGCGTGACAGGCTCGGCGTGTCCGGCAGGCGGGCCAGGAAGCTGTGCCACATCACGGCGCCCCAGGTCAGCGCCAGGATCGCTTCGCTCACCGTGCTGCGGATCCCCAGGTTGATGGTCGAATAGGGCATGAACGTCGCCACCAGCGCGAAGAGCAACAAGCCCCAGAACGGAAATCGCAGAATGGTCACGGCCGCCGCGAGGCCGACCACGGCCAGGAAAGCTTTGGCGGGTGAAAGTGCCAGGGCCAGCCCGCCGAACAGCAGGCCGAACAGAATCGCAACGAGGCTTGCCAGGGTTATTCTCACGTGAGTTCCTCGATCAGTTCGGCCACGCGCCGGCGATAGGCATGGTGGTTGAAACGCTGCGCCCAATGGCGATGTTGTTCGGATGAGTCTTCATCGGGCTGTTGGCTCAGGTTCACCATCAAGGCGGTCAGCGCTGCGCTGTCGGTGGGCGAAAAACGCGCCGCCGACGGTGGCGTGATTTCATCCAGCGACGTACCGCTGGCCACGGCCACCGGGGTGCCGACACTGAGCGCTTCGATGACCGGTAAACCAAAACCTTCGGCATAGGACGGTTGCCACAGGCGCGATGCCTGCCGGTACAACCCATGTAACTGGGCATCCGACACGCCGCTCAGTGCACGAATGCCCGGCAGCGTACGCTGGGCCTCGGGCAGGTGCTCAAGGCTGCCCACCAGCACCAACTCCGGCACGTTGGGCGATTGCTGGCGGGCTTTCTGCCAGGCCTCCACCAGGAACGGTACGTTCTTGCGCAGCTCGCGAGTCCCGACCAGCAGCCAGTAGCGCTGCGGCAGTTGATAGGCGCTGAGGTCTGCCGGCGGTTCGCCAAAACCGTCGACCTGATTGGGCAGCACACGAATCTTGCCCGCCGCCTTGGGGAACAGGCGTACGGTTTCATCCGCGCTGTACTGTGAGGGCGTCCACACGCGGTCGGCGCTGTGCACCGCGTAGGCAATCGACACGCGATCACTGGTTTTGTAGATCAAGGCCTTCAGGCGGTTGGCGTGGTAGTTGTTCAAGGTAATCTGGAACAGGTCATGCAACAGCACCACGGTACGCATGCCCTTGGGCTTGGGGGGCAATGGCAGGCCCATATTGAAGGTGCTGATGTACACATCGATGTGTTGCTCACGCAAGGCACGCGGCAGGAACCCGGCTTCGAAACGCAGGCGGTTCTGCGGCTGATGCATCGCGGTTTTCGCGCAGCCCCAGGCCGGGCAGTGGGCCCGCAAGCGAGTTTCATCGCCCAGCGGGGCCACCGTGAAGCGCTCCAGCTCGATACCCGGCAGGCTGCACAGCGCATTTTCCAGCGCATACACCTGACGGCTGATGCCCGATTGCGGCGAGGTGCCGACGGTGCGGTAATCCAGACCTACACGCATGTGGGCTCCTTTTGATTGAGCGGCGAGAGCGTCGCGTACACCTGCTCCAGCTGGCCGGCGGCGACACTCCAGTCATGGGCCCGGCGTGCATAGGCGCGGCCAGCCTCGCCCATGGGCAGTGCCGCTGCGGGATATTGCAGCAGGCGCACCACTGAATCCGCCAGGCCGCTGGCGGTCTGCCCGCCCAGGTAATCCACCCCTTCGACCAGGTCCAGGCCCGATACCCCTTGTTCGGTGCTGGCCAACGGCAACCCCGCAGCCAGGGCTTCGAGTACTTTGAGCTTGGAACCGCCACCATGACGCAACGGGGCCAGGAACACCGAGCAACTCGATTGCAGCGCCAACAGGTTCGGTACAAAACCTTGCCACTCGATACGCGGGTCCTGCCAGCGTTCGCGCCAGCTGCCGGGCATGCCGAAGCCGCACACGCTCATGCGCGCATCAGGGCATTGCTCCCAGACCTTGGGCAGGATTTCATCCAATGCCCATTCGATCGCGTCCACATTGGGAGCGTATTCATAATTGCCGAGGAACAGCACACGGCGCGCCGCGGGATCAGGACGGGCACCGGCGAAATGCGCGCAATCCACGCCGTTGACCACCACGGGCACGGGCTTGCCGGCGATGTTCTCCAGCACCTGCGCGTCGCCGGCGGTGACCGCCACCACCTGCGTGGCTTGGCGCATGACGCGACGCTCCCAGCGGCGGTATCGCCATTGGTCGTAGTGAATGAAGGGCAGCGCCCAGCGCGGCAGGCGGTCGTACGTCGCTGCGCCGAGCGCCGATTCCACGTTGTGCTCGGTCAGCACAAAGGGTTGGGATTTGCGCGCCAGGGCATCTTCATAGGGTTGGAAGGTGTAGGAGTGCTCGATCTGCACCACATCCCAATGCTCATTGAGCAACGGGTCGAAGGTGTCCTGCAGTGCACCTGACAAGCCATTGACACTGGCCAGCAGCGGGTAGGGCGCAAACAGCCCGGCCACCAGGGTTTTCACGCTGCGCAGTGGGCGGCGCGGCAGGATGATCAACTGTTCCAGGAAGGCTTCCAGCACCTGGCGATCGGTCAGCGAGACGGGGTGCTTGTCATGCAGCAACAACGTGATCCTGTGCCCACGCGCGGCCAGGCTGCGCAGCAAGTGGAACTGGCGCGTCTTGCCGCCGCTGGTGGCGGGCCAGGGCGAGTAGGGCAGTATCCATAGAATGCGCATGGCGGGCTTCAATCCCATAACAGAATTTGCAGGTTCGACTTGACCGGCACGGTCAACCCATTGGCGCCGCTCACCGGGGTTTGTGTGCCGCGCAGCGGGTCGTACAGGGTCGCGCTGGTCAGGTTCGGCAGGTGAGCGTTACCGCCCTGTGCCGACCAGAAGTACCACAGCTTATGGCCGTCGGCGCGGGTCCAGCCGATGCTGAACAGGCCGTCGGGTAACTGGTCGGCGGTGGGCGGATCGCCGGGCGTCAGTTGCGGCCCGCTCACATCGAGGAAGTTCTTCAGCGCTGTGTAGGACGGCTTGGGGTTGGCGTTGATGTCGAGCAAACCGTAGGACTGGTCGCGCACGCTGGCCCGCTGGTCAAGGTCGCTGAGGGTGAACAGGAAGATCTTGTCAAAATCCATCGCGCTCATCAGCGCCACCCGGCGTACCACGTAGTCAGCCTGCTGCTGTCGGGTGATGAGGTCTTGCGCCTCTTTGGGCCCCGGATAATTCGACCAGCCCCACTCGGTGCTCCACAGGGTTTTCACGCCCTCTGCGCGCAGGGACTGGTTGAGTGCCTGGGTCTTGGCGACAAAGTCCAGGTTGGCCGGATCATTGCCCTCGGGCAGCTGGTTGTAGGGGTGATAGGACACTACCGTATTCAGGCGGTTTACGCCCAGGGCGCTGAGGGCGCTGAGCATGGTATTGCCGTTGGGCATTTCGCTGAGGAAGGCCATGCCGGCCGCAACCACGGGTTTGTCCGGGTTGACCGAGCGCAAGGCATTGGTGGTCGCCGTCAACAGGTTGAAATAGCCTGCGGGGTCGGCTACCGGGCGCCAGAAGCCGAGCAAGTTGGGTTCGTTCCAGACTTGCCAGGCGTCGACGCTGGGGTAGCGTTGGGACAACAGCGCCATGCGGTTGGCGAATACATCCGGGTTTTTCGGCGGGTACTGGTCCTGGTACGGCGCACCGGGCGGCGCCGTGGTGGCAAAGGGCGCCGAGCCCACCAGGTAGAACACCGATTTGAGCTGGTTGGTCTGCAGGTTGCCGACCAGTTGGTCCAGCGTCGCAACCTGATACTGACCTTCGGCAGGCTCCAACTGGTCCCAGTGCAGGTCCAGGCGCACCCACTGCAAGCCCAGCGCTTTGAGTTTGTCGATCTGCTGTTGATACAGCGTGGGGCTGAACCACAGGAATTGCGCGTTCACTCCCAGGAAATCCTTCCACACCAGCACTTTGTTGCCTTTGAGCACATGGCTCTCGGCATCGGCCTGGCGCCCCCACAGAAAAACGCTCAGGCCGAGCGCGACGATCACGAGCAGTGAGGCGAACCAAGTCCGTTTATGCGCCATAGGGTGCTCCTGCAATGGCTTGCTCAAAAAGGTCCTTGAACTTCTGCGCGGTCAACGGCCACAGGCGTTCGCGGCCGATTTGCGCGGCGCGTTCAGCCCAGTCCTGCGCCAGTGTCGGCGTATTCGCCAGGCGCAACAGTTGCTCGCTCAATGCGGCCACATCGCCCTGGGGAAAGATCAAGCCATTGCCGCTGGCGACCTCCTCGGCAAACGCGCGCGCATCCGAAGTGATCGCCCCGCGCCCACACGCGGCGGCCCAGGACAGCGCGCCACTGGTGCCGCGCTGGCGGCCCAGCAGGCCG
Organism: Pseudomonas sp. R11F; assembly: GCF_050312575.1. Classification (NCBI taxonomy): domain Bacteria; kingdom Pseudomonadati; phylum Pseudomonadota; class Gammaproteobacteria; order Pseudomonadales; family Pseudomonadaceae; genus Pseudomonas; species Pseudomonas sp. R11F. The sequence goes on along the minus strand of NZ_JBNPJU010000077.1, from coordinate 401,087 downwards.
AGTTTTTTCGATTCGCGATACGGCAGCACCATCACATGGTGTGCCTGGATCGTCTGGGCAATCTCGCTGGCCGGCAGGTTCAGCCGCCAGTCGATGGAGCCCGCCAGGCCGAGGTCGGCGATCTGGCTGTTCAACTGCTCCAGGTAATTGCCGCCTGCGCCGAACGCCATTTCGGCGGCAGTGCCACCGGCCAGGGTCAGGCGCACACGGTCATGCAATTGGGGGGCTTGCTTGAAGACGGCGGCCAGGGCCTGCAACAAGTCTTCAATGCCTTTGCCACGGTAGATAAAACCGAAATACAGCAGGCGCAGCGTGTCCAGCGACGGCAAGGCAGCCGGCGCAATCGCCAGGTTGGCGTGGTTGATCACGGCCACTTTGCCCGCAGGTAAGCGCATGCGCTCGCTCAGGCAGTCGGCGCCCAGGCGGGTGAGGGTGACCAGCCGGGTCAGGTCCTGGGCGACGCGGCGTTCTTCGCTCAAGGTCAGCGGGTCTGCCAGCACCACCGCTGCCTGGGGCAGTGGGCTGGGCAAACGTTCCAACAGGTTCAGCGGGAAGGGCAAACGCTCCCGGCGCCAGACCATGCGCTCCGGGTCATGCACGGTTGCGGTCAGCGGCAGCTTGGGGAGCGCCTTGCGCAACTCGCGCAAGGCCAGGAATTCTCCCAACCGGCCGCCGCCCAGTTCGGCGTGGACCAGGTCCACACCTTGCCAGTCGAATGCGGCGATGGCTTGGCCGATGGCAACGCTGTTGCCTGCCACGCCGCTCAACGGTGTCACCACCGTCACCCCCAGTTGCTCCAAAGCCGTCTTGAAATGGTTCGCGTAGTCGGCGATCCCGTTCTTTTCCGGCGGCAAGGGCGCAAGCAGGGCGATGCGCATCAGAACGCCCCCCGGTACTTGGCGATGTTTTGCAGCACCTTGGCCGGCACTTCGAACTTACGCCGGTTGATGATGATGCCGTCGACTTTGCCAAACGCCGTGTTGAGGATCGACAGGGCATGTTCCACCACCGGCACCGTGCTTTTTTGCGCTTCCACCACCAGCGCGATCAGGTCGGCGCGGCGCAACGTGACGAACGCATCGCGGTTATCCAGCAGGGCCGAAGCATCCAGCAGAACCACTTCCCCCTGTGCCGCCGGTGAAGCGCCGCCAACGCGCACGTTGATGCCGTTCTCTTGCAGCAGTTGGCGCAATTGTTCCACCACAAAGGTCACGCCTTCACCGTGGCGCGCCGAGGTCAGCCCCAGCGTCATGCCCTGTTCGGCAATGCGCTCCAGTTGCAGCAAACCGTACAGCCGGTAAATGCTCGCATTGAACGCGTTGGTGCCTTGGGCGGTACTGGTGTCCAGCTCCGGCAGGGTGGTCCACAGCGGCAAGCCGAATTTGCGCTCCACCAGGCCGCCATCGTGAATGCGCTGGTCCAGCAGGTAGCATAGGTAGATCACCAACAGGCCGACGACGATGGCAAACGGGATCGCCAACATCAGCATTACCAGGGTTTTCGGGAAGACGCGGCCCGGGTTCAGGGTGGCTTCTTCGATCACCGCGATGTTGCTGATCTGGCTGTTATCCAGTTCACGGTCGATGCGCGACTTTTCCAGGTTGTCCACATACAGCGCGTAGTTACGCTCGGTGGCGCTCAACTCGCGGGAAAGGCGCGCCAGCTCCGGCTCAATCTCCAGGGCCTGCTTGCGCTGGGCTTCGAGGTTGACCAGTTGTTTCTGCTGCTGAACCAACTGAGTACGCAGCGCCAGGTTGTTGCTCGACTCATCCAGCAGCACGCGTTGCAAGTGGATTTCCAGGGTGTTCGGCGCACGGTTTTCCGAGCTCTGCACCGTGTTGCTTTCACTGGCGACCTGGGCCTGCATGGCAAGGATCGAGGCGTCCAGCGCTTTGACCGGCGGTGCGTTGTCGGTGTAGGTGCGCATCATATCGGCCTTTTCCAGCAGCTTCTGGTTGAGCAGGCGACGCAAATCCTGCTGCTGCGGGTTCAGGGCGATCTGGCGAACCGTGGTCACTTCCTTGGGCTGGGTCTTGAGCTGGTTGCGAGTGCTCTCCAGGGCGCTGTCGGAAGAGGCGATCAGGCGGGTGGTGTTGAAGGTCTCGCCGCGCAGCACGTTGATGCGCTCGGACAAGTCCTCCAGGCGGTCGGTAATGCTCGCCGCGCCGATCTCGTTGAGGTGCGTGAGGATCTGTTGCTTATAGCTCTTGATCTCGTTGGCGCTGGTGTTGACCTGGCCCTCGTAGAACGCGTACAGGCTCTTGCGGCCCAGGGCCTGGGTGCGTTCGTTGATGTAGGTCTCGATCCAGTTCTTGACCACCATCTGGGCAATTTCCGGGTCGCCCCATTTGAAGCTGATATCCATCACCGTGGACCCCGCGGCGTGGCTCACCTCGAAGTTTTTCTCCAGGCTGGCGGCCAGCCGTTCCACCGGGGTGGTTTTTTCGATGATACCGACGGTTTCCAGCACTACGCGCACGCCGTCGAACACGGCACCGATGCCGCTCTTGACGTAGTACTTGGTGCGCTTCCAGAAACCTTCCGGCGGCGGTGCATTTTCAATCACTTCCAGGTAGTGCTCGGCCACCGCGCGCACGATCGGGCGGCCGGTCAGCAGGCGCTCCTCGTCGACAATCGGGTCGCGCTGGGTGCTGGGCATCACCAGTGCCTGGCGGTTGCTGATCTCGATCGGCAAGGTCGAGTCACGCCCAGGCTTGACCAGCAGGCGTGCGGTGGACTCGTACTTGGCCGGCAGCAGGAAGGCCCCCAGCAACATGATGACCAGCGCCGCGATGGCCGCCAGCTTGAACTCATGTCTGAAGATGAAGAACAGGCGCAGAAGATCCCGAAAAGAACGGATCTCGATCATGGGATGTCGCTCCTTTAGTTGTTGCTGCCGCTGGTTCGGGTGTAGTTGTAGCCAACCCCGATCGACTTGGTGAACGGAATCAACTGGTTCAAGTAGGTATCCACCCCTTGGATGCGTTCGCCCACGTTGGATTTGGGCACGAACACCACATCGCCGCGTTGCAGGCGCACTTGTTTGCGCCCGTTAGGCCCGGTTTTGAGGTATTGGCTGAAGTCCAGGAAGTAGGCACGGTAGGCGCCCTGGGCATCTTCGCGCAGCAGCGCGACCATGCTTGCGTTGCCGGACGGGTTCACCCCGCCGGCGCCGACAATCGCCTGTTCCAGCGTGTTGGCCGTGCCGATTTGCACGGCCGTCGGGTTGTTCACCGCGCCGCCGACGATCACCGAGTTACCCGGTGCCTGGTTGATGTTCACCGTCACCCGCGGCTCGCGATACACCGGCGCCAGCTTGTTGCTCAGCTCGGTGGCCAGCTCCGAGGGCTGGCGCCCGGCGACCTGGATCGGCCCCAGGAAGGGGTAGTTGATCTTGCCGTCGGCCTGCACCGTGTACAGCGTCAGCTCATAGATGGTGCTGACGTTGAACGCTGACAGCGTCGGCATTTCTCCGGCATCGCGCACGATGCGCAACTGGTCGCCGACGCGGATACGTTCCACGGCCGGCGGCAGTTGGGCCAGTTGGTCGAGGGCGCGTTTGCCTTCCTCGACCGTCTTGTCGTCCGGTGGGACGATGCGTGCGGGCGTATTGCAGGCGGCCAATGCCATCATGGCCAGGACGAGCAAGGTTCGTTTCATCAAGGGGGACTTCCTGTGGGTCATGTGCTCACCTCCAATAACCGGGGAACATGCTGATGCGCCGCTTGAGGGCGATGGGTAGCCGGCGTTCCTGATGGCCCAGCCGATAGCCGAGCAACTTGAACGCGCTGCGCACCAGTACTTCGGGTACGCGATGCAATGCACCGGCAGCGCGCAATGCTGCGAGCTCCGCCAGTACATAGCGTTTACCTTCTCCGCCGGCATCGCCGAATGCCTCGCGTATCCACGGCTCGCGACCGTAGAACACGCCAATGTCGAAGTAGCGGTGGAACTCATCCATGAGGCGGTAATCGTGGGAGTGATACACCTGCGCGGACGCGGCGTAGCGCACCTTGTAGCCTTCAAGCAGCATGCGTGCGGCCACATAGGCGTCTTCGCTGCCGATCACGTCGGCGGGAAAACCGCCGACGGCCTGCAATGCGCTGCGTCGGTACACAGAAAACGAATCGGAGCTGAAGCAGGTCTTGATCCCCAGCTGCGGAGCATCGGCCAGGCTCTTGCTGCGGCTCTGGTCCGGGTAGTTGAAGTGCCGCGATTGCGCGCCCAGTACCCCGGCGTCCGGGTGCGGCAGTTGGCGGCCATACGCAACGCCGTTGAGCGGGTCTTCCTGCAATTCGCGCAACAGGTTGGCGAAGGTCTCGGGGGTTGCCGGGATTGCGTCCTGGGTCATCACGATCAACGCATCGCCGTCCACTTGCTCGCTGGCCCAGCGCCGGGTGCCGCCATGGTTGAAGTCCCGCGCGTCGATGACCTCGACCCGCGCGCCGAATTCGCGAAACCGCGCCACGGTGTCGTCGCTGGAGGCGCTGTCGACCACCAGCATGTCGTCCGGTTGCAGCGTCTGCATTTTCAGCGCCGGCAGCAGTCGTGCCAGGTGGCTGGAGGCGTTGCGGGTCGGGATGATCAACGAGGTCCGCATGTCACTTTTTCACCTCGGCCGGGGCACGCCCATAGATGTCGTCGAAGCGCACGATGTCGTCTTCGCCCAGGTACTCGCCGCTCTGCACTTCGATCATCACCAGGTCGATGATGCCGGGGTTGGTCAGGCGGTGTTTGTGCCCGGCCGGGATATAGGTGGACTCGTTGGCGTTGATCAGGAATTCACGGTCGCCATTGGTGATCTGTGCGGCGCCGCTGACCACCACCCAGTGTTCGCTGCGATGGTGGTGCATCTGCAACGACAACGATGCTTGCGGCTTGACCACGATGCGCTTGATCTTGAACCGGCTGCTTTCCTCCAGCACGGTGTAGGTGCCCCAGGGCCGGGTGACCGTGCGGTGCAGGCTGAACGCCGGGTGGTTCTGGCGCTTGAGTTCGGCCACGATGTAGCGCACGTCCTGGCTGCGGTGGGCATCGGCGATCAGCAGGGCATCGGGGGTGTCGACGATGATCAGGTCTTTCACGCCCACGGCGCCGAGCACGCGCTTGGGCGAATCGATGTAGCAGTTGTGCACGTCATGCAGGATCGCTTCGCCGTTGACCTGGTTGCCATGGGCATCACTCGGGGTGAGTTGGCGCAGGGCTTCCCAGGAACCGATGTCGCTCCAACCGATGTCGCAGGGCACCACGGCCACTTGGCTGGACTTTTCCATCAAGGCCACGTCGATGGAAATATCCGGTGCGCTGCCGAACGCTTCAGCGTCCAGTTCACGCTGGCGCGAGGTTTTGTTCTGCAGGTGCTGGCTGTGCTCCAGCGCCGCTTTCGCGGCCGCCAGTACGTCGGGGGCGTGGGTCGCCAGCTCATCCACCAGGGTGCTGGCCTTGAAGCAGAACATACCGGCGTTCCACAGGTGCTTGCCGCCGTCGAGATAGCCTTGGGCGGTGGCCAGGTCCGGTTTTTCGACAAAGCGTTTGACCCGGTTGCCGGTGCTCAAGGCTTCGCCTTTTTCGATGTAGCCGAAGCCGGTTTCCGGGTGGTCGGGCTGAATGCCGAAGGTCACCAGGTAGCCGGCTTCGGCCAGGTCGCGGGCCTGGGTCACGGCCTGGGCGAACGCGACTTCATTCAAGATCAAATGGTCGGCGGGCATCACCAGCAATTGCGCATCGCCGCCGAAGTGTTCCTGCACATGCAACGCGGCGACGGCGATGGCCGCCGCCGTGTTGCGGCCGAATGGTTCCAGCAGCAGGTCCAGGGGCAGGTGGGCCTTGTTGACCCCACGGTAGTCATCCAGGGTACGGAACAGCAGGTCGCGATTGGTCACCGTGAGCACGCTTTCCACGCCGGGCAGTTTGGCGGCGCGCTGGAAAGTCTTTTGCAAAAGGCTCTGGCCATCACGCATGCGCATGAAGGGCTTGGGCATGTTCTGCCGCGACACCGGCCACAGCCGAGTGCCTGAACCACCGGAGATAATGCAGGGAATTAATCCGTTGAGGGTATTCATCAATACACTTCCTTGGTGGAGAGGACGGCCGGGATCGTCATGCAAACGATGTACAAGTCAAACCACACCGACCACTTGGAGATGTACTCCAGGTCGTATTCGACACGCTTCTGGATTTTGACCAGGGTATCGGTCTCACCCCGGTAGCCATTGATCTGCGCCCAGCCGGTGATGCCCGGCTTGACCCGATGCCTTGAGCTGTATTCGCTCACCGCCACTTCAAACGGGATACCTGCCGCTTTAGTCGCCGTGGCATGTGGGCGCGGGCCGACCATAGACATATTGCCCAGCAGCACATTGAACAGTTGCGGCAGCTCGTCGATGCTGGTTTTGCGGATGATGCGGCCGACGCGGGTGATGCGTGGGTCTTCGCGGGTGGTCTGCTGTTCGGCGGTGAAGTCGCTCTGTTCGGTAAACATCGAACGGAACTTGAACACGCGAATCTCGTTGTCGTTGTAGCCATAGCGGTTCTGACGGAACAGCACCGGGCCTTTGGAGTCGAGCTTGATCGCAATGGCCGTCACCAGCATCACCGGCGAAAACACCACCAGTGCCAGGCTGGCCAGCAGCAAGTCTTCACAGCGCTTGATAAACGGTGACCACCCGCGCAGCGGCAATTGCGAGGTGTTGAACATCAGGATGCCGCCGACGTCGGTGATGCGGCTGTGGCCGTAGCGCAGGGCGGCCATGTCAGGCACCAGCATCACATTCACCGACATCTGCCGCAGGCGATTGACCAGCCCGTGGATACGTTGCTCGGCGGCCCAGGGCAGGCAGATCATCACTTGGTTGACCTGTTCGGCGCGGATCAGTTTTTCCAGGTCGCGGGTGTTGCCCAGCAACGGCAGTCTGCTGAGTTCCTTGGGAATGCGCTCGGTGCGATCGTCGATAAAGCCGATCAGGCCGGAGCGGATATCGCCGTTGCGTTGCAGGTGGTCGGCCACATGTACGGCGGTGTCGGTGAAGCCCAGGATCACCGTGCGTTGCAGGTATTTGCCCTTGCGCATCAGGTTGCGATACAGGCGCAGCACCCCCAAACGCTCCACACAGAACAAACCGAGGCTGGCGATGTACCAGACCACCAGGTTGCGTGGGGTCAGTTGCGGGAAGAACTGCAGGATCTGATACATGAACAGCAAGATGCAGAACGCCGCAGACCACGCCACGATGTTGCTGCGCAGGCGCAGGCGATTACTGAAAAGCTCCTCGGAATAAATGCCCAGGGCTTGAAACAGAATGATGGTCAGCACCGCAAAAAACAGCAGCAGGCCGAGGAAGTGGGAACGCAATTCATGGGCCATCGGGTCGAGGAACAATACCAGGACCAGAGGCGGCAAGATCGCAGTCAGGCCATGAACCAATTTGACGAAAACAACAAAAAACTCAACAAAACCGGCACGGGTCAAAAACAGGCTGTCGACCGATGACTTCTCGCGCATAAAAACATCCCTCATCGCACTCCAAGCTCAATGTTCGAGAGTTGGTCCGATAGGCAGCGTGCTGCTATCAGGGGCAAGTCGAACGACGGCTACTCTGTGTCAAACGCAACCATTCCATTCACGTGGAGACAGCCAAATGAAGGAGATCGGTGGGGGCAGTCGCTGAAGGATGTTTTATTTTTGAGCATTAGTCAATAACTTGACCATTTTGCATTTTTCAAAAGTTAGGCATTCTAAATAATTTTTATCTGTCATTTTATTGGCGCTCCTTGTCCGATTCCGTCTGATGTCGGGTGTGATTTGGAGTGTAGAAACAAATGTGGGAGTTTTCCTGTACAAATCGGAAACCTTTTTCTAACTAGAGGTAGGAAAAGGGGGCAGGGGGGAATTGGGGGGCGGAGCGCGTTGCGTATTCTGCGGGCATGACTGGCTGGGAAGAATGTATCCAGCACAATTTTTTGTAGGCGCAAGATCAGCCACTTAGTCTGTGATCTTTCCTGACTGGACGGCGTGAGCATGATCGATTTGGCAACCCTGGCGGTTTTTTCAGGCGCGGTCTTACTGTTGCTGTTGTCTCCGGGGCCGAACATGGCTTTTGTGATCAGTCACGGGGTGAGTTATGGCTGGCGCGGTGGCGTGGCTTCGAGCCTGGGGATCTGCGTCGCGGATTTACTCCTGACGGTTTTGACCGCCACCGGCTTGACCGCACTGGTCGCCAGTTGGCCGCCTGCGTTTGATTTGATTCGCTATGCCGGGGTGATCTATCTGTTGTGGCTGGCGTACAAGACGTTGCAAAAAAAGGCCAGCCTGGACTTGGCCCAGGTTCGTCATGTGCGCTTGGGCCAGGTGTTCCTGCAGGCCATGCTCAACAGTTTGCTCAATCCGAAGGCGCTGCTGTTTTTCATGGTGTTCCTGCCCCAGTTCGTCAGGCCCGAGGCCGGCTCCATTGCGATACAACTGTTGGTGCTGGGGTGTGTTCTGACCGTGATTGCCGGCGTGTTTCATGGATTGCTGGGGGTGTTTGGCGGTGCGCTCAGCCGCTTGTTTGCTGGAGCCGGCCAGAGCGCCAGGCTCCAGCAATGGGGCCTGGCGACGGTGCTGATGCTATTGGCTGCGCGCTTGGCGTTAATGTCACGTCCGGCCTGAGCACCGCTGTCAGCGCAACCGTGCGGCTGCCCGGGCGACAATTTCACCCCGCACCCGACGCGGCTCGGCCGTGCGTTTTCGGGCTTCCTCCAGCACTGCCTCGGGCGCGGTGTCCGGGCTGCCGGCGTCGAACGGCGGCGCCGGCGCGTATTCAATCTGCAGCTGGACCAACTGGGCGACGTCCTCGCCGTACAACTCCGCAGCCAGGGTCAAGGCAAAGTCGATCCCGGCGGTGATGCCGCCTCCGGTGAACACGTTGCCGTCACGCACTACACGTGCCTGCACCGGGATTGCCCCCAACGGCGCAAGCAGGTGGTGATAGGCCCAATGGGTGGTGGCCTTGCGACCGCGCAGCAGACCCGCCGCACCGAGCACCAGGGAGCCGGTGCACACCGATGTCACATAGCGCGCCGTGTGGGCCTGCTCCTTGAGAAAATCCAGGGTCTGTGGGTCTTCCATCAATGCGCCCACGCCGGTGCCACCGGGCACGCAAATCACATCCAGGCGCGGACAATCGGCATAGCTCATGGTCGGTGTGAAGACCATGCCGGTGCTGGAGGTGACCGGCGCCAGGTCTTTCCACACAAGGTGCAGTTGCACATCCGGCAGTGCGCCCAACACGTCGTAGGGGCCGGTCAGGTCCAGTTGCTGGACGCCGGGGAACAACAGAAAGCCGATCTGCAAAGTCATGGATAAAGCTCCAGAAGAGGGGTGGACGGCTTCACTCTAGAGGCCTAGGCTTTGGCGCATACGCCATTGAGCCCACAGATCACGCCAATCATGCCCAGAATCATCCACGTCCTCGCTTTCGAAAATGCACAGGTGCTCGATGTCACCGGGCCGTTGCAGGTGTTCGCCTCGACCAACGATCTTGCCCGGCAGCGCGGGCTACCGTTGCCCTACGCGGTGTCGGTGATCGCTGCCCAGGCCGCGCCGGTCGTGACCTCCGCCGGCCTGGCGCTGGTGGCCGAACCGCTGCCACCGGCCGATACGCCCGTCGATACCCTGGTGATCGCCGGTGGCTGGGGCGTTTACGGGGCCGCCGAGGATCCGGTGCTGGTCGACTGGGTACGCGAAAAAGCCCGACACACCCGACGCATGGCCTCGGTGTGTACCGGGGCTTTCCTGCTGGCCGCCAGTGGCGTGCTCGACGGCCGCCGCGTGGCCACCCACTGGACCCGCTGCGAAGAACTGGCGCGCAAGTTTCCTGCGCTGACGGTGGAGTCCAATCCGATTTTCATCCAGCAGGGCTCGGTATGGACCTCTGCCGGTGTGACCGCCGGTATCGACCTGTGCCTGGCGCTGGTGGAGGAGGACCTGGGGCGCGCCGTTGCCATGGAGGTCGCGCGGCATCTGGTGGTTTTCCTCAAGCGTCCGGGTGGGCAATCGCAGTTCAGCGTGGCACTGTCCCTGCAAAGAGGCGATAGTCGTTTTGCCGAGTTGCACGCCTGGATCGCGGATAACCTGAACCTGGACCTCAACCTCTCAACCCTCGCCGCCAGGGCGTGCATGAGTGAACGCAGTTTTGTCCGCCACTACCGTGCTGAAACCGGCCAGACCCCGGCGCGAGCGGTCGAACTGATCCGTGTGGAAGCCGCTCGCCGGCAGTTGGCCGACAGCACGTTGCCGATCAAACGCATCGCCGTGCAATGCGGGTTCGGTAGTGAAGAAACCCTGCGTCGCAGCTTTTTACGGGCGCTGGCGGTGACGCCCCAGGCTTACCGTGAGCGCTTTTCACCGGTGTCGTAAGCGAGCAATTCCAGTAACGCCGCCAGGGTCGCCTGCGGCGCTTCCTGTGGGATGTTGTGGCCCACGCCGGGCAAGACTTCACGCCGGTAAAAACCGCTGAAGTGCGCCACATCGTCATCGTCCACCGCAGGAGGCCCCACACCATCATCGGCACCGCACAGCGAAATACTCGGCACCGAAATCGGCGGTTGCAGCGCCAGCGCCTGCTCGATGGTTTCCAGCGCCGGATCGCCGGGTGCGTACATGAAACGGTGGCGGTAGGAATGAATCACCACCTCGACAAAGTCCGGGTTATCAAACGATGGCGCGGTCTGGCCGTAGAGGCCCGGACCCTCGGCCCAGGTCGGTGACCACAGCCGCCACAGCAGTTCGCACAGCTCGCGGCGATTGGCCGTCAGCCCCTCCACGCCACGCGGGGTGTGAAAATAGTACTGGTACCACAACCGATGCTCCGTCTGCGGTGCTCGCGGCGTAAGCGAGCGGGCGATATCCTGGATGTTGTAGCCATCCCCCGTCACCAGCCCGCGCACGCGTTCGGGCCACAGCGCCGCGACAATACACGCCGCCCGCCCGCCCCAGTCGTAACCGGCCAATGACGCTCGCGGGATAGACAATGCATCCATGAAGTCCAGCAGATCCTTGGCCAGCGCCGCCTGCTGCCCGGAGCGCATAACCTGATCGTGGATAAACCGCGTCGGACCATAACCGCGCAGGTAGGGCACCAGCACCCGATAGCCGCGCTCGGCCAGTACCGGCGCAATTTCATCGTAGCCGCGAGGATCATAGGGGAAGCCATGCAGCAGGATCACGGGCTCGCCATCAAGCGGGCCCTGGGCTTCATAGGCCACATCGAGCATGGACGTACGGACATAGAACAGCGCAGCGGTCGAGGTCATGGGGGGCTCCGATGAGTGGGCCGAAGGTTTTCAGACTCTAGACGAAACGTCAGGGCTGCCAGACGGTTTTCACCCCGCTGAGCTTGCGATCCAGAAACGTCGCCGCACTGATCAGCGCCAAATGGCTCAATGCCTGCGGCGTGTTACCCAAATGCCGGGCCTGGCCGTCGAACTCCTCGGCATACAAGCCCAACGGGTTGGCGTAGCGCAGCAATTGTTCGAACTCCAGGTGGGCCTTTTCCACTTGCCCTGCGCGAGCCAAACATTCGACATACCAGAACGAGCACGCCACAAACGCGCCTTCGGTCCCTTGCAGGCCGTCGATCTGGCTGTCGTCGTTGCGATAGCGGTATACCATGCCATCGCGGACCAGGCTTTTCTGGATCGCTTCCAGGGTCGACAACCAACGTGGGTCGGTGGCGGCGACAAAGCGCACCAGCGGCATCAACAGCATCGAACCGTCCAGCGCCGTGCTGCCGATGTGCTGCACAAAATGCCCGCGTTCTTCGTTCCAGAAGTTGCTCCAGATGTCGGCGTAGATCGCCTGGCGGGTCTGGTCCCAGCGTGCGAAGGGAGCGGGCAGCGAGCGTTTGGAGGCCAGGCGGATCGCGCGGTCCAGGGCGACCCAGCACATCAGCCGTGAATGCAGAAAGTGATGTTGCTCTCCGCGCATCTCCCAGATGCCGACATCCTTCTGGTTCCAGATCTCACAGACCTGATCGACGACTTCCACCGTGTGTTTCCAACCTTCGTGGGAAATGGCTTCACCGTATTTGTTGACCAGATACACCGCATCCATCAGCTCGCCGTAGATATCCAGCTGGATCTGATCGAACGCTTCGTTGCCGACTCGCACCGGCCTGGCGCCGCCATGGCCGCTGAGGTGGTCCAGTTCGACCTCGGGCAACTCCTGGCGCCCGTCAATGCCATAGAGGATATTGATTTTGGTCGGTTGGCTGCAGCAATCACTGACGCGGCCCTTGAGCCAGCGCATGTAGGCGTTGGCCTCCTCGACGAAGCCCAGGCGCATAAAGGCGTAGACGGTGAACGAGGCATCCCGGATCCAGGTGTAGCGATAGTCCCAGTTACGTTCGCCTCCTGGGGTTTCCGGCAGGCCGAAGGTGGCGGCGGCGATGATTGCGCCGTGTTTGCGCGAGGTCAGCAGTTTCAACGCCAGGGCCGAGCGATTGACCATTTCGCGCCAGCGCCCGCGGTAGTTGGATTGGGCAATCCAGCCGCGCCAGAACTTCAAGGTGCGTTCCAGGTACAGGTCGGTACAGCCATTGGTCACGCGTGGATCGTCTGCGCCGCCCAGCACGAATTCGGCGCCTTGTTCCTGACTGAGGCTGAAGCGGGCGACCGCCGAATTCTCTTCGAGAGTCAACGGGTGGCTGCCGACCAGGCGCAGGTCGGGCTGGCCGTCGGCAGCGAACAGCACGCCGCCCGCTTCGGCGCGGGCGCGTGTCGGCGCCCGGGCATAGTCATGGCGCACGGCGCAGCGCAGGTGAATCGTCGCCGTGCCGCTGACCACCCGCACCCGGCGAATCAGCAGCGGCAAGTCGTCGACGTCTTCACTGACGGTCAACAGGTCGGTGATCTCCACCACGGCTTCGTCGCTCAGCCAACGGGTTTGCAGCACGTTGGTGTCGGGCAGGTAGATCTGTTCGCGGCGGGCGTTGGGCAAGTCGGGGGTGAGTTGGAAAACACCCGCTTCAGGCGTACCCAGCAGCGCGCAGAAGATCGACGGGCTGTCGAACTCCGGCCAGCAGAAAAAATCGATGCTGCCCTGGTCGTTGACCAAGGCGGCGCTGCGCATATCGCCAATGATGCCGTGGGCATCGATCGCACTTTGAGGTTCGTTCTGGAAATCAACCATTGCCACGGAACTCCGGATAAAGGCTCATGCCGCCATCGATGAACAGGGTGCTGCCGACCACATAGTCCGACGTATCACTGGCCAGCCAGACCACCGCGTTGGCTACATCTTCCACGTCGCCGACCCGACCGTAGGGAATCAGCTTGAGCAATTCTTTCTCGGCCGCGCCTTCGGTGGCCGCACGATTGATCGCCGTACGAATCGCCCCCGGCGCGATTCCATTGATGCGGATGCGTTGCTCACTGACTTCCTGGGCGAGGGTGCGCATCAGCATCTCCACGCCGCCCTTGGACGCTGCGTAATTCACATGGCCGGCCCACGGAATGACCTGATGCACCGAGCTCATGTGGATGATTTTACCGGCGGCTCGCGACACGCCCTCACGCACGCCCTGGCGATTGAAAATCCGCACGGCCGCACGCGCGCACAGGAACTGGCCGGTGAGGTTGACGCCGATCACGGTGTTCCAGTCGTCGAGGCTCATGTCCACCAGGTTGGCGTCTTTTTGCAGGCCGGAGTTCGCCACCAGAATGTCGAGGTGGCCGAAGGCGTCCAGGGTCTGGGCGAACAGGTGTTCGACGTCGGCCTCCTTGGACACGTCGCCAGCGATGGCAATCGCTCGGCCGCCGCTGGCGTTGATCTGCGCCGCCAGGGCCTCAGCGGGCGCGGCCTGGGAGTTGTAGTTGAGCACCACCGCCGCGCCGGCCTCGGCCAGCGCCTTGGCCGCACCGGCGCCGATGCCGGAACTGGCGCCGGTGACCAGCGCCACTTGTTGCTGCAAGGAAATCTGCATTGCGCACCCACGTTCGAAGAGAGTCCTTTTTGAGGACAGGCTCTGCGACGTACAAGTTCAGCTTCCAGGAGAAGAAAGCGCTCGCAGCGTCTACGAAGCCCGGGGTGACTCAAACAGGCTGACCAGGCTATGCGGTGTTTCGTTACCAAAGATCAACTCGTGCAGTTCATTGCTTTCAGCCGCCACTCGTGCGCTGCGCTGGAACATGGCCTGTTCGTATTCATGCAGGGCTGTTTCGACGTCATCAGGGTGTGAAGCAATAGCTTTGCCGAGTTCGGCCCCGTCGTATAAGGCCAGGTTGGCGCCTTCGCCATTCGGGGCCGCAAGGTGTGCGGCATCGCCAATCAGTGTGACTCCAGGCACTCGATTCCAACGGTGCTCAACCGGCAGACTAAAAAGCGGGCGCCATACCCATTCGGTATCGCTTTCTGTGATCAGTGCAGTGAGGGCAGGGCACCAGCCTGCAAACTCCTGTGCGATCCGCGCGGCCGCGCCTGCTCGGTCGGTGAAGTCGATGGCGGCAAACCAGCTTTGCGGTTTGGTGAGCATTATGTAGGTGTGAAGCGTGGCGTCAGGCTCGCGGTGTGCCTGGATCCCTTTTCCTGGTTGAAGTGCGAACAGCGCACCGGCACCGACCGCGTTGGCTGTGGCGGGATGCCGGGCGTCGCAGTCATAGAGGTAGGTTTCAATGAGCGAGCGGCCCATGTACTCGGGGATAGCCTTGCTGAGCAGCGGCCTGACCTTTGACCAGGCACCGTCCGCACCTATCAGCAGGTTGGTGACAATGTGAGAGCCGTCGGCGAATGTCACCTCATGCCGGCCTTCGCCGAGGGGACGCACGCTATTGACCTTGTGGCCCCAACGCACGGTACCGGCCGCAAGTGAGTGGAGAAGCATCTTGCGCAGCTCGCCGCGCATGACCTCTGGGCGACCGCCGCTGCCGTCGTCGGGTTGGTCGAACAGAATTGTGCCTGTGTAATCAAGTACGCGAGTCGCCTCGTGCCCCTCCAGGATCAGGGCGCGGAAATCGTCAGCCAAACCCGCAGCCTGCAAGGCCAGTTGGCCGTTGTAGTCGTGGATGTCGAGCATCCCGCCTTGCGCGCGAGCGTTTGCCGATGGCTCAGCTTCATAGACGGTGGCGGGAATGCCGTGGATGTGCAGGACACGGGCCAAAGTGAGACCGCCCAGGCCTGCGCCGATGATGGTGACGGGGATGTGCATAGTGGACCTATTGAATGTGCGGTTTCTTTCGAAAAATTAGACCCAAGAGATTACAGAAAAGGACGAACATGCCATTTTTGTCGTTTTTTCTGAAAGCCACCACTGGCCGAAGCAAGCCATTTGCCCTGTTTAATGGGAAACATTACTATTTACACCCCCGTCTTCCCAGTGCTCACGCGATGATTCCCCAGCCGCCCCGCAGAACAGGCTTTTTCGAGCACTACGAAGAATTGGTCGGCACTTGGACACGTCGCCTGAGAAACCGTCAGCATGCCGAAGACCTGGCCCACGACACCTTTGTGCGCGTGCTCGAGTCAAGTTCCGCCGAGGTTGAGCAGCCGCGTGCCTATCTGCATCAAACGGCGCGCAATATCGCGGTGGACGCGTATCGCCGGGAAGACCGCCGGGAGGCTATGGTCCTGGATGCCTTTGACCAGCCTTCGCCTCATCAGGGCGATCCGGAGCATTACATGCATGCCATCCAGCTGGCGGAGTCCGTCGAGCGGGCCTTGGCCGAGCTGCCGCTCAACTGTCGCAAGATTTTCATCTGGCAGAAAATCGAAGGCCTGACCCAGCAGGAAATCGCCGATCGCCTGGATTTGTCTAAAAACATGGTGGAAAAGTATATGATCCGCACCCTGCGGCATCTGCGTGATCGCCTGGATGCGTTGGCCCCATGACTCGTTTTGAAACAGGACCTTCAACGATGGATAGCCGTGCTCGCGACGAGGCCGCGCAATGGTTTGTACGCTTGCAGGACGCCGGGCTGAGCCACGAAGAGCGTCAACGTTTCGATGCATGGCGAGCACAGCGGCCCGAGCACCAATACGAATTCGATGTGTTGCAAGGGGTGTGGAGCGCTGCGGACCTGTTACCCAAGGCGCGTTTGCAGGCGCTGTGCGACGCCCCGGTGGCGCGGCCCAAAGGGCACGCTGCCTGGCGTTATGCGGTGGCCGCGAGTGTGGTGGCGGTCGCCTTGGGGTTGGGCCTGTTCAGCGGGCTCGATCATCCAAAGCCTTACAGCGCCGAGTTCAGCACGCGTGTAGGCGAGCATCGCCAGGTCGCCTTGCCCGATGGTTCGATAATGGACCTGAACAGCCGCAGCGTGGTTGCGGTGCATTATGAAAAGGGCCGCCGCGCAGTGGAGTTGAAGCAGGGCGAAGCGATGTTCAGCGTGGAGCATGACACCAGCCGTCCGTTTGTGGTGGCAGCCGGGGCAGGGCAGGTGACAGTCACCGGTACGCGTTTCGATGTGCGCCGAGATGATGACCAAACCCGCGTGGTGGTCGAGGCCGGTACGGTCAACGTCACAGGGCGTGCGTCGGATCAACTCGTGACGCTGACGGCGGGCCGCGCCACTCATGTCGATGCCCAAGGGCAAGTCGCCACTGCCTACGCTGTGAATGCCGATGAACTGACGGCCTGGCGCAGCGGGAAGCTGGTGTTCAACAACGCCACATTGGGCGATGTGGCGCGCGAGGTATCGCGTTACCGCGAGCGGCCGTTGCGGGTCAGCTCGACTGCGGTGGGTAACCTGCGCTTGACCAGCGTGTTCAAGTCCAGCGATACCGATGCCTTGCTCAAAGCCTTGCCGCACATATTGCCGGTGGCGGTGCGCGCTTTGCCGGACGGCAGCCAGGAAATTATTTCACGCTGACATTCAGGTTTTTTTCGAGTTCTTCGTCTTCTCCTGCAACTGCAACTGGTTTGCATTAACGGATGCGCACTCTTGCGATCACAGGACTAGGTTCGACGTGAAAAAACTTGCCGTGAACAACAATAAAATTTCCTGCTGGGCGCCTCTCGCCCTGGCACTGGCGGTCAGCGCCGCGTTGCCGGCAGCCTACGCTGGCGATGGTATCCACATCCGCGCCCAATCGCTGGGCGCGGCGCTGAGTCAACTGGGCCAGCAGACTTCCCTGCAAGTGTTCTTCAGCCCTGACATGGTCGCGGGCAAGCAAGCACCCGCCGTTGACGGCAACCTTTCACCGGAACAGGCCCTGCGCCAATTGCTGCAAGGCAGCGGCCTGGATTACCAGATCGACGCCGGTTCCGTGACCTTGCGCCCAGTGAGCAGCGGCACGGGGGAAGCCGGTTCACCGGTTGAACTGGGTATTACTGATATCAAGGTGGTCGGCGACTGGCTGGGTGATGCCAATGCCGAAGTGGTGCAGAACCATCCAGGCGCGCGCACGGTCGTGCGTCGCGAAGCCATGGTGGAGCAGGGCGCCATGAACGTCGGTGACGTGCTGCGCCGCATTCCCGGCGTGCAGGTGCAGGAAGCCAACGGCACGGGCGGTAGCGATATTTCCCTCAACGTTGGCGTGCGCGGACTCACATCGCGCCTGTCGCCACGCTCCACCGTACTGATCGATGGCGTACCGGCGGCTTTCGCCCCATACGGTCAGCCACAGTTGTCGATGGCCCCGATTTCCTCGGGTAACCTCGATAGCATCGACGTGGTGCGCGGCGCCGGCTCCGTGCGTTATGGGCCGCAGAACGTCGGTGGTGTGATCAACTTCGTAACCCGCGCCATCCCCGAGAAGTTCTCCGGTGATGTCGGCACCACCCTGGAAACCTCGGCACATGGTGGCTGGAAACACATCGAGAATGCCTTCGTCGGCGGCACCGCAGACAACGGCATCGGCGCAGCATTGTTGTACTCCGGCGTCAAAGGCAACGGCTATCGCAGCAGTAACAACTCCAACGATATCGACGACGTGATCTTCAAGACCCACTGGGCGCCGACCGACCAAGACGACTTCTCGCTGAACTTCCATTATTACGACGCCAGCGCCGATATGCCCGGCGGCCTGACCCAAAAGCAGTTCGACGCCAACCCCTATCAATCGGTACGTGACTGGGACAATTTCAGCGGGCGCCGCAAGGATGTTTCCTTCAAATACATCCGTCAGATCGATGACCGTACCCAGGCGGAAGTGTTGACCTACTACTCCGACAGTTTCCGTGGCAGCAACATCGCCAACCGCGACCTGAAGACACTCGGCTCCTATCCGCGCACTTACTACACTTTCGGCATCGAACCCCGGGTTTCGCATGTTTTCGACGTAGGCCCGAGCACCCAGGAAGTCAGCCTGGGTTATCGCTACCTCAAGGAAGGCATGCACGAGCAGGCGACCAGTCTCAACCTGGTCAACAATGTGCCCACGCCAGGCGGTCAAAGTGATGGCCATGTCTATCAGGACCGCACGGGCGGCACCGAAGCCAATGCGTTTTATATCGATAACAAAATCGATATCGGCAAGTGGACCATCACTCCGGGCATCCGCTTCGAAGACATCCGCACCGAATGGCACGACCGTCCGGTTGTCGCCCTCAACGGCAAGCGTACCGAGGAAAAACGCCGCGAGGTGCATAACAACGAACCGTTGCCGGCCCTGAGCGTGATGTACCACCTTTCCGATGCCTGGAAACTGTTCGCCAACTACGAAACCTCTTTTGGCAGCCTGCAGTACTTTCAACTGGGCCAGGGTGGCACCGGCAACCAGACCGCCAACGGCCTGAACCCGGAAAAAGCCAAGACCTACGAGGTCGGCACGCGCTACAACGACAGCGTGTGGGGCGGCGAAGTGACGTTGTTCTACATCGACTTCTCGGATGAGTTGCAGTACGTCAGCAATGACGTAGGCTGGACCAACCTCGGCGCCACCAAGCACACCGGCATCGAAGCCTCGGCCCACTACGATCTGTCCAACCTCGACTCGCGCCTGGACGGCCTGACCGCCAATGCCGGCTTCACTTACACCAAGGCCACCTCCGAAGGCGACGTGCCCTTCAAGGGGCGTGATTTGCCGCTGTACTCCCGTGAAGTGGCTACCCTGGGCCTGCGCTACGACATCAATCACTGGACCCATAACCTGGATGTCTACGCGCAGTCCGGCCAACGTGCACCCGGTACTGGCACCACTTACATCACCCAGGGCACGGCCGATGGCCAATACGGCGATATCCCGGGGTATGTCTCGGTCAACCTGCGCAGCGGGTATGACTTTGGTGAGCAATTGTCCAACCTCAAGCTTGGCGTCGGCGTGAAAAACGTCTTCGACCAGCAGCACTACACGCGCTCCAGCGACAACAATGCCGGGTTGTACCTGGGCGAACCTCGAACCTTCTTCGTACAGGCCAGCGTCGGGTTCTAGAGCTGCATTGAGTGGAAAATCGCCGCCGCCCCGCACTGGGACGGCGGCGATTTGCGTTTTGCTCCTTATCTCCTGAGAGGTTCTTCCTACCGCTGCCTGGAATTCTTCAACGCTGTGAGGAACCGATATCTGTACGCATGCCACACAAGATTGGCCTGCTTGCGATTGACGATTGCAGTGAGGCAAGACGCCCAATACACAGCACTGGAGAACCTTATGTCGATATCCGCATTCAATCAGACAGTCGCTCGTTCACCCGCTCAGGCTGAGCACGAAACTGCCGGTTCCCGCACGCCATCCAGTGCGCGCCGTCCAGGTGGCATGAACTACGCGCAAGCGGGCAAGCATCACGGGCCGGTATTCGATACGCCTGTGCAACGACCTTTCCCTGGTCATTGCCACTCTTCATGCCCGCCCCAGCGACCGCAACCAGAGCCCGGTCCACCTCAGCGCCCGCTGCCTGTGGGCGTACAACCAAACCCGGGGCCACCGCCGCGTCCCAATCCGGCTCAACCCTCGGCCCTGGCGCAACAGCTGTTGGATAATTACAGCGCGTTCAAAATGCCGCCGTTGCAGCGCGTAACGGCCAACGGCGTGCGGGAAATGGCCAAGCAGGCGTTGACGGGGGATCCGGTCAAAGACGCGAATATTCGCCTGGCGCGAGACTTGCTGAGCCATCCTGGCCTGTTGGAGGCCCTTGATCGAAATGGCAAGACTGGCATTGTGAATGGTCATTTGACTAAAGCTGATATTAATAGCTTCATCAGTTCCAGTAATCCCTTGAAGCTTCACAGTGACAAGCAACTTGTCCAGGAATTGCTCGGTCATTTCGATAAGTTGGCGACCGGCTATTTTTCCCGTTCGATCAAGCTCAGCGAGCTTGATCGTTTGGCGAAGCAACCGCTGACGGGCAAGCCATCCCAGGACAAACTCATCCATTTGGCTAAGGAACTGAGTGTGCGTCCTGAACTCAAGGCGGCGATGGATAACCTTTTCCAGTCACAGCGTGACGGTGCGATCTCCCGCAGGGAGTTGAAGAAGTTGCTGAAGTTGCTTGACTAGACCTGTGCAGGACACACCGTTCAATTACACAGTAACCCTTCACCCAGATTTACCACGAAGAGTACATCCAACGGTGGTTGGTCATCGGTGGATGTCCTCATCTATTGAGTCAGGCCCTGGCACATGAACTCGACATCACTTGAACCTCGCCATTCCCAGCACAGTGTTTCGACACTGCCCGCGTCAGCCCAGAAGGCCACCGCTCAAAAGAACTTGAAAGCGCTTGCGGTCAATCTCAGTTCCTCACCAAAGAGCAGCTTCAAGGCGCCCACCGCCGAAGACTTCGACAGAGGGGCCAGGCCGTTTGCAGATGAGCCGGTATCCCGTCCCGCGGGGTCAATCTTCGCGATGTTCTGGAGCAAATTGTTACGCCATGAGCGCTAGTTGTTTTTGATGCGCAGACGTTATCGAGAGTCAGCCTGGACGGCTTGGGCGGTTACAAATGCTCAAGTTTTACCAGGGATATTCCTCACCGGGAGCGGCGATTTTCCGGAACCATTATTTTTCGGCAACCACACAACCCAGGCTTATGCAGCGTTGGCTCTCAAGGCGTTTGAGACGGTCAAGCACTCGGGCTCAGGTTACGGAATCTAAATAGGGTGGGTATGAAGCATGACTGACGGGATCAACAATCCAGGCCGCCGGCTGCCTTTTTCATGGAGTGCGCCCGCTACGGGCGCGGGTGCCCCGTCGCTGGGAAAATCTTCTGCGCCAGGTCTGTCCTCCAATCATTTTTTCATCGGCGGCATGAACGGGGCCGATCCGCAGGTTGACGGCCCATCTGCCTTTGGGCGTATGACCCCTGCTGCAAACCCCTACGCCAGCTGCGACGATCATATGTTGGCAACGGCCCTGAAAAACGAATTTTCCATGTTGGACACGTTCAAGAAGGACGGAAAGCTGAGCCAACGTGCATTGCAGCAGATTGCGGGTGAAGAGCCGAACCAGAGCGCAGTAGCCGAGCGCATCATCCTGTTGGCCCGAGAGATACTCAACCGCCCCAGGCTGAACGAGGCGATTGTCGCCAATGGCGGTTTTATCACCACAGACAGCCTTTCCAAGGCAGCCGATTCAAGGGTCGGTAACACCCACCCGGACAGGCATAGCGCAGACCCCTTTCATTCCAAGACCGACGCAGAGGTCGTCAGGGCATTCAGGGCAATGTTCGATGAGCTGCGCGACACAGCCGAGGACTACAGTTTCTTTTTTGAGAAACACCGATATGTGAAGACCGACAAGCTGATCGAGATGAGCCAGGACCCTGACGAAACCGATAAAAAGGGTGACGTTGTGCGGGATGCGGCCACCGGGTTTCCCAAAAAAAGATACAGCGAGCAACAGGTGTACCTGGCCAGGAATCTGGTTGAGCGCTCGGGCTTGCTGGCGTCGCTGGAGAGCAGCAAGGCCAACGGCACGCGTTTTTTTGGTAGCCACAACACTGAGGGATGGCTGAAGAACTACAGCATCGATCGGTGGCTGGAAAATGACAGGAAGGAGAAGGGCAACTGAAGGGCGCTGATCAGCGCCTTCAACGTCCCCCCATTCCTGCCGGTTTTCGCGTTACACCCGCAGTATTTTGCCGCTGACCGCCACCGCCGCCAGCAACCCACCGATCAACAGAAAGGCGGTCGCCAGGCTGCTGCCATGGGCAATGAAGCCGATCACGGCGGGCCCTGCCAAAATCCCCGCGTAACCCAGCGTGGTAATCGCGGGCACGGCAATGTGTTCGGGCATGACGTTTTGCTTGCCGACGGCGGTATAGAGCACCGGGACGATATTCGAGCAGCCGGCGCCCACCAGTGCATAACCCAACAGGGCCATTTCCCACGCCGGGGACAGTGTTGCGAGGAACACGCCGGCGGCAGCCAGCGAGCCACCGATCACGATCACCCGGGTGGGCCCCAGACGACGCACGATCGCGTCGCCGGTCAAGCGTCCGGCCGTCATTGTCAGGGCAAATGCCGCATAGCCAAGGCCCGCGTAGGCTTCGTCCAGGCCGCGCTCGGCACTGAGAAACACGGCGCTCCAGTCGAGTACGGCGCCTTCGGCGAGAAAAACGATAAAGCACAAACCGCCAATGAACAGCACCACCCCATGGGGAACGGCAAACGCCGGCCCCGAGCTTTCACTGCCATAAGGCAGCAAATGCGGCCCGGCCTTGAGCAAGGCCAGCCCCATGATGACGATCACCACCAGGGTTGCCTGCAGCGGCGACAAGCCCAACCCCAGCAGGCCGGAA
Organism: Pseudomonas sp. R11F; assembly: GCF_050312575.1. Lineage (NCBI taxonomy): Bacteria > Pseudomonadati > Pseudomonadota > Gammaproteobacteria > Pseudomonadales > Pseudomonadaceae > Pseudomonas > Pseudomonas sp. R11F. Next base: position 378,444 of record NZ_JBNPJU010000077.1, on the reverse strand, counting down.
ACCCCCGCTGCGCCAACGATACCGCCCAGGCTGAACAAGCCATGGAAGCCCGACATCATGGTTTTGCCGCTGGCGCGCTCTACGATGACCGCTTGAAGGTTGACGGTTGAGTCCACGGTGCCCAAGCCTGCGCCAAACAGAAACAGCCCGGCCATCAGCAACGGAATCGAACTGACCGTGGCCAGTATCGGCAGGGCCAGGCAGATCATGAGCGTGCCGGCGCTGAGCACCCGACGGCAGCCAAAGCGTGACGCCAGTACGCCCGCCACCGGCATGGCGAGAATCGAACCCACCCCCAGGCACAACAACAGCAGGCCAAGCGTGCCTTCATTGAGTTGCGCACGTTCCTTGGCGTACGGCACCAGTGGCGCCCAGGCGGCGATGCCGAAGCCGGCAATGAAAAAAGCGATACGGGTCGACATTTGCTCCAGCCGCCCGGGAACCACGGGCGCTGGGGTGGGGATGGCAGTCATGAAGAAATCCTTGGTTTTGCGTTCAATGAACGATGTCCGGCGACACATCCTTGCACATCAAGCCCGGTCGAGCGAGCCGGGCTCGTTCGCATTAGCCCATGGGATATTTTTACAACGATGGAACGCCTTGGACGACGGCGACCACATACAGGCTATCCAGTGTGTAGGAGGTGGTCTGGAAGGTGTGTAATCCCTGTGAGGACTGATGAACCCCAGGCTTCTTGCCGCGGGTTACCACCTTCCAGGCCACTTCCCACACCTGGGGTGTTCTGTAATACGCTGCCGCCCAATCAGTAGGTAACCGTATGGACGAACCGATGAAAACTTCCAGGCAGCTCGCCTCATGACCCAGTTCTACGACGCACGCGGCAATATCTATGGGGTGGTCAGCCCGGCTGACTTGCGCAGCCAGGGCATCGACGTGCCAGGCAGCGCCGAGTTGGCGGCGAACACCCGGCTGGCATGGGCCGCGTCGGCCATCGCGTCTGAATGTGGCTGGGGGACGACGCCGCGTCCGGCGGGTACCAAGGCGCATCGCTGTGATGGTTTGCTGGTCGGACCGTTTCAGGCTGCGCCACCGTTTGACCTGTTGATCGTCAACACTGACGGCACACTGGCAGAGCGCAGTGGCAATGGGTTGACCATTTTTGCCCAGGCGCTGACCGATCAGGGCCTGATGGCTCAAGCGTGTGAACTGCGGGTGCATCACGATCAATCGGATGCCGCGTCCCCCGTGACCACTGCTGTCGAGCCGGCGATCTACGAACAGGTCGAGGGCTTTTGGCTGGCCCTGGGGCAGCCTGCGTTCGGACCTGCGGCGGTCGGCGCCAACGACATTCAAGCCGTCTCGGTGCGGCACCGTGAGTTCAGTCGCGTAGCGGCCTTGGCCACCATCGACCCGCAATGGGCATGCAGCCAGTTTGTGCGAGTGGGCAACCCCCATTGCGTGACCTTGGTCGAGCAGGTCTCGGCTTTGCCGGAAAACCCCGCGATGCACCAACCCGTACTGTTTGAGCGCTTGCAAGCGATAGCCTTCGCGCCGCCCGTCGGCAAGGGCCAACCCTGCGTGGCTGGCGTCAACCTGCAATGGGCTGCGCGAGCCTCGGGCAACCGGGTAATCGCACGGGTGTTCGAGCGGGGCGAGGGGCCAACGGCGTCTTCGGGGACCAGCGCCAGCGCGGTGGCCTGCGCAGCGTGGCGCGCAGGTTGGATTGACGCCGCTGAAGTGGCCGTGGTGATGCCGGGTGGCACAGCGCCTGTCCGTTTGCACGCAGAGGCGCAAACACTGGTGAGCGTCAGTCTGTTCGGGGCCGCACACCGGCAGCGGTAAGCAGGGAGTAACAGTAGATAGCTTGGAGTGTTGTCTGCTGTTTCGTAATTGATTAGTTGTATTGGTAAGTTTAGATGTAAGAACTTTCTTGTTTTATAAAGCGTGCTTATTGGTTGTATTAATTGTTTTGTAAAAGTCATTTCCATTTCTGACGTACGAAACTTCTTTTTTATTTTTGAAGAGCCGAATTTTCCCTGAAATCGCTAAGCTTCAAGGCGTTCAGGCGCTTTTTCTCGGCTGGCAATCAGTACTTTCCGGGGAGAGCTTTAAATCAGCGAGTGGGTTTATCAGCGACGGGTAACAACGGATGGTTGACGCGTTTGTTTCGTCACGTTTCAAATTGATTATTCCGGAAGTGACTTCCGACTTTCAGGTGCTTGCCTTCAACGGCTGCGAGTTTATTGACCAACCGTATTTCATTCATATGCAGTTGGTCAGCGAAAACCCCTGTGTGGATCTGGAAGCACTGATCCACCAACCGGCGTACCTGCATCTGGGGGAAGTGGATCAAGGTCTGCACGGTCAAGTCTACGCGGTAGGGCGTGGCGACCCCGGTGTCCGGCTCACCCGTTATCATCTGACGCTGGCGCCGCGCCTGGCGAGTCTCGCCCACCGCCGTGATCAGCGGGTTTTCCAGCAGCGCAGCGTGCCGCAGATCATCGCGGCCGTGCTTGAGCAACACGGCATCCTGGCCGATGCGTACGTGTTCGAACTGGGCCCCGTGGTTTATCCGCCGCGCGTTTTTTGTGTGCAGTACGCGGAGACCGACCTGCACTTCATCCAGCGGTTGTGCGAAGAGGAGGGGATTCACTACCACTTCCGCCACAGCGCGAACAATCATCTGCTGGTGTTTGGTGATGACCAGACGGTGTTCCAGCGCTTGCCCGTGCAGCGATATCACTCGGCCAACGATCCGCTGGCGGAAGCGGCGGGTATCCAGCGTTTCGATGTGCGCCTGGAAACCCGCAGCCGAAAAACGGTGTGCCGTGATCACGATTTCGAACATCCGTCCTTGCTGTTGCAAGGTGTGGCCGGCTCTGCGACACCGTCTCCTCTTGAAGACTACAACTACCCTGGGGGTTTTTCCGGTCCTGTACGCGGCAGGCAGTTGGCCTGTCGCGGTCTTGAGCGTCATCTGGCCGATCGCTGTCGGGCCTCGGGCACGAGCGACCAACCGCTGCTGCGCAGCGGCCATTTTCTCGAACTGCAGGAACATCCCGATCCCGCCTGTAACGACCTGTGGTTGATCACCTCAGCGCGTCATGAAGGCTACCAGCCACAGGTGCTGGAGGAGGCGGCGGGTGAGGCGAATACCTTCCAGGGTTATCGCAACCGTTTCACCGCGACACCTTGGCGTGCGGTGCACAGGCCACCGCTGAAACACCCCAAGCCAACCATCAATGGCAGTCAGACGGCCACTGTCACCGGGCCGGCCGGGGAGGATGTGCATTGCGATGCCTATGGCCGAGTGAAGGTACGTTTTCATTGGGACCGTCGGGACCCGACGGATGACACAAGCAGTTGCTGGGTGCGCGTGGCGTCCGGTTGGGCTGGTGACGGGTTCGGCACAACGATGATTCCCAGAGTCGGTATGGAGGTGCTGGTGAGCTTTTTGGAGGGCGACCCGGACCGGCCGTTGATCAATGGTTGCCTGCCCAATGCTTCGCTCCTGCCGTCCTACCCCTTGCCGCAGCACAAGACACGCAGCGTCTTGCGCAGCCGCAGCACCCAGGGAGGCACGGGCGGCAACGAATTGCACCTCGAAGACCGCCAGGGTGCAGAACTTGTCTATCTGCGCGCCCAGCGTGACCTGGAGCAGCAAGTGGGGCATGACAGCCGCCTGGAGGTACAAGGCGACAGTTACATGCAGGTCGGTCAGACCCTGGTGATCGGAGCCGGGCAACAGGTTCACCTGACGGCGGGTGCCAGCCTGGTGATCGACGGGGGGACGCAGTTGAGTTTCAAGGCCGGGGGTGAACACCTCGTGATTCAAGCGGGCGGCATTTTCAGCAGCCGGCCCATCACTGTCGCAGGGGCGGCGGTGGCCGGCACTTTACCTTCGGATGATCGGCCGAGCCTGTCTGCCGTTCAAGGCACCCTCATGGACATGGCCCGGCAACTGGGCGCGGACTATTGCCCCGTCTGCGAGCGCTGTGGTGAAGGCCTGTGCGATCTCGGCGGGAGGGCAGCGTGATGCAAGGCATGCCTTATCCATGGATGGCCCGACAGCAACAGGCGGGACGCCATTTGTGCTTGATTATCGATGGGGACGCAGAAGCATGTCAGGCACTGTCGGCGGCTCGCGACACCTCGCGATATTGCACCCTCTATAGCCAGACAGTGTTAGCGGAATTGGCGCATACCGGCCCGGTGATCCTGTTGCTGGAGCAGGTGGGAGAACCGGCTTTGACCCGCTTGCTGCAACAGCCCGAAACGAACTGCGGGTGGCTGGGCAGCTTGCTCAACGACGATCTGACCGGCGTGACCCGGCATTGGCGCGAGCGGATGCTGGTCGGCGCACCGGGGCGCCAGGCCCTCTACCGGTTTCAAGACAACCGCAGCCTGGCGCGCGCCTTGGCCTACCTGCCTGCCGAACAGTGGCCGGTGTACCTGGGGCCACTGGCCAGCGTGTGCTACTGGCATGACGACCGATGGTGCTGCTGCGACAACCCGGCACCGGGTGAATACCCGGTACCGGATCCCACACCCTGGTCGCAGGTCCCCAACCCCCAGGCTGCGGCCATCCTGCACGCCAATATTCTGCGCTACCTGCTGGCGGAGCACAGTGAGGACCTGGTGACGCTGGTGGAGTTTCAAGACCCGAGGATCTGGCTGAGCCAAGTGTTGGAGCAGGCCCATGCCTGGCAATGGTGCGGCCCGCAACAGCTGGAATTCCTGGTGGTGCGACGGCTGGAGGAGGCCACACGAAGCAGTGTGATCCGGTGGCAGCCGATGCAAGGCGAGGCCCCGGCGGAACATTACGAACGGTTGGTGGAGCAGTGGCGAAGGGAAGGGGCGGAGCATGTCTAGCTGGATGAAAAACGTGGTGATTGTGCTGGGGGTGGTGGCGTTATCGGGGTGCGCGGGGAAAAGCGCGGACAGCTTTACGCTGGAGGTGGATCTGCCGGCGGATTTTGAACTCAAGACGGCTGCCAATTATCGTCCCGCCACCGGCGCAGCCTGTTCCCTGCCGATGCGCCGAGGCAAAAGGCCCGAGCGCAAGGTGTTTTTTACCGAGTTCAATCCCGTGGCCAATCGGGTGAGCTATGAATTGCCACTCAGCGAAACCATTGAGGGGTGTCCTTCGGTAATAAGCAGCGTGCAATTTGATGTTTATGCAAAATGGGGAAAGCAGGATTGGGATGTGGGAGGGGATCTTGCCGGGATTGGTATTCGAGACCGTTTGGCGGGTGATCTGCCTGGAATGCCCGAGGACGGTGTTCAGGAGTTGAAAGGGCAATGCCGCTGGTATTTCCGCACGATAGGACCTATGCACGCGATCATCAAGATTCTGCAATGCCATTCGTTGGATGCAGCCGGTCAGCCGCAAAAGATGCAGGCTGGCGGCGTTGCCCAACGAGACCAGTTGCGAGGGAAAAAGTTAAGAATGGTATTGAAGGTTCTTGATGAAGAGTTACCTGCTTTTGATCACAGATGGATAGCCGTACCGGGCGGGTGGAAGCGCTGCCGAGGTAAAAGCTTTGAGGATATGGCCGCGTACTGCACCGGCAATGACTCGGAGTTCAAGCCTGTAAAGATGCCGGATGGGCGTATCTGTGACGTCTACCCGACATGCCATCAACAAGGAGCGAATTGATGAAACAGGATGCATGGAAGCAGGCTTTTTTCAGCGGCAAGATGCCGGCATGTGCAATGAAAGGGCACTGGGTGAGCTTTTGCCTGGTGGATGAAACGGGGAGTGGGACGGCGTACGGCGGGCTTGCCTATACGGTTCACGACAGTATGGGGTGCGAGTACAACGGTAAATTGAATGGAGAGGGGTTCGCAAATATACAGGGGGTTTACCGCGGTCCTGTCGTTCTCAAGTTCGATGACCCGTATGCCGGGGCACAAGAGCCGTATTACCGATTGAGTGCGCGCCTGACGTACAAGCTGCCGATTACCGAGATTCAAGTCCGCGCCGAACAAACACGGTTTTCTGATGCAAAGGGGCAGCGTATTCAGGGGAATCCCGCCATGCAGCGGGCAGACCGGTTTTATCATGTTGAAGTCAGCGATCTGGTCAACCATGTCGCGCACTTGCCGTCGATCGCTCCTGCGATGTTCAGCCCTCATCGGCATGCGTTGAAAATGGTGAACGACCTTGGATTCGGCCCGCCTCTGTCCTCGGGAGTGGTCTTGTTTCCCAATCAGTTCAGTGTGTTGGAAGTACGGCCCTTACGTGCGCTACGGCCGATGCTTTCCACCGCAGATCATTTCTGTGCCTTGAACTTGTACCAATTGGCGCTGATGTCCGCCTTGAGCTACTGCGATTTTGGTCAGCAACCGCCGAAGAAACCTATCGACAAAGTGACGTTCCCGTTCAACCCTACCGTTGGCAATCTGTTTGCCGAAACGTTATCGGGGTACCACGAAGCCTGGCGAGTGGATCTCGAGCAAACGCAACGCTTTTTTCCCGTCTATGAAGATGTTCCTTACTCCCGGCGTTTCGAGATCCTGCCCTTCGATCCCGAGTTGTATCCGCAAAATCATCCGGCTCGCGAAGAGGAGCAGGAGCATCCCTCGAACCTGCACTTTTTCGACGATGAAAAATTTGGTACCGACACTCAGGCGTTTATCTGCCATCACGATGAAGTCGTCCTGATCTCTGTGCGCGGTACCGTCAGCGCCGCCGATGCCCTGCGCGACGCGAACGCCCATCAGGTGGCCTTCGCCGAAGGGGGCGGCAAGGTGCATCTGGGTTTTTATGAGGCTTACCGGGCCATGCGAAACTTCGTGCTGCGCTACCTCAGCCAGTTTTATGAAGGCCAACGAATAGTCATTTGCGGACACAGCCTGGGCGGCGCGATTGCCTTGTTGTTGGCCGAGGGGCTGCGTCGTGTACCTAATCCCAGCTACAACATCCTCCTCTACACCTACGGCGCCCCCCGAGCGGCCGACAGCGAGTTCGTCGACGGCGCTTCAGCCTTGGTCCACCACCGTATCGTCAACCACAACGACCCCGTTCCCAGTGTTCCGGCTACCTGGATGAATACCACCGCCAAACTCTGGATTCCGGGCGCCATAACCTTGTTCAGCGCGCCTGCCCATGGGGGCCTGCTCTTCGCTGCCGGGCTGGTGCGGGTGGGGGGCAACCCTTACCGGCATCACGGCGAACAGCAACACTTCATGCCGATCGAACTCCCAGGCGGCAGGCATTCCTCGGTGCTATGGAAGCCAGGTTGTGAGTCGCTCCAGGAAGCAGGCTGCAATCGTGCGTTGCAATTGCATGGCGACATGCCGCAGCGCGACAACCTGCTCAAGCAGCTGTTCCAGGCGCATCAGCACTTCATGACCGCCAGCTACATCCCGGCGGCATGGGCCACCTTGCGGCGCTGGCAGCAGACACTGGATAGCCAGGGCCCTCTGGTTACGCAGAGGGAGTTCGAGCTGTTGGATCGCGCCTTCGAAGACATGCGTGAGCAACTGCGCGCCAAGCGACGCGAGCTTGCCCGACGGCGCCCGGCCAATGATCGCGACTATGAACGCAACGATGCCTTGAATGCCGAGATCGACCGTTTGCATACCAGCCGCGAGCGCCTGGCAACCCTGCGCTGGCGCCGCCTTGAGGCGCGTGATGTCTACGGCAGCCAGGCGTATGGCGCTAACCTGCAACCCAGTCTCAAGCGCTGGTTCACCCATCGGGAAAACCAGGAAGTGACCCAGCTCGCCAGTATTCCGCCACCGACGCTCAATGATCGGGTGAGGGCGCAAATACTGGACATCGACTCGATCGTCTAGCCTGGCGTGTGCGCAAACTCCACCTGTGCCGGTTGCCGCTTCATCAGCACTTTACCGTTGCGGATCGAGTACAACGGCAGGCCCTGACTGCGGATCACCTCATAGTCACTGTTGGCCGAGAGGATCAACAGATTCGCTGGTCGACCGGGCTCCAGCCCGTAGCGGTCCCCGAGGGCCATGGCCTTGGCGCTGTTGTCGGTCACCAGGTCGAGGGCCGATTGCAGGTTGCGGTAACCGAGCATATGGCAGATGTGCAAACCGGCTTCGAGTACACGCAGGATGTTGCCATTACCCAATGGGTACCAGGGGTCGACGATGGAGTCCTGGCCAAAACAGACGTTCATACCGGCTTCGAGCAATTCGTTGACGCGCGTGACGCCGCGCCGTTTCGGAAAGCTGTCGAAGCGGCCCTGCAGGTGGATACTTTCGGTCGGGCACGACACAAAGCTGATACCGGAGTGTCCCAGCAGGCGAAACAGTTTGGCGCAGTAAGCGTTGTCGTAGGAGCCCATGGCCGTGGTGTGGCTGGCGGTGACACGGGCGCCCATGTCGCGGCTGCGGGCTTCTTCGGCGAGTACTTCGAGGAAGCGTGAATGCGGGTCGTCGGTTTCGTCGCAGTGTACGTCCACCAGGCAACCGGTGCGTTCGGCCAGGTCCATGAGGAACTTCACCGAACTGACGCCTTGGTCGCGAGTGTATTCAAAGTGGGGGATGCCACCGATGACATCGGCGCCCAGGCGAATGGCTTCCTCCATCAAGGCCCGGCCATTGCGGAACGACTCGATGCCTTCCTGGGGAAACGCGACGATCTGCAGATCAATCAGGTGCGTGGTTGCTTCGCGCACCTCCAGCATGGCTTTCAACGCGGTGAGGTCGGGGTCGGTGACATCGACGTGCGTGCGCACATGCTGAATGCCATGGGCCGCGAGGGCCTCGATGGTTTTTGTGGCGCGGGCCTTGGTGTCTTCATGAGTGATGGTGGCTTTGCGTTCGCCCCAGCACTCGATACCTTCGAACAAGGTACCGCTCATGTTCCAGCGCGGCTCACCGGCGGTAAGGGTTGCGTCCAGATGAATGTGCGGTTCGACGAATGGGGGGGTCACCAGGTTACCGGCGGCATCCAAGTCGCCGGGCGATAAAATGGGCGCCGCCGTTTGCGCGGTGATGCTGGCGATCCGGCCGTGTTCCAGGTGCAGATCGTGCAGGCCTTCACGGTTGCGCAGGCGGGCATTGATGATATGCATGGGCAAGTTCCTCTTGGCTAAAAACAATCAGGCAGACAGCGCTGGGCGGCTCCAAGGTTAGCATTCCCGGCCGGATTCATGCCGGAGCGTCAGCCAAGGGGACTCGTGCGCGCAGTGCGGCAGTGAGCGCGATGTAAGTCAGCGATGCCGCGACGATGCCCACCAGTGGCGCGACCCAGGGGGAGTTGAACGCCAGCACGGTACCGATGGCATAGGCGATCAAGCCCGGCCAGTTGAAAGCCGGCAGCTGTACCTCGGCCAGGCGCGGGTATTGCCCGCGATAACGGTAAAAGAAGTCCGCCATGATCACCCCGCCAATCGGCGGTATCACCGTGCCCAGCAGGATCAGGTAAGGCACCAGCATGTCGTACATGCCGAGCAACGCCAGCAGGGTGCCGATCACCGCGCCTGCAAGGGTGACGCTCTTGCGACGCCGGGTGCGCAGCAAGTTGCAACCGGCCACGGCAAAGTTGTAGATGGTGTTGTCCTGGGTGCTCCAGATGTTGAGCAGCAACATTGCCATCGCGGCCATGGCGAAACCTTGCAACAGCAACACTTCCACCACATCGGGCTGTTGATAAACGATGGCGCCGTAAGCGCCGATCAATACCATCAAGCCATTCCCGATAAAAAATCCGATCAGGCTGGCCAGCACCGCAACCTTGGCCGAACGCGAGAACCGGGTCCAGTTGGTGGCCTGGGTTGCGCCGCTGACAAAGGTGCCGAACACCAGGGTGACGGCCGTGGACAGGTCCAGTTGTGCGGTCGGCACCACCGCCAGCAGGCCATTCAAGCCACCCACTTTCACGGTGGCGACCCACATGGATAGAAACAATAGAATGCCCATGGCCGGCACCGCGATGTAGGACAGAATCTCCAACCCGCGATAACCCACATAGGCGGTGGCGCAAAATACCAGGCCGAACAACACCATCAAGGCCAATACGCTGCCTTGGCTCAACTCGAGATATTTACCCAGCACCACGGCGGCGGTGGCTGTCCCCCAGGCGTACCAGCCGATCTGGGTAAAACCGAGGATCAGGTCGCTGAGTTTGCTGCCCACTTCGCCGAAGCAGAAGCGTCCCATCAGTACCGAATTCAGGCCACTCTTGAAGGCGATGTAACCCAGCCCCGCAGCGTAAATGCCCAACAGCAAGTTACCCAATGCCACGACGCCGAGCATGTCGATAAAGCTGAACGCCACGCCCAGCTTGCCGCCGGCGAACATGGTCGCAGTAAAAAAGGTAAAGCCCAGCAGCACCATGGCGGTGGAAGCCAGGCCCTTGCGCGCATGCAAGGGGACTTCGCTGAGGGGGTAATCGTTGCCCGGTTCTTGCTGCGTCATGTGCCTTGCTCCCTGAATGAATGACGCAGGTCTGTTGCACCGTGCGTGCCAAATCAGTAGTGGTGACCGGCGAACGACCGCAAACGGTCTGTGTCGTCAAATAGCAGCAAAACACTGGGAGGGGCGTGCGGTGCCTTGTCGGGCACGAAAGCAGTGCAGCGATGATACAAATTGGATCAGTCGAACAGCGTGTGTGTGGTCTCGCCACGATGAAACGCAAAAGCCGCCTCAAGATCACTTTCGATGGTGCGCCCACGGGACAGGGGCGGCAGGTCATCCAGGCTGAAAAATCCCACGTCCGTGGTTTCGAACCCCGCCGCGGGCGCGAGCTGATCCACCCGTTCGCAAAGGAAATACAGCTTGTAGAAGTCCCGCACGTCCGGTCGATACAAACCCTTGGCCTTGTGGGTGACGCTGTACAGGGCCCGTGCGGTGACGCTCAGACCGGCCTCTTCGCGAATTTCCTTGACGATATTCTCGGCCGCCGACAAGCCGATATCGGCATAACCCCCAGGCAGCGCCCAACAGCCATCGGTCAGCTCTTTCACCAGCAGAATCCGTTCGCCCTCGATCACCGCACCCCGCACATCGATCATCGGCGTGGAGTAGCGCTTCGCAAAGTCCGGCACCAGCCCAGTGATGCGTTCCAGCGGCACACTGCCCAATTGCGCGAGCATGCTGTGGGCAATCTCGGCGATTTCCTCCAGGCGCTCACGCTCGAAGTCGTCGGTGCAAAAATGCAGCCCGGTGGACGCCAACGCTTGCAAGCGTTTGGCCTGGGCCAGCCAAGTGTTTTCCATGGGGTCTCCTTTGTTCTGCACAGGCTTGCCGGTTGAAGGGTGCTACGCGGGGTATAAAAAAACCACCGCAAGGGTGGTTTCTTTACATCGCCGGTCTATTCGCCGCGATAGATGCAGCCGCTGGTGCACGTCTCGTGGATGCGGATCGCGCTGAGTTCCGGCAACAGCGGTTTCAACTCGTTCCAGATCCACTTGGCCAGCACTTCACTGGTGGGGTTTTCCAGGCCGGGAATGTCATTGAGGTAGTTATGATCGAGACGTTCGTAGAGCGGCTTGAAAATCGCCTTGATCTCCGAAAAGTCGCGAATCCAGCCGGTATGAGGGTCGAGGTCGCCGCTCAGGTGGATGGCCACCTTGAACGAATGCCCATGCAGGCGCCCGCATTTATGGCCTTCCGGTACGTGGGGCAGGCGGTGGGCGGATTCGAAAGTAAACTCTTTGAAGATTTCCACAGTGTTTTCAGCTCGGTCAGGTATCTGGCAGGCGGCGAGTTTAACAGTTTGATCCCTCGCCGCGCATACCGCTCGGTCAAAGCGCCTGCAAGCGTTCGCCCAGGCCGCCCTTATCGACCAGTTCCAGGAACTCATCGCCCAACCGCCGGCTTTCGCTCATTGCCGTTTGCCAGTACTTGTTGCGGCTCGGGTCATCGCCCATGAAGCGCTTGAAGTCGCTGCGGTCCGGCAGCTTGCCGTGGGGCAGGCGGGCCAGGTAGTCCTTGGACGGTGCCAGCAGCAACACATCCTGCAAACCCTGCTGATTGCTGCGCCGCCACGGCAGGCCCTTGTCAAACCAGCCAGGGATGACCCGGTCGGTAAAGTGCGGATACAGCACGATGTCGTCGCCGTGGTAGGGCAGGTCGAGGTGGTAGTCCAGCAAGCCGCCGTCGCGGTAGGTGCCGTGGCCGGCGCCGGGCAGGTCGCGTATGCCTTGCATCACCATGGGAATGGAGCCTGAGGCCAGCAAGGCCTGGCGCAGGTTGCCCAGCTCCAGTTGCAGGAAACGCGATGGGAAATCTGTCAACGGATGCAACGGTGGCGCCTGGCGTGGGTCGTGGATGATCAACCGTTCAAAATGCCGCGATAACCGTGCACGACCGCGCAAGTTATCGGCAATCACCGAAGTCAGGCCCAGGCCCAGGCGCCCGCGATGGTCATCGGCGAGCAGGCCATGGCTCTTGACCACCATGATGTTCAGGCGATAGTGGGGAGTGGCCAGCACCTGTGCATCACGGCCGGCCAGCAAGTCATCGAGCATGCGCCGGCAGCTTTGGGTGACCTCGGCCATGGTCACGCCTTTAGCGAAGCTCTGTTCGTTGTACAGGCGACCGAGGTCGAGCAGGCCTTGTACCGGGTCGGGCAGGCAGGCGCTGGCAAATCGCCAGGAACCGATGGAGGCGCCGATCAGCGCGCGCTCACGGGGCGCGCGAGGCAGCCAGTCGCCGAACAGCGCCAGATCCAGGCCCTGAATCCCCAAGGCCTTGGGGCCACCGGCCGCACCGGGTAGGATGCCGACATCGGCGGGCTTGAGGCCCTGTTCGCGAATACGCGTCAGGGCGCGCTGGCCGGCCTTGAGGGTCAAGGCGGGAAACTTGATGTGGATGGCTGTCATACCGGTCTCTTTTGAAGCGAGCGGGCAGTATAGGAAATCTCGCCTGGCGATGGGGCCGCTGATCGATGAAAATTGCCATGGTGGCAATTCAGTTTCAGTTAAGTTGCGACGGTTAACGTGGTGACCTCAAGGAACAGCAGGATACGCAATGAAGGTAAATCTACGGGGGGGCGGTCCAATGGCATTGGTGTTGCTATTGACTAGCTCCCACCTGACGGCCCACGACCTCGGCCCGGACGAAGCCTTGCGTCTGCGTCAGAAGGGCGTCATCGCCCCTCTGGAGCACTTGCTGGGCCCGGCGCTGGAACGCTACCCCGGTGCCAAGTTGCTCGATGCCGAGCTTGAAGAGCACAAGGACCGCCCGGTGCCCTATATCTACGAAATCGAGTTGTTGACGGTGGAGGGAGTCGTGCGCGAAATCGAGCTCGACGCGAGCACCGGCGCGCTGCTCAAAGATAAGGAAGACGACTGATGCGCCTGCTTCTGGTGGAAGACAACGTTCCCCTCGCCGATGAGCTGCTGGCCGGCCTGCAACGCCAGGGCTACGCCGTCGACTGGCTGGCCGATGGCCGTGATGCAGCCTATCAGGGCAGCAGCGAGCCCTATGACCTGATCATTCTGGATCTTGGCTTGCCCGGCCTGCCCGGGCTTGAAGTCCTGGCGCAATGGCGTGCGGCGTCACTGGTCACGCCGGTGCTGATTCTGACCGCTCGCGATTCCTGGGCCGAGCGCATCGAAGGGCTCAAGGCCGGCGCGGATGATTACCTCGCCAAACCCTTTCATCCTGAAGAGTTGTTCCTGCGCATTCAGTCACTGTTGCGCCGTTCCCACGGCCAGGCCAACCAGCCGACCTTGCAGGCCGCCGGACTGCACCTGGATGAGGGGCGCCAGTGTGTGCTGCGCGATGGTGACGAGATCCAGCTGACCGCCGCCGAGTTTCGCCTGCTGCGCTACTTCATGCTGCACCCCCAGCAGATCCTGTCGAAAAGCCACTTGGCTGAACATTTATACGACGGCGAGAGCGAGCGCGATTCCAATGTGCTGGAAGTCCACGTCAACCATCTGCGCCGCAAGTTGGGCCGCAGTGTGATCGAAACCCGGCGCGGCCAGGGTTACCGGTTTGGCGCCAGCCCTGCATGAAGTCCATTCAGCGGCGCCTGAGCCTGGGCCTGGTCAGTGTGATGGTGGTCGTCGGCGTGGTGCTGGCGCAGACCAGCCTGTGGTTGTTCGAAGCCGGGTTGCAACGCTACCTGGAGGCTGGGCTGCGCAACGATAGCGAGAACCTGCTGGTTGCGCTGGTGCGGGGGGCCGATGGCGTGCAACTCGATGAGCACCGTTTGTCACCGGCTTATCAGCGACCGTTTTCCGGGCATTACTTTCGGATTGATTTTGCCGATGTTCACTGGCGTTCCCGCTCGCTGTGGGACCAGGAGCTGCCGCGCCTGCCGCAGACCGGTCTCAAAGGTAACCTGCAATTGGGGCCGGAGGGCCAGCAACTGCTGGTATTGCGTTCGGACTACAAACGTTTTGGGCAGTCGATTTCCATCAGCGTGGCCCAGGACTACACACCTGTGCGGGAAAGCTTTCGCCTGATGCGGCAGATCGGCCTGGTGCTGGGGTTGGCGGCGTTGTTGCTGGTGTTGATCCTGCAACGGGTGACCGTACGTCGTGCGTTGCGCCCGTTGGAGACCGCCCGCGAACAGATCGCCCAGTTACAACAAGGCCAACGCTCGCAGCTCGATACCCAGGTGCCGCTGGAGCTGGAGCCGCTGGTGGCGCAGATCAACCACCTGCTGGCCCACACTGAAGACAGCCTCAAGCGTTCACGCAACGCCCTGGGCAACCTCGGTCATGCCTTGAAAACCCCGCTGGCCGTGTTATTGAGCGCAGCGTCCAGCGAGCCGCTCAAGGACCATCCGCACCTGAGCAAGTTGTTGCGTGAGCAGCTTGAGCAAGTGCAGCAACGCCTCAATCGTGAACTCAACCGCGCACGCCTGGCCGGTGAAACCCTGCCCGGCGCATTGTTTGACTGTGAAAAAGAACTGCCCAGCCTGTTGGCCACGCTCAACATGATCCACGGTGAACATCTGGACTTGAGCTATCAGGTGTCGCCCGGGCTGCAATTACCCTGGGACCGCGAAGACCTGCTGGAACTGCTCGGCAACCTGTTGGACAACGCCTGTAAATGGGCAGACGCCGAAGTCTGCCTGAGCATCGGCGAAACGACGCAGACCTATCGGTTGGCCGTGGAAGACGACGGCCCCGGTATTCCCGAGACCGACCGCGACAAGGTGCTCAGCCGCGGCACGCGCCTGGATGAGCAGATCGACGGCCATGGCCTTGGGTTGGGGATCGTGCGCGATATCGTCGAGGTGTGGGGCGGGGTCTTGCAGTTGCAGGAGAGCCGGCTGGGAGGCCTGAAGGTGCTGGTCGAACTCCCCAAACGCCAGAGCTGACACAGCGCCCTCCATATTGAATCTTCTGCGGTGTTCAGACCCTGAATTGATCCATCAGCCCCTGCTGTTGATTCGCCAGGCTGTTCAACGCCTGGCTGACCCGCGCCGACTCATTGGCCTGTTCCGACAACGACTCGGTCACATCCCGAATCGTCGCCACATTACTGTTGATCTCTTCCGCCACCGCGCTTTGTTCCTCGGCAGCGCTGGCGATTTGCAGGTTCATGTCGCTGATCACGGTGACCGCCTCGCCAATCTGGCGCAAGGCCGTCACCGCCTGGCCGACCTGTTCGACACTGCCCTGAGCCTGGCGATGGCTGTTGCCCATGGCGCCGACCACCTCGGTGGTGCCGCTTTGCAATTGCTCGATCACCAGGCGGGTTTCCTCCACCGACTCCTGGGTGCGTCGCGCCAGGTTACGCACCTCGTCGGCAACCACGGCAAATCCACGCCCAGCTTCACCGGCCCGGGCCGCTTCGATGGCGGCGTTGAGTGCCAGCAGGTTGGTCTGCTCGGCGATGCCACGGATCACTTCCAGCACCGAACCGATTTGTTCGCTGTTGGCTGCCAGGCCCTCGACTTGGGCCATGGCGGTACTCATGTCGGCGGCCAGCGCACCGATGTTGCTGGTGGTACGGTCGATTACCGTCAAGCCTTCACGCGTAGCCTGGTCGGCATCGCGTGCGGCCTGGGCGGCTTGGGCCGCGCTGCGGGCGACATCCTGGGCGGTGGCGCTCATTTCATGGGAGGCGGTGGCGACCTGATCGACCTGGCGGTATTGCTGTTCCATACCGGCGCTGGTTTCAGTGGCGATCGCGGCGGATTGGTCGGCGGTGCCACGGGCGTCCTGCACTGAGCGTTTCACTTCGGCAATGATCGGCTGCAGCTTGTCGAGGAAGCGGTTGAACCAGCCGGCCAGTTGGCCCAGCTCATCTTTTTTGTCGTAGGCCAGGCGGCGGGTCAGGTCGCCTTCGCCACTGGCGATGTCTTCAAGCATGTGCGCCACGCCGAGAATCGGACGGGTCACGCTGCGCGCCATCAGCCACACCAGCGCCAGGCCCACCACCGCAGCCAATAGGCCCAGGCTCAGTTCCAGCAGGGTGCCCTTGGCATTGTCGGCGTCCAGTTGCGCTTTCAGGGCTTCGGCAGGCGCGACCAGGACTTTCTCCGGCACGTCGAGCAACACGCCCCAAGGCTTGCCCCCCGGGATCGGTGTAAACGGCGCCAATACCTTGAGTTGCTGGCCGGTGCGCAGGCTGCGGGTTTGCGTGCTGCCGGCGAGGGCGCTGATCAACTGCGCGCCGCTGGCAGTGTCGACCTGGTCCAGGCGCTGGCTGAGTTTGCTCGCGTCCGGGCTGTAACCGGCAAGCAAGCCGGTCGGGCTGAGGATGCTGACCTGGGTCTGGCCGTCATACAGCTTCTGGCTCGCCTGTTGGCTGACGGCCTGCAAGCTGTTGAGGTTGATGTCCACCGACAGCGAGGCGATGACTTTGCCGTTGACGATCAACGGGAACACGATACTGGTCATCAGCACGTTCTGCCCGTCGATCACATAAAAATACGGTTCGATCACGCAGGGTTTGAGGGTTGTGCGTGGGCAGGTGAACCAGGCGTTGGCTTTTTCGCCGCTGGGGCCGACGCTGGTATCGGCCATGTCGCTTTCGGGCAGTGACATCGAGGTCAGTTTGCCCGGCGTGGGTTGCGACCAGTACAGGGCAAAGCGGCCTTTTTCGTTACTGCCCAGTTCTTTCTGATTGGCGAACAGCTCGTCCTTGCCGTCCAGCGCATTCGCTTCGAACACCAGGGACAAACCGAGCAGGTCCGGGTTGGCCTGCAACGCGGCCTTGACCTGGCGAGTCAGGTCTTCGCGGGTGTCGAAGGCATCGAGAAAGCGCTTTTCAGCCTGTTCGCGCAGAAACAGCACTTGGCGGGAAAAGCCATGGCCGTACTGGTAGGCGTCCATGAACTGCTGGCGAATGCCCAATGCCTGCCCTTCACCCTGCGCTTCGATGCGCGTCTGGGCGGCTGCATCAAGCATCTGCATGCTGGACGCTTTGACCTGCTCGGAACTCTGCGCCATGCGATACAGCGACAAACCCACCAGAAGGGTCACGATCCCCAGCAGGCAAAGGCCGGCGAGCAGGGTGATTTTCCATTGAATGGAGAGCTGTCTGAGCGACATCGGGACATCCTTACCTGAAAACACATAGAGACCCGTTATCGGCGGCACGTCTGATTTCTTTATTTGCGGGGCCCGGGCTTGCCGTAATGCCAGTCAGTTAAATGGTGGATGTAGAACACAGCGTTTGGTCGCGGCAGGTTCTTTTAACTGACTGGCATTAGGACTTGCCCGGGTTTTTTGACATGCCCGCCCACCTGCTGCAAAGTGCCCGCCCTCTAATAAGACCTCCTCAGCCTGCACGCCGGCCACCCTGTTCCATGGCCGCCTGGGCGACGTATGCCTGTTCTTTTGTTTTCTGTCTTGAGGTAACCATGATTAACGCAGTAATCGCCGCGGTCGGCACCATGCTGGTGCTCAGCCTGTCCCGCGTGCATGTGGTCATCGCCATTATTGTCGGTGCGCTGGTGGGCGGCTTGACCGGTGGCCTGGGTATCGAAGCCACGCTCAAAGCGTTTAACGGTGGTTTGGGCGGCGGTGCAACCGTGGCTTTGTCTTACGCTTTGCTCGGCGCTTTCGCTGTGGCGATTGCCAAATCCGGTCTGGCCCACGCCCTGGCGGACAAAGCGTTGCTGCTGGTGGATCGCCAGGAAGCGACGGGCGGCAATCACGTCAAATGGTTGTTGATCGGCCTGCTGTGGAGCGTCGCGATTGCCTCGCAGAATATCCTGCCCATTCATATTGCCTTTATCCCGCTGTTGGTCCCGCCGCTGTTGTACGTGCTGACCAAATTGCAACTGGACCGCCGCCTGATCGCCTGCGTGATGACCTTCGGCCTGATCACCCCCTACATGTTCCTGCCGGTAGGCTTCGGCAACATCTTCCTCAACCAGATCCTGCTGGCCAACGTCGCCAAGAGCGGCGTAGACATCAGTCAGGTCAACGTTACCCACGCCATGGGCTTGCCGGCGCTGGGCATGGTAGTCGGCCTGTTGGTGGCGGTGTTCATCAGCTACCGCAAAAAGCGTGTGTATGACCTGGAGAAAATCGAGCGGGTCGAGCAAGTGGCGGTGCAATACAACCCGTTGACCCTGCTGGTGGCCGGGCTGGCGATCGCTGCGGCATTCATCATCCAATTGTGGCTGGACTCGATGATCATCGGCGCCCTGGCCGGGTTCCTGATCTTCTCGGTGTCCGGCATCGTGCGCTGGCGCGAGACCGACGACCTGTTCACAGAAGGCATGAAGATGATGGCGATGATTGGCTTCATCATGATTGCCTCGTCGGGTTTTGCCGAAGTGCTCAAGGCCACCGGCGACGTGCGCTCGCTGGTGGAAGCGTCGGCGGCGTTCATCGGCCATAGCCGGGGTGTGGGCGCGTTGCTGATGTTGCTGGTGGGCCTGCTGGTGACCATGGGGATCGGTTCGTCGTTCTCCACGGTGCCGATCCTCGCCGCGATTTTCGTGCCGCTGTGCGTGCAACTGGGCTTCAGCCCGTTGGCTATCGTGTGCATCGTCGGTACGGCGGGGGCCTTGGGTGATGCCGGGTCGCCGGCGTCGGACTCCACCCTCGGCCCGACCTCCGGCCTGAACATTGACGGCCAGCATCACCATATCTGGGACACCGTGGTGCCCACGTTCCTGCACTACAATATTCCGTTGTTGGCGTTTGGCTGGATTGCCGCGATGACCCTCTGACAGGGTTGTCCTACAGAAATCGGACAATTGGCCGTTAACTTCTCAAGTCGCCACGAATAAGAGAGAAAAAGCCATGCGTCTGAGTTTGAAGGCCAAAGTCCTGGCCCTGGCCGTCGTGCCGGTATTGCTGTTTGCCGTGGTCATCAGCCTGACCACGGTGTGGATCCTGCAGGGGCAGGCGCGCAACGAGGTGGACGAAACCCGCCAGCGCCTGCTCAACGACGCCAAGACGACGCTGCGCAGTTACGTGGAAGTGGCCATGACCACCATCAAGCCGCTCTACGACGCGGCCGCCCCCGGCGACATGGCGGCGCGGGCCGAGGTGGTCAAGCTGCTGTCCAGTACCAGCTACGGCAAGGATGGCTACTTCTTCGGCTACGACTCCGAGACCATCCGCCTGTTCAAGGGCAATAGCCCCGATGGCGTAGGCAAGAGCTTCAAGGACAACCGCGACCCCAACGGCGTCTACGTCAACCGCGACCTGGTCAAGGTCGGCAAGGACGGCACCCACTACCTGCAATACAGCTCGACCCAGCCCGGCCAGACCGAGTTGGTGCCCAAGCTCGGCTATACCGAGTACTTGCCGAAATGGGACATGGTGATTGGTACCTCGGTCAACCTCGATGGCATTGAAGCCCAAGTGGCAGTGGTCGAGGCCAAGGTCGAGAAACGCATGGAGGGCGTGCTGCTGAGCATCCTCGGTGTGGCCGTGGTGGTGCTGCTGGTGATTGCCGCCGTGGGCATGATAGTGGCCAATACCATCCTGCGTCCGCTGGGCCTGATGAAAGCCAACCTGGACGACATCGCCGCCGGCGAAGGCGATTTGACCCGCCGCCTGGCGATCACCAGCCAGGATGAGTTGGGTGATCTTGCCGTCGCGTTCAATCGTTTTGTCGACAAAATCCACAGCCTGGTGCGCCAGATCACCGAAATGACCAGCCAACTGACCGGCCTGGTCAGCCAGGTATCCGATCAAGCGCAGCGCTCCGAACAAGCCATGGAGCGCCAACGCCATGAGACCGATCAGGTCGCCACTGCCATCAACCAGATGTCCTCTGCGGCCCAGGAAGTTGCGCGCAGTGCTCAAGGGGCTGCCGTTGCTGCGCAACAGACCGACGCCGAAGGGCACGCGGCCAAGCGTGTGGTCGACGGCAGCATCGCGCAGATCCACGCGCTGGTGAACGATATCCGCAGCAGTGGCGTGTCCCTCGACAGCCTGCAGCAGGATGTGTCGTCGATTGTCAGTGTGCTGAGTGTGATCCGCTCGATTGCCGAACAAACCAACCTGCTGGCCCTCAACGCGGCGATCGAAGCCGCGCGGGCCGGGGAGGCCGGGCGAGGGTTTGCGGTGGTGGCCGACGAAGTGCGTGCCCTGGCCAGCCGCACCCAGACCAGCACTCAGGAAATCCAGGGCATGATCGACCGCCTGCAAAAAGGCACCGTCGCCGCCGTGGACGCCATGCGCCGGTCCAGCGACGCGGGTGACGGCACCTCGGCCCAGGCCAACGAAGCCGGAGCCTCACTGGACACCATGGCGCAACTGATCGGCACCATCAATTCGATGAACGCCCAGATCGCCAGCGCCGCCGAGGAGCAGACCGCCGTGGCCGAGGAAATCAACCGCAGCGTGCATCAGATTGCCGTGGCGGTGGACACTGTGGCCGATGAAACCCAGCAGGGCGCCCAGACCTCGCGCAGTCTGGCGGACCTGGGGCAACGCCTGGGGCAATTGGTGGGGCAGTTCAGGATCTAGATATCGCGCATCAACAAGCCAAAGCGCACGTCCATGTCGGCCGGCAGTGGCACATACACCGTGTGCCCGTCGCCCGGCGCCACCTCAAGGGCTTCGCCTTTGGCATTGTGCAAAGTGCTCAGGTCAAAGTGGAAGTTGCCGGCGGGGGTCATCAACTCCAGGTGATCGCCCACGGCAAAGCGGTTCTTGACCTTGACCTCGGCCCAGCCGCTACGGCGCTCGCCGGTCAGTTCGCCGACAAACTGCTGGCGTTCGGATACTGAACTGCCGTTCTGGTAGTTCTGGTATTCGTCATGCACATGGCGGCGCAGGAAGCCTTCGGTGTAACCGCGCTGGGCCAGGGATTCGAGGTCGGTCATCAGGTTGCGGTCGAAGGCGCGCCCGGCCACCGCATCATCGATGGCCTGGCGATACACCTGGGTGGTGCGTGCGCAGTAGAAGTGGGACTTGGTGCGGCCTTCGATCTTCAGCGAGTGCACGCCCATCTGCGTCAGGCGCTCCACATGCTGCACGGCGCGCAGGTCCTTGGCGTTCATGATGTACGTGCCGTGCTCGTCCTCGAAGGCGGGCATCTGCTCATCGGGGCGGTTGGCTTCTTGCAGCAGGAAGACCTGGTCGGTCGGCGCGCCAACCCCCAGGGTCGGCTCCGGCTGATACTGCTGGACGATCTCGCCCGTGGCGTTTTCCATCGCCGGGGTGGCCTGGTATTTCCAGCGGCAGGCGTTGGTGCAGGTGCCCTGGTTGGCATCGCGCTTGTTCATGTAGCCCGAGAGCAGGCAGCGCCCGGAATAGGCCATGCACAAGGCGCCGTGCACAAACACTTCCAGCTCCATGGCCGGCACTTGCTGGCGGATTTCGCCGATCTCTTCCAAGGACAACTCCCGCGACAGAATCACGCGGCAGATGCCTTGTTGTTGCCAGAATTCGACGCTGGCCCAGTTCACCGTATTGGCCTGCACCGACAGATGAATCGGCATCGACGGGAAATGGCGGCGCACCAGCATGATCAAGCCTGGGTCGGACATGATCAGCGCATCCGGGCCCATGGCGATCACCGGTGCCAGGTCTTTGAGGAAGGTTTTCAGCTTGGCGTTGTGCGGCGCGATGTTGACCACGACGTAGAAGCGTTTGCCCAGCACATGCGCTTCCTGAATGCCCAGCGCCAGGTTGGCGTGGTCGAACTCGTTGTTGCGCACCCGCAGGCTGTAGCGCGGCTGGCCGGCGTAGACCGCATCGGCACCGTAGGCGAAGGCATAACGCATGTTTTTCAGGGTGCCGGCGGGGGCGAGCAGTTCGGGGGCGATCACAGGGGGCATGGGCTCAAGTCGCAAAAGGTCGCGAAGGTAAAGGATCCGAGGCCGGGGTTTATTGATCCAGGTCGCCCTTTGCTGATTTTGTATCGCTGTGTATCGGCAGTGGGGGTTCGACACAGGCGCGATACTCCAGGGCGTTCCAATGGAAGCTCTGAATACCCAAGAGGTAATGATCATGCGACCTATCACCTTTCTGCTCGCCGGCCTGCTGCTGACGCTTGCGCTGATTTCCAGCGTGATGGCCAGCCGTGAAACTCCCGCTGACCCACCAGGCGCCATGCCATCGCTGGCGGGGGCGGCCGAATGGCTCAACTCCCCACCGCTCGATCTGCAGGCGCTCGAGGGCAAAGTCGTGCTGGTGGATTTCTGGACTTACGACTGCATCAACTGCCGGCGCGCGCTGCCGTACGTAAAAGAGTGGGCGAAACGCTACGAACCCGATGGCTTGGTGGTCGTTGGCGTACACACTCCGGAATATGCCTATGAACAGGTCAGCGGCAACGTCAGGGACCAGGTGCGCAAGCTGGGCATCACCTACCCGGTAGCCCTGGATAACAGCTATGCAATCTGGCGCAGTTTCGATAACCAGTTCTGGCCGGCCCATTACCTGATCGATGCCAAGGGGAAGGTGCGCTATAGCCACTTTGGCGAAGGTGACTATGAGGCCCAGGAACAAGTGATCCAGGCGCTTTTGCGTGAGGCCAAGGCTATCGAGTGACGGGATGGCACTCCCGGGTTCGCCTGCGGACTAAGCAAAAGGGCCGCTGAAGGCCTACTGCTTTTTCGACATGGACCGGACATGAACTCGACCAACCTGCAATTCAAAACCCTGTTGTTGTTGCTGGCCCTGGTGACCGTCGCCTTTATCTGGATATTGCTGCCGTTTTACGGCGCAGTGTTCTGGGCGGTCATCCTCGGCATCATCTTTGCCCCGATGCAGCGCCGCCTGCAGCAACGCTTTGGCTGGAACCGCAACCTGACCTCCCTGACCACCTTGGCGGTGTGCCTGGTGATCGCCATTTTGCCGGTCATCATCACCAGCGTATTGCTGGTGCAGGAAGGGGCGACGCTCTACAAAAACGTCGAAAGCGGCAAGCTGGACGTCGCCGGGTATATCGAGCAGTTCAAGAACGTGCTGCCGCCGTATTTCCAGCACCTGCTGGATCGGTTCGGCATGGGCAACCTGGAAGGCTTGCGCGAGAAAATCGTCAAGAGCGCGATGCAGGGTAGCCAGTTTTTTGCCTCCCAGGCGTTCAGTTTTGGTCAGGGGACGTTTGATTTCCTGGTGAGCTTTTTCATCATGCTGTATCTGCTGTTTTTCCTGCTGCGCGACGGCCCGGAACTGGTGCGTAAAGTCCGCACGGCAGTGCCCCTGGCGGAGCCCCAGAAACGTCGCCTGCAACTCAAGTTCAATCGGGTGGTGCGCGCCACGGTCAAGGGCAACGTGCTGGTAGCCGTGACCCAAGGCGCACTGGGCGGTTTGATCTTCTGGTTCCTGGACATTCCCAGCGCGTTGCTGTGGGCGGTCTTGATGGCGTTTCTTTCCCTGCTACCGGCGGTGGGCGCGGGGATTGTATGGGGCCCGGTGGCCGCTTACTTCCTGTTGAGCGGTTCGATCTGGCAGGGCGTGGTGCTGACTGCGTTCGGCGTTCTGGTCATCGGCATGGTGGACAATGTGCTGCGCCCGGTGCTGGTGGGCAAGGACACGAAAATGCCTGACTACCTGATCCTGATCTCGACCCTGGGCGGCCTGTCGGTATTCGGCCTGAACGGGTTCGTGATCGGCCCGTTGGTGGCGGCGTTGTTCATGTCCAGTTGGGCACTGTTTGTGGAAACCAAACCTCGGGTCAAGCTGCCGTTGCCGTAGGGGGGCAGCTTCAAGCTTCAAGCTTGTAGCTTGTAGCTTGCAACTGCTTTTCCGCTGCCTTTAACGACATAAGCGGGCCGCTGATGGGCTCGCCATCGCTGACTACGTACCAGCAGGCGAGCAGGCCCAGCTCCCGGAGTGGGGTGGGAACGGCGCTACCAATGACGGACATGATTTGAACAGTGGGCATAAGTACCTCCAATCGCTATGGAGGTCACCTTACGATGGCTGGGTGCTCAGCAAAAATCACCTGGCTCGATAGTCGACATCAACGCCAGGCGTCAATCCACCACCTGGTCCAGCATGAGCACCACTTCCTGCTCATTGAGCAGGCCCTTGCGCACCAGGTTTTCCGCCAGCAACGCCAGGAATTTCGCCGTGCGGTGGCCTTCCAGGTGCTTGAGTTCGGTCAGTGCGCTGTAGACCTTGCTGGAGGTGCAGAGGCCGGCGGTATGGTGCGGGTTTTGTGTGGGCATGGTCAGTCGTCCTTAATTGTTCTTGGCTGGACAGGTCGATAGTGAGTCCGTTTCGTGACGTAAACATGACAGGGCGGACCTTGATCGAGCAAGAAGACATTCAACCCTCATGATGTGGGATTGAGCCCCGAGCATTGTCCTCACTGCGACCTTGGCAGGATAAATCCAGACCTCAAAGGCAAAAAAAGGCCTCGCGTGTGGGCGAGGCCTGTTTAGACGAACCTGTTCAAGTTACCAGCCGCGGCCGTAATAACCGTGAGGCGGGCCGTAGTAGCCACGTGGAGGGCCGTAGTAGACCGGCGCCGGGCGGTAGTAGACCCGTTCTTGCACATACACCGGTGGTGGCGGTGCGTAGTAGACCGGCGGCGGAGCGGCATACACCGGTTGCGGCTGGACATAAACCGGCTGCTGCACGTAGACCGGCTGGGATTGGCTGGCAACCACCGAACCCACTACAGCGGCGCCGACCAAAGCACCCAGAACGGCCGGGCCACCCCAACCACCACCGTGGGCGGAGGCTTGGCCTGCCATAGCGAGTGCGCCGACAAGCAAGGCGATTTTGGGGATTTTACGAATCATGGTCATTCCTCGGTTAGCCCCTGCGCTTGTGGTCTGCAATCAATAGACTCAAGGATTGTCGCGGGGATACTTTTAAGACAACGTATTTCTGAAAAACAGCACGGCCGATAGGTAAAGGTTGTGTAAGGTCTGTACCGATTTGCTTACTCAAAGGAGTTATCCATGCAGATGCACCCCAACAAAGACACCCAACTGTGTATGTCATTGTCGGCGCGTCCCGGGAATTTTGGCCTGCGGTTCCACAACCACCTGTATGAACAGTTGGGGTTGAATTTCTACTATAAAGCGTTCAGCAGCCAGGATTTGCCCGGCGCGATAGGTGGTATCCGGGCGCTGGGCATTCGCGGTTGCGGTGTTTCCATGCCGTTCAAGGAGGCCGCGATCGCCCTGGTGGATGAGCTGGACGATTCGGTGCAGGCCATCGACTCCCTGAACACCATCGTCAACACCGACGGCCGTCTCAAAGCCTACAACACCGACTATATCGCCATCGAACAGCTGCTGAAAAAGCATGCCGTGCCCAAGGACTCGACCTTTGCTTTACGCGGCAGCGGCGGCATGGCCAAGGCCGTGGCCAGTGCCCTGCGTGACGGTGGCTATGCCAATGGCGTGATTGTGGCGCGCAACGAAGCGGCAGGCCGCGCGCTGGCGCAAAACCTCGGGTATGCGTGGCAGGCCGAGCTGGGTGACTTGCGCCCGCAGATGCTGGTCAATGTGACGCCGATCGGCATGACCGGTGGCGCCGAGGCCGATCAGTTGGCCTTTGCGGCTGACGCCGTGGATGCTGCGGAAACTGTGTTCGATGTGGTAGCGATCCCCGCCGAAACGCCGCTGATCGTGCGTGGACGCGCCAAGGGCAAGCGGATGATCACCGGGCTGGAAGTGATCGCGATCCAGGCGCTGGAGCAGTTCGTGCTGTATACCGGCGTGCGGCCGACGCAGGCGCAATTTGAGGCGGCAGTGGCCTTTGCCCGAGGCTGAAACCCACGAAAATCCAATGTGGGAGCGGGCTTGCTCGCGAATGCGGTGGTTCAGTTAACTCAACTGTGACTGACACACCGCATTCGAGAGCAAGCCCGCTCCCACATTTTGATGGTGTTACGCCTGTTCCAACTGCGCCAGTCGTTCTTCCAGCGCTGCGATCCGCGCTTCCAGCTCTTCAATCCGCTCCACGCCAACCCCGGCGCCACGCTCCACCGGATTGCCTCGGGCTGCGATAATCGCCTCGATATCCGCCGGATCGCCCAGCGCATGGGTATACCGATCTTCCCGCTGTCCCGCCTGGCGCGGCACCAGCACTGCCAGCCCGCGCGCGATCAGACGTTCCAGCTGGTGCACGACCTGCTCGGCATCTTCGAAATCGTGCATGCGCCCGCTGCGGGTCAGCAGTTCATTGACCGTCTGTGGCCCGCGCAAAAACAGCAGCCCGATCAGGATCACCTGGGCCGGCACCAGCTCCAGTGCCTTGTCTACCCGGTGTTCCCAGCGATCGGCGCGGCTGCCCATGACCAGCCGGGTATAACCTTGGCCTTCCAGTGCACGCAGGCTTTGGCCGACCTGGCCTTGGCTGAGGTTGGTCACCGGCTCCCGGCTGGTCTTCTGGTTGCAGGCCAGTACCAGGGCGTTGAGGGTCAGGGGGTAGGTTTCCGGATTGGTCGCCTGTTTTTCGATCAGGCAGCCCAGGATGCGGATTTCCGTGCTATTGAGGCGCGGCTCAGGGGTCTGGGTGTCATGCTCGGCGGTCATCGCGCGTTTCCCTATGCAGTGAGCCCACTAGCCTATGCCGGAAAAAATAAAAGACAAGCGGCGGGCAGGTCTATAATCGCTGCTGGTTCCAAACCCTGCCATCACCGTGAGACTGTCATGACTATTTCCCTGTACGCCGCTTCCGTCCCTGTCTTCAAGCAAATGCTCAACGCCCTGAGCGATGTGCTGAACAAAGCCGAAGCCCACGCAACCGCCAAGAACATCGAACCCAATGCCTTGCTGCAAGCGCGTCTGTTCCCTGACATGTTCCAGCTGGTGCGCCAGGTACAGATCGCCGTCGACTTCGCCAAAGGCGTATCCGCCCGCCTGGCCGAGATCGAAGTGCCCAAATATGACGATCAAGAAACCACCTTCGCCGACCTGCAAGCACTGATCGCCAAGGTGCTGGCCTTCCTCGACACCCTCAAGTCCGAGCAGATCGACGGCAAGGAAGGCATCGAGATCATCACCCGTCCAGGCACGCCGAAAGAGAAGCGCTTCAGCGGCCAGTCCTACCTGTTGACCTACGGCCTGCCGCAGTTCTTCTTCCACGTCACTACCGCTTACGCCTTGCTGCGCCACAACGGTGTTGAAGTGGGCAAGCGTGACTACATGGGCGCTTTCTAAACGCGTGACGCAGCCTCAAGCCCGGGTGGTTCATTGACGCGCCACACCGGGCTTTTTCATGCTCCAGCTTGTTACATATCCCCATGCAACCGAGCTTAGCCAATAGGCTACTCAAGGACGTCAATCAGGCGTAACGAGACCTTGAGGCTCCCTAATGATCGTGACCACCCACAACTCCCCGGCCGGGGTGAGTGCTTCCTTTGAACTTGGCGCTGTGACCCCCATCAGTGCTCCGCCGACGACCAAGCCTGCGCAGGGCGCGGCCGCCCCCGGTACTTCGTCTACTCGGCAGACGGCCAACAGAAATGACCTGGCGAATTTTCGCGACGCGTTGTTCAATGCTTATGTACGGGTAACTTCACATTTGCAGCAGCAGGAACGATGGCGTACATCGCCTACCGGCCACCCTGCGCGGTTTAACCGTGAAGAGGCTTTTACTCAGTACTTGGGTAGCCAGCAGATCAAGTTGGACCCGGATTCCAATTTCCATCTGAATCATGAGGCGAAGGCGGGGCAGACCGTCAATCTGTTGCAGTTTATGGCTGGCAAGGGTTGGGACCAGCCAGTCAATGAAAGTGAACTGTTGAATATGATCAAAGAGTTGAGTCGTCCAGTGGAACATTCACCGCCCCATGGGGACCTGGGGGGCGGACTGTCATGGCCCACGGCATTGGATCAGGAGCAGCGTCAGGCTATCTACGACGCTGTGGCGTTCAATGCATTGGAGTTGCCCGAGTTCCATAAGCTGAAGCTGAGCCAGAACGCCTTTGGTTTCTTGACACAAACGGTCGATTGGACAGCCGCCGAGCTGGAAAAGCCGCGTGAAACGCTGCTAAAGCTGTTGCAGAGCCCCTCCGCGCAGGCGCTGGGAATTGCGTTGCGTGACAAGTTCAAAGGCGCAGGTACGGCTGAAGAGTGGACGCTTTCGGCTTTGCAGATAGGTCTTGACTGGGATGCGCTGTTGTACCCGGATAAGAAGAACCGGGTGGGAGGGTACGATTTATCGCGGCGGGAAAACTGGGGGATGCCGCTCTCTTTTGTGGTGGAAGGGTTGACCCGCCATCTGAGTCGTTCCTATGGGCGCAACGCTGCGATCGCTGCGTACGTGCTGCTGTCCCACCACGCCCCTGAACTGCTGGTCAAGGGGGTTCCCGACAACGTGACTTATGGCTCGCCCGCCTGGGTCAGTTTGAAGGCCATCGTCGCCAAGGCTGATATGCGTGCGCCGGGGCTGGCAGCGACTAAAACCTATGAGCAATTGATCAAGGAGGATCTCAGTCCGATCAGCGCCGATGAAAAAACGGTAGAGGCGTTGGCCGGCTGGGAAGGGGTGATTCATTGGGCCGTGGCAGATGGTGCGATTGCCAAGCGGGACGATAACAATTATTTGCCAGCCGAAGTCGAGCGCGCCGGCGTGATGGCCAACGAACGCCTGGAAACCTTGGCCCAGGCTTCAGAGGCCTTCCGTGCACCCGTACCGACCCGTCGATCGGTTGCGCTCAAGTTGATGAAAGAGCGGCTGCCCGAAAAATACGCGGATGTGGATCTCGAAAAAAAGGTCCTGGAACCGTCCGAGAAGTGGCGGGATTACAAGGGGCCGTATTCACTACTCGATATCGCGCTCACGAATACACCTGTCAGTTGGGACTCTACCGACCCGGCCATCCCCAGCGATGTAGCACGCTATATCCGTTTTCTTCCCGACGAAATCAACGCGGCGTTCGAAGAGCAAATCCGCGCTTATTACGACGCTCTCAAAGCGGCCTCAGAAGTGACAGTCAAACACCAGATTTCACTGCTGCCACAGGCAGATAAGGATGCTTTGGAATGGGGTGAATTGAAATTTTTCACCGAGCAGACAGTCACCCGACCACTCCATTCGCCAGGCCCGTATGAACTGCCCTCCTATCTGTTCAACAAGGATTTCGAAAAGTTCGACAAGCCCAAGGATGGCCCGTTGTTCGTAGAGTCCACGTACAACGGCAAAAAGCGCGTTTACGAAGTTGACCCCACAAACGGTGTATTGCGTCATCGAAAGGACTTGGCGGAGGGGCTCAAGGGTGGGCTGCAGGGCCAATGGCAGCGCGTCGCGGGAGAAGGATCAATACCCTGGGTGAAAACCAACACCCAGCTGACTGAGGTCTCGGGTTATGACGCTCAACGAACAGCACGAGCACAGTCCGATTCGCCTGTTCAAACCTTCACCTCGCCAAGGTCACAGTTCATTGCCGAAACCGCTACGCGTTATTACTTCAAGTCAGCCCAGCGTGACGAGCTGTTCGCAGCCGCCAGGGGCGCCACCACCTTTGACACGGAAGTCACCGAGTTCGAGAAAATCCAGGCGGTCACGCGTGCGCTGATACCGGTCGCGGCGGCCGTGCACAGCTTCAAAGAGGGCAGGGTTGGTGAAGGCCTGGCGTTCCTGGCCGTCGATATCTTTGGTTTTGCGTTAGGTGGGGCCGGGGCCGCGACGAAGGTCTTGAAGTCTGGCGGCAGCGTGTTGAGCAAGGCCGGTACTTTCACTCGCGCACTGGTCAGTGCGGCCAATCCGTTTGCTGGAGGGAAAGCGCTGGTGAGCAAAGGATTACCACTTCATACGTCAGCCCTCGGTCGAGGGTTGCTTTCCTGGAAGGCCGTTTCGGCCAACCGCAGTGTGGACCGGGTGTTCCAACATAAACCCAAAGGAGTGGTGGAAGGCACTCATGCCGGGGCCGAAACCACGAAGGTCCAGGCGCTGCTGGATGAAACCACTGGGAATTGGTACCGATACGATGTGAAAAACCAGCGGATGTACGGGCAACCGCTGACAGCGTTTCGTCCTGATCGCCTTGAACCTTCCGTCGATACGTCGATAGCCGCATGAAAACGCCAGGCCGGTTCCTGAGTGAGCCGGCCTGGAGGGGGTCAGGCCGATTGCTCTTCCTTGCCCAAGCAAGCGGCAGCGGTAAACAGCACATCGGTGGACGAGTTCAGCGCGGTTTCCGCCGAGTCCTGAAGGACACCGATGATGAAGCCGACGGCAACCACCTGCATGGCGATCTCGCTGGGAATGCCGAACAGGCTGCACGCCAGGGGAATCAGCAACAGCGAACCACCGGCCACACCCGAGGCTCCGCAGGCGCAAACGGCTGCCACTACGCTGAGCAGCACGGCGGTAGGCAGGTCGACCGAAATCCCGAGGGTGTGTACGGCTGCCAGGGTCAACACCGTGATGGTGATCGCGGCACCGGCCATATTGATGGTGGCGCCCAGCGGAATCGACACCGAGTAGGTGTCTTCGTGCAGGCCCAGGCGCTTGCTCAACGCCAGGTTCACCGGAATGTTCGCCGCCGAGCTGCGGGTGAAGAAGGCGGTGATGCCACTTTCGCGCAGGCACATCAACACCAGCGGGTAAGGATTACGGCGCAGTTTCCAGTACACGATGGCCGGGTTCATCACCAATGCCACGAACAGCATGCAGCCGATCAGCACGCCCAGCAGATGGGCGTAGCCGAGCAGGGCGCCGAAGCCGGAGGTGGCCAGCGTCGATGCCACGAGACCGAAGATGCCCAGAGGTGCGAAGCGAATCACCACGCGCACCATCAATGTCACGCCGTTGGACAGGTCGTCGATCACCGTGCGGGTCGTCTCACCGGCATGGCGAATGGCGACCCCCAGGCCGATGGCCCAGGCCAGGATGCCGATAAAGTTGGCGTTCGCCAGGGCATTGATCGGGTTATCCACCACGCTGAGCAGCAGGCTTTGCAACACTTCGCCGATTCCGCCCGGAGCGCTGACCGTGGCGTCGTGAGTGGCCAGTACGAGCGTCGAGGGGAACAGCGTGCTGCCGATCACCGCCACCACGGCGGCGGCAAAGGTGCCGAGCAGGTACAGGAACAGGATCGGCTTGATATGGGTTTGCTGGCCCTGTTTATGATTGGCTATCGACGCCATCACCAATACAAACACCAGGATCGGCGCTACGCCTTTGAGCGCGGCGACAAATACCTTGCCGATAAAACCGGTGGCCTTGGCCGCCTCAGGCGCAACGAGTGCCAGGAGGATGCCGGCTATCAGGCCGAGGAGGATTTGCGTGACCAGGCTGACGCGGGCTAGTCGTTGCAGAAGGGAAGGGGCAGCAGTCATAAACACTTGTCTCTAATTTTTTGAAGGTACAGCGGCGCACGCAGAAAAGGCTGTAGGACGCGAGGGCGCGAAGTCTAGCATGTCGTCATCGGTACCCCGGACGCTGCGACATCGCGTCGCCCACACTTCAGGGCTTTCGCCAAACCAGGACACACTCTGTTAAGATTCTTGCCTCTCATCTTTCCTCTCCGTCAGCGAGGCCTTCGGGCTGTCGTTGATGTCGTTGTTTCTGGAGTTTTCATGCTGTTTCCCATCCTGCTGCTGTCGGCTGCCGGTTTTACCGTGCTGACCACAGAATTCGTCATCGTCGGTTTGTTGCCGTCCATTGCCCGCGACCTGAACGTCAGTGTGTCCCAGGCGGGGCTGCTGGTGACGCTGTTCGCTTTTACCGTGGCAGCCTTTGGCCCGTTTCTGACGGCGTACTTCGCCCGCTTCCCACGCAAGCGCCTGTTTATCACTATCCTGGTCATGTTCGGCGTGGCCAACACCGTGGCGGCCCTTGCGCCGAATATCTGGATGATGGCGCTGGCACGCTTGATCCCGGCCCTGGGTTTGCCGGTGTTCTGGGCCTTGGCCAGTGAGACCGCGGTCGATATCGTCGGCCCGGAATACGCCGGACGCGCGATCGAGAAAATCGGCTTCGGTATCGTCTGCGCCACGGTATTTGGTATTCCCGTGGGGACGTTGATTTCGGACATGTTCGGCTGGCGCACCGCGTTTGCCATCCTGGCGGTGGTGGCGTTGGCCAAGGCGCTGCTGCTGTTTCTCTATTTGCCGGTGACCGCGCCGAAGAACGATCAAGTGACGCTGCGCTCGCAGTTCAAGATCCTGCGCAACCCGCTGATGCAGGGCCATATCCTGTTGTCGATCCTGGTGTTCAGCGGCATGTTCACCGCCTACACCTATCTGGCGGACATCCTTGAGCGCCTGGCCGGGTTTGACGGCACGCTGGTGGGTTGGTGCCTGATGGGCTTTGGTGCGGTCGGCTTGATCGGCAATTCCCTGGGTGGACGTGCGGTGGATCGGCACCCGTTGATTGCGTCCATGGTGTTCTGCGGTTTCATGATCGCGGGCATGGTGGCGCTGGTGCCGGCGATTCACTCCACGATCGGCCTGGCGGCGGCGATGGCGGTGTGGGGCGTGACCCAGGCGGCGATGTTCCTGGTCAGCCATGTGCGCTTGATGAAGGCCGCGCCCCATGCTCCCGCGTTTGCCGCGTCGTTGAATATCGCCGGGGCCAACCTGGGGATCGGCCTGGGGGCGATGGTCGGCGGGCATGTGATCGACACCCTGGGCCTGGGCAGCCTGGGCTTTGCGGCGTCCGGGTTCATTCTGGTGTCGATCCTGCTGGCGTTGTGGCTGATGAGCGTCCGACAAACGCACGCGGCCAGCGCCTGACGCCTCAGGGCAGGGCGGTAAACAGTTCCCTTCGAGCACCTTCGGTAATGGCCACGATGCCGGGGTGCTTGACCTTGCGTTCTACCGAGATCGCGTAAAACGACTCGGTCACCGCGACGGTCTGGCCGATCAGCGCCACGCCGTACTGGCGCACCACCTCGTCGGCGATCACGCTTGGCGCGATGAAGACCCCGCTGCCGGATTGGCCAAACGCCTGCATCAAGGCGCTGTCGTCGAACTCGCCGATGATCTTCGGTTGGATCTGCTGCTCGGCAAACCAGCGCTGCAACCGGCTGCGCACCACGGTTTCCGCTCCCGGAATCAACAGCGGTGCGCCCTGCAAGCACTGTGGGAAGTCGCCACCGTATTCGTCAGCTAATGCCTGGGTGGCGAAAAAACTGATGCCGCATTCGCCCAACTTCTGGCTGTAGCCTTTGATATCCAGGTGCGTAGGCATCGGGCTGTCAGAAATCACCAGGTCGAGGCGCTGGATCGCAAGGTCAGCCAATAAGCGTTCGAGTTTATCCTCGCGGCAGGTGATCCGAATCGGCTCGCTCAACTCCATGGTCGGCGCGATCAGCCGATAGACGATCGATTTGGGCACCACATCCGCCACGCCGACCCGAAACAGGATCTGCTGCTCATTCGGTTGGGCGCGCAGCATCGCCTCCAGTTCATTGCCGGTCTGGAACATCTGTTCGGCGTACGGCAGTGCCCGGCGCCCGGCTTCGGTCAACTCCAACTGGCGCCCGACGCGCTGAAACAGCGCTACACCGAACGTTTGCTCGAGCAGGCTGATTTGCCCGCTGATGGTCTGGGGTGTGAGGTTCAACTGCTCACAGGCGCGCACAATGCTGCCGGTCTTGGCCACCACCCAGAAGTAATGCAATTGCCGGTAATTGAGCATAGGGGTCTACAGTTCGTTAAATTCGAAGTATATGTCATAAAAATACGAATTTTACTGAACTGTTCGCCTGCATAGAATGCCTCGCTATCGCAGGGCCACTATTTGGTCCCTCTGGTTCTAAGAGAGGAATACATCATGAAACTCAATTATCTGGGCGCGGCCTCGTTGCTTGCGCTTTCATTGGTAATGGTTGGCTGTGATCAAGTGGAAAAGAGTGCGCAGCAAGTGATGGGCAAGGCTACCGAGTCGGCCAAGCAAGCCATCGATGAAACTCACAAGGCCGCCGAGCAGGCCCTGAGTGAGGCAACCCAGGGTTTGATCAGCCCTGAGAAGAAAGACAAGGACGCTGAAAAGGCTTCCGAGTCCGATCGCAAAGAAACCTAATTCCCGAGCCTCACCACGTCAGGACTGACCTATGGATTACCTTTTACAACTGGCTGCAAGCCCTACCGCCTGGGTGGCGTTGGCTACCTTGATCGTGATGGAAATCGTGCTGGGCATCGATAACCTGATCTTTATCTCGATCCTCACCAACAAATTGCCGGAGAAACACCGGGCGAAAGCACGTCGTATCGGCATCAGCATGGCGTTGATCCTGCGCCTGGGCCTGTTGAGCACCATCGCGTTCATCGTGCAGTTGACGGCGCCGGTGATCGAAATCTTCGGCCAGGCATTTTCGTGGAAAGACATGATCCTGATCGCCGGTGGCTTGTTCCTGGTGTGGAAGGCGACCACTGAAATCCACCACAGCATGGACCCGGAGCCGGAAGAGAAGGTCAGCGCCGGTAACGGCGTGTCCATCGGCTTTGCGGCGGCCATTGGCCAGATCCTGATGCTCGACTTGGTCTTTTCCATCGACAGCATCATCACTGCGGTGGGTATGACCGAGCACCTGCCGATTATGATCATTGCCGTGGTGGTGTCGGTGATTGTGATGCTGGTGGCGGCCGAGCCGTTGGCCAAGTTCATCAACGACAACCCGACGGTGGTGATGCTGGCCCTGGGCTTCCTCATCATGATCGGTATGACCTTGATCGCCGAAGGCTTCGGCGCCCATGTGCCAAAAGGCTATGTATACGCGGCCATGGCGTTCTCGGCGGTGATCGAGTTGCTGAACATGGCGCGACGCAATCGCCACAAACGCCTGCTGGCTGCCAAGCAGTAAGGCTCGATAGGCAAAGGCCAACTGCGCTCCGTGAGCCCAGTTGGCCTTTTGCTGTCTGGTAGACTCCACCCACTTGATAGCTTGAGGTCCTCCATGAACGAGCCTATTCGCCTCACCCAATACAGCCACGGCGCGGGTTGCGGCTGCAAGATTTCGCCCCAGGTACTGGAAGTGATCCTGGCCGGCAGTGGCGCGCAGAATCTCGACCCCAACCTGTGGGTGGGGAATGCTTCGCGCGATGACGCGGCGGTCTACGCCATCGACGACGAGCGGGGCGTGGTCTCCACCACTGATTTCTTCATGCCGATTGTCGATGACCCCTTCGACTTCGGCCGCATTGCCGCGACCAATGCCATCAGCGACATCTACGCCATGGGCGGCGACCCGCTGATGGCCATTGCCATTCTCGGCTGGCCGGTGAACGTATTGGCACCGGAGATTGCCCGGGAGGTCATCCGCGGTGGCCGTTCGGTATGTGACGCGGCGGGCATCCCGCTGGCCGGTGGCCACTCCATCGACGCGCCGGAACCGATCTTTGGCCTGGCCGTGACCGGGATCGTGCAAAAGCGCCATATGAAGCGCAACGACACCGCCACGGCCGGGTGCAAGTTGTATCTGACCAAGCCGCTGGGCATCGGCGTTCTGACGACTGCGGAAAAGAAGAGCAAATTACGCGAGGTCGATGTGGGTGTGGCCCGCGACTGGATGTGCACCCTGAACAAGCCGGGCAGCCGTTTCGGCAAGTTGG
This sequence comes from Pseudomonas sp. R11F, assembly GCF_050312575.1. Lineage (NCBI taxonomy): Bacteria > Pseudomonadati > Pseudomonadota > Gammaproteobacteria > Pseudomonadales > Pseudomonadaceae > Pseudomonas > Pseudomonas sp. R11F. Next base: position 342,707 of record NZ_JBNPJU010000077.1, on the reverse strand, counting down.
CCGGCGTGACGGCCATGACGGACGTCACCGGATTCGGCCTGCTCGGCCACTTGGTGGAAATGGCCGACGGCAGTGGCCTGACGGCGCGCATCGAATACGCCAAAGTGCCGCTGCTGCCGGGCGTCGAGCATTACCTGGATCAAGGCTGCATGCCCGGTGGCACGTTGCGCAACTTCGACAGTTATGCAAGCAAGCTGGGGCGTCTTCAAGAATTGCACAAGCGTGTGTTGTGTGACCCGCAGACCAGTGGTGGCCTGTTGATTGCCGTGACGCCGGAGGGTGACGCCGAATTTCATGCAGTGGCCGCCGAAATGGGCTTGAGCCTTGAGCCGATTGGCGCGTTGGGTGAGCGACAGACCCACGCGGTAGAGGTGTTTTGATGGCGACTGATTTCACCGACTACCGCGACATCTTCCTCAATGACCGGCCAATGATGGATACCCGTGCGCCGATCGAGTTCACTAAGGGCGCGTTCCCCGGGGTGATCAACCTGCCGCTGATGACCGATGACGAACGTCAACGGGTCGGCACCTGTTACAAGCAGCAAGGCCAGCAGGCTGCCATTGTGCTGGGGCATGAACTGGTGTCCGGGGCGATCAAGGCAGAGCGCATCGAGCAGTGGGCACAGTTCGCCAAGGCCAACCCCGACGGGTACTTGTACTGCTTTCGTGGTGGGCTGCGTTCGCAGATTGTGCAGCAGTGGTTGAAGACCGAGGCGGGTATTGAATATCCACGCGTCGGCGGTGGCTACAAGGCCATGCGCACCTTCCTGCTGGACACCCTGGAACAGGCAACGAACGCATGTGATTTTGTATTGCTGGGCGGCATGACGGGCACCGGCAAAACCGAAGTGCTCGGTCAGTTGCGCAATGCCCTGGACCTGGAGGGGCACGCCAACCACCGCGGTTCCAGCTTCGGCAAGCGCGCTACGGCGCAGCCATCCAACATCGATTTCGAAAATCGCCTGGCGGTGGACCTGCTGAAAAAACGCGCGGTCGGTATCGAACAGTTTGTGGTCGAGGACGAGAGCCGCATGATCGGCAGTTGCGCGCTTCCCCTGCCGTTGCATAAAGGCATGCAGACGTTTCCGATGGTCTGGCTCGAAGACAGCGTGGAGGGGCGTGTTGAGCGAATCCTGCGTGATTACGTGGTCGAACTCTGCGCAGAATTCATCGGGGTGCATGGCGAAACCGGCCAGGCCCGCTTTGCCGAGCGCCTGACCCAGAGCCTGGCCAACATTCACAAGCGCCTGGGCGGTGAACGCTTCCAACGGCTACAGGCGATCCTGCAGGACGCCTTGGCGGAACAGGCGCGCAGTGGTGCAGTCGACCTGCACCGGGAGTGGATCGAAGGGTTGCTGCGCGAGTACTACGACCCGATGTACGCCTTTCAAAAGCAAAGCAAAGGCGCCCGGATCGAGTTTTCGGGAGAGCAGGGCGCAGTGGTGGAGTATCTGCGTGAAAGGCTGGGTCGATCTTTCTGAGCCGATACAGACAATCCGCATCTGATCAAATCTATCCGGTCTTGCCCGCATGACGGCTGAGATTCGCTGCTTGCCGTGCTTTTGATCTTGTTTTTGATCTTGATCTTAGGCGCCCCGTCAAACCACGCTGGCCGAACGCAGGCTTGAATCCGTGGGTAACCCGGCAGGACGCCGGGTTAGCCGTCCTGGGCCAGGGATGGCCAATAGGTCGCCACGGGAGCAAGCTCCCTCGCCACAGGTTTCAACCTGGCACAGATACCCCGGTTGTCGCAGTGCCACCAGCCTCTGAGAGTCACTAGAGAATGACGGCCCCGATCAACCCACACACCACACCCACCAACATGGTCAACCCGGCCACCGTCACCAGCACCCGTGCATCGAAGTCTTTGCGCAGCATCAGCAGTGACGGCAGGCTCACGCTCGGCAAGGTCATCAGCAAGGCCACTGCCGGGCCGGTGCCCATGCCGAGGGTCATCATGGTTTGTACGATAGGGATCTCGGCGGCGGTCGGAATCACGAACAAGGTGCCGACAATCGCCAATGGCACCAGCCAGAGCAGGCTGTTGGCCATGGCGCCATCCACATGGGGGAACAACCACACTCGCGCTGCGCCCAGGATCAGTACGGCCAGGATATAGACCGGGATGGTGCTCCAGAACAATTGCCACAGGGTGCGCAGCCAACGGCTCAGGAACGGCTGCGATTCGACGACGCTGACCTCTGAAACCGCCTCCAATGCGGCATCGGGCACCTGCTCCGGTCGCGCAATGCGTTGGGCCACCAGCGACACGCCCACCACCAGCACAATCCCCGCCACCAGGCGTAAGGCCGTAAAACCCCAGCCCAACACAAAGCCCATGAATACCAGGGTGGCCGGGTTCAGCACCGGGTTGGCAATCCAGAACGCCAACGCCGCTCCCACCGATACTTGCTGACGGCGCATGCCTGCCGCCACCGGCGCCGCGCAGCAACTGCACATCATCCCCGGCAGTGCGAACAGCCCGCCGCGCACAGTCGATCCCAGCCCGGCCTTGCCAAACAGGCGCAGCAGCCAGTCGCGGGGAATCAACACTTGCAGAAGCGAGCCGAGAATCACCGCCAGCACCGCCGCTTTCCAGATGGCCAGGAAATACACCTGCGCATACGCCAGCGCGGCCATCAGCGGCGCGGTTTGTTGATCGTTGAGGATTGACGCACCAATGCTGTGGTTATCCGCTGCCACGAATGCCTTGAAGTAGTAGGGCGACCACTTCACGTAGTACAGGCCGACGCAGGCAACCAGGAGAAACAAGGCGGGTTTCCACCAGAAAGACCAGCCCCGGGCGGGCTGGGTAGACGTGAGGTTGGGCATGCTGATGATCCGAAGCTGAGTCAATAGCGGTGCATCATACGCCCTCAGATGTCAGCGCTCACCTGGGTGGCATCCGGGCAGGTCTGCTGGCCATTGTTCAAGCCCTGTTGGTAGTTGCGGCTCAGCAACGACGCTTTGCCGTTGTGCCAGGTCAGCGTCAGCACATACAACGTGTCGTAGTCGTTGCCGGACCAGTCGTGGGCGATGGTGTACTTCGAGCCCACCGCTTCGCTGGCGACCTTGTTGATCAGTTCCGGCAGGTAGCCATGGGACCAGGCGGTGTAGATGATCGAGTTGTGGTACTTGTCTTCCACCAGTTCGTCGGCGAGGGCGCTGGTGTCGTTGGCGGAGAACTTGATATTCACCGGCAGGCCGAGCTTGATGGCGCTGGGGCCGATGGTCATCAATGGACGAATGTAGCTGTAGGAATTGTCATGCTCACCTTCCTCGACATTGCGCGTCGGGTTGGAGGCAAACACATAGTTGGCCTTGCCGAACTTTTCCGGCAACACGCTGGCCAGGTTCATCGCACGGTTGAGGCCCTGGCAGTTGAGCTGGCCCAGGCCGCCGGCAGGCTTTTCACCGTGGCGCAGGAACACCAGCGTTTGCACGCCATCCACCGGCCCGGCATTGATGAGCGGGGATTCGAGGACCAAGCCGATTGCTCCGCCGAGTAACAGCAATGATGGCAGTAGGTAGGTGTAGCGTTTGAATCGTTGCACAAGGCGCAAAGGTGAAATGGTCATTGTCAGTTCGAGTCTGCTTTCAACGTTTTGGCGCACGTAAGAGTGCATTTTGGCGCGTTGGTTCGCCTGCGCGGCAGCCTAGCTTGGCTATGTTGCGTAATGATGACCCATGCAGGGCGAGGCCCGGATGACTATGATGGGGGTTTTCAGCCTGGGAATTTTCCGATGAATGCACTTGCCGCTTTCCCGATCAACAGCAAATGGCCCGCCCAGCATCCGGAGCGCCTGCAACTGTATTCGTTGCCGACGCCCAACGGCGTCAAAGTGTCGATCATGCTGGAAGAGCTGGCTTTGCCGTATGAAGCGCACAAGGTCAGCTTCGAGACGCAGGACCAACTGTCCCCCGAGTTCCTGTCCCTGAACCCCAACAACAAGATTCCTGCGATCATCGACCCTAATGGTCCGAGCGGTCAGCCGTTGGCGTTGTTCGAGTCCGGCGCGATCCTGATCTACCTTGCGGAAAAGACCAGCCAACTGCTGTCTGAGGACCCGGCCACGCGCTATGAAACGATCCAATGGCTGATGTTCCAGATGGCCGGTATCGGCCCGATGTTCGGCCAGGTGGGCTTTTTCAACAAGTTTGCCGGCCAGGCTTATGAAGACAAGCGCCCGCGTGACCGTTACGTCGCGGAGTCTCGGCGGTTGCTGGAGGTACTGGAAAAACGCCTGCTGGGCCGCACCTGGATCATGGGCGATGACTACAGCATTGCCGACATCGCCACCTTCCCGTGGATTCGTAACCTGATTGGGTTCTACGAGGCGGGTGATCTGGTGGGGATCGCCGATTTCCCCAACGTGTTGCGTGTGCTGGACGGGTTTGTGGCGCGTCCGGCGGTGATCCGTGGCCTGAGCATTCCTGGCTGAGCCCTGAAGAGTTGAATATGCGGACTTTCGATTTCAAGCAATTGGATGTATTCAGCGGCGTGCCGCTCAAAGGTAACCCACTGGCGGTAGTGCTGGGCGCCGACAGCCTTACCGATCGGCAGATGGCTGACTTTGCCAACTGGACCAACCTCAGCGAAACCACCTTTTTGCTGGAGCCGCGTGATGCGCGGGCCGATTACCGGGTGCGGATTTTCACCACCCTCACTGAGCTGCCGTTTGCCGGGCATCCCACGCTGGGGAGCTGCCATGCATGGTTGCAAGCGGGGGGCCTTCCGAAGGGCGAAGAGATCATCCAGGAGTGCGAAATCGGCCTGGTGCGGATCCGACGTCGAGGCAATGAGTTGGCGTTTATCGCACCGCCATTGTTGCGTTCCGGTTTGGTTGAAGCCGCTCTGTTGGAGCGCGTGCGCCTGGGGCTCGGTTTGGCCCCGGAGGCGATTGTGCGCAGTCAGTGGGTCGACAATGGGGCGGGATGGATGGCAGTGATGCTGGCTGAGCGTGACCAGGTACTGGCCTTGCAACCGGACTATGCGCAACTGCAGGGTCTGGCCGTGGGTGTGATTGCTCCCTGTGACCCTGAACGTGATCCGGTAGACACGCAATTTGAAGTGCGCGCTTTCATCGCCGGTGACGGCGCTCCGGAAGATCCCGCCACCGGCAGTTTGAATGCCGGCGTGGCTCAGTGGTTACTGGGTGAGGGCCTGGCGCCCGAGCGCTACGTGGTCAGCCAAGGCACGGCTATCGGGCGAGCGGGGCGCATTTACGTTGAGCGCCAAGGCGCTGAAATCTGGATCGGTGGCGCGGTGACAGGCTGTATCGAAGGACGCGTACAGCTCTAGATCAATAAATTGTTACGCGCCACGCAATACACTGTTGGCCCCTTGGCGTTTGTGCTGCCGGGGCCTCGGGGCATAAGCTTTGGCCCCAAAGATTTCGCTTCTACTGTTTTTAGCCTTCAGCCAGGAAAACCATGACCAGCCAGTTCCCACAAGCCCGTCCACGCCGCCTGCGCCGCTCTGAGCAGTTACGCGGATTGTTCCAGGAAACCGAATTCACCCTTAACGACTTGGTATTGCCCATTTTCGTCGAAGAAGAAATCGACGAGTTCGTGCCGATCACCAGCATGCCGGGTGTCATGCGGATCCCCGAGAAGAAACTGGCCGGTGAAATCGAGCGCTTTGCGCGTGCCGGGATCAAGTCGGTGATGACCTTCGGCGTGTCTCATCACTTGGATGCCGATGGCAGCGATACCTGGAAGGAGCGTGGCCTGGTTTCGCGCATGTCCTCGATCATCAAGGACGCCGTGCCGGAAATGATCGTGATGTCCGACACCTGCTTCTGTGAATACACCGACCACGGCCACTGCGGCGTGATGCACGGTGCCCACGTCGATAACGACGCTACCCTGGCCAACCTCGGCAAGCAAGCCGTGGCCGCCGCCCGTGCCGGTGCCGACGTCATCGCACCGTCGGCGGCGATGGACGGCCAGGTCCAGGCCATCCGCCGCGCCCTGGATGACGCAGGCTTCACCCACATCCCGATCATGGCCTACTCCACCAAATTTGCCTCGGCCCTTTACGGCCCGTTCCGCGAAGCGGGCGGCAGCGCGCTCAAAGGCGATCGCAAAAGCTACCAGATGAACCCGATGAACCGCCGCGAAGCGGTACGCGAATCCCTGCTGGACGAACAGGAAGGCGCGGACGCCCTGATGGTCAAGCCAGCCGGCGCTTACCTCGACATCATCCGCGACATCCGCGAAGCCTCGCGCCTGCCGGTGGCGGCGTACCAGGTAAGTGGCGAGTACGCGATGATCAAGTTCGGCGCACAAGCCGGAGCGATCGATGAGGCGCGAGTGGTACGGGAGACGCTGGGGTCGATCAAGCGTGCCGGGGCGGATTTGATTTTTACGTATTTTGCGATGGACCTGGCGTTGGCGGGGATCTAAGGGGACTGCGCGAGCCTGTGACGGGGGAGGATGCTCCGCACAGGTTTGGTTTGTTTTGTTTACCAAGTTGATGGGTCTTCGAGGCTGGCTTTTTGGAGGTCGTCTTTCCAGACTTCGTTGGCTAGTCGATATATGTCTGCGAAGAAGCCTCGAGGGTCAGCTATTTCCGTCTCGTCCCAGGCCATCGTTATGTATTCGTCGTAGTCATTTTCGAACTCTTTCGAAAAGTCGAATTCGGTGTTGTCTAGTGCATCCCTGAGAGCAGACATCAATAAGAAACGATGTCTGTATGACAGGTACATGAGGTCTTTCAAGATATAAGAAATTATAATTTTTTTCCTATCCTTCTCATTGTTAGGGTTGTATTTTCGTAGTTCTCTTCCAACTGTTTTCTCGATGTCATATATCGACAATGCCCCTAATATATGAGAGATGTTAGGGGTGTAAGGGGTATTCATGAATGGACATTTCAGCATTGTCTGCTCACTTGGGGAATGCGGTGAAAGGTCGAGTTGGGTTGTTTCTATCAAAATATAATTTCCGTGCGCTCCAAGTTTTTTGTGAAATGTTTTAATGTAAGGTGCTGTTGAGTCTTATTGTATGGAGTAGCTCGTGGAGTATCACATTGCTATGGTTGGCCAATTATTTATTAACAGAGACGCGATTGCGCACCAAGTTTTACAAACGCTTTCAAAGTCTTGGCTTAGCAGCAAGCCTGTGGCGGGGAGTTGCTCTACACAGGTTTGGTTTGTTTGTTTTGCTTAACTCCGAACACCTGCGATGTTCTAATTTAGGTGAGCCTAAATAAATCATTTCTTCTCTTAGAAGATCTATGATTTATATGCCTATGCTAGTGAAAGGTAACGTCAATTCTCTCAACTTTCAGTTTGATAAAGTGGTCGTTACACTCAGGGTGGTCATAGTGCAAATCTTCGTCATTTAGGGTCGTGAAGGTATGGAGTGAATCATTGCATAGCTCTCCATATAGAAAGTATGAGTATCCGCACCCCGCCCACTCGGCAAGGGTATTCCTCGGTTGGGCCCTTTCAATATGGTAGTCATCGGCGAGATTTATTGTTAACTCTACGTCATAAGTATTTCCAATCATTATTTGATATGGGCTGTAACTGATAAAGCAATTTATAACTGTGCCCTCAATAAGTAGTGTTACATCTTCTTCCACATGGTCGTTAAGTGCCAATACTTTGGCTTTTTTATAGTTATTGGTTGTAGGGTCTGATTGTTTTGTCATTGGCATCTCCATTTATCATTTTCCAGAAGTCTTTTCCGCTTTTACTATGCAGGGTGGTTATGTCCCCATTTGTATTCGTTCCGGCAAATGCAAATTTAGCCTGTCCTCTTCTATTTGTTCCCATAAGTAAAACATAGCCGATCGTTGGCTTACCCTTGTACGAATATTGAACCGGTATGCCTTGGTTTATAACATGTTGCGCAGTGAGTAGATATTCATGGCTGTTCTCGACACCGAATTCAGGTCCATGTTTCTCGTAATGCTCGTTGAGTTTTTGCTTGCTGGCGAATTCTGTCGGCCGCTTGCTTGCAGATGGTGCTCCAGGTTCACCTATATGTACCTTAGCGCTACTTGCAGCGTCTTCAACAGCCCCTCTCGGTTTGCACCCATCCCCACCAGGACATGTGCTCAACCCCAGCGGATCCACCCACCCCGTAGGATTCGGCACGTACTGGTACGCATTGATCCCACCCGCCAGCTTCACCGGATCCGGCGTCAGGTAGCGACCAATATCCGGATTGTAGTAGCGATGACGGTTGTAGTGCAGCCCGCTTTCCGCGTCGAAATACTGGCCTTGAAACCGCAACGGATTGTCGATTTTGCCGACATCAAGGCGGGCGATTTCGCCGTAGGCGCGGTAGTGCGCGGACCAGACGATTTCGCCTTCGCTATCGGTCAGTTCCTGCGGGGTGCCGAGGTGGTCGAGTTGGTAGTAGTAGGGTTTTGTTTCTTTTGGCCCAAAACCTTCCAGTAAAACCAATGGGCGGAAGCTGTCGGGTTCGTAGAGGTAACTGCGATGGCGCTCCGCATGATGCTCGGCAATCAGCTTGTCGCCTTGCCAGAAAAACTCCGTGGTTGTGTCATCCACGGTTTTGCTGATGCGCCGCCCAAATGGGTCGTAGCGATAGTGGGCGGTTTGCCCGTTGGGTGTGGTGAGGCCAATCAAACGGTGTTGGCAGTCGTAGCGGTATTCGGTGACGAGTTGCTGGCCTTTGCCGCGTCGTTCGCGGATGAGGTTGCCGAAGGCGTCGTAGTCATAGTGATGATCGCCCTGGATCATCAGGCGATTGCCCGCAACGATGTCCGGACCAGGGCGGTTCTGCATCAGCAGGTTGCCCGCCGGGTCGTGGCCGAAGCGTTCCTGTACGTCTTGCGAGTGGTTGGCGCGGGTCAGGCGGGCGAGGGGGTCGTAGTGGTAGTCGTGCTGGCCCTTGCGCGTGTCGAGCAGGCGGGTGAGGTTGCCGGTTTTGTCGTAGTCGTATTGGCGTTGGTAAAGAATGTGTTCCTGCTGGGTGATGGCGTGGGCGTGCAGGCGGTGCTGGTCGTCGTAGTGGTAGTGGCTGAGCAACTGGCCTTGTTGGCGTTGGTGTTCGCGACCGTTTTTAAACAGGTGTGAGGTGAGCAGCGCACCGTTGAGTTCAACCGTGGAAAGGTGACCGCCTTTGTCATGGTTGAACACCAGACGGTTGTTGTCTGGCAGGCGCAGGTGCTTTAACTGACCACAGGCGTCATAGCCGTAGCGCAGGGTGCCCCAGCCCTGGTGTTCGGCGGTGAGGCGATTCTGGACGTCGTATTCGTAGGCCAGCGCCCAATGACCGTCGTCGACACTGAGCAGGTTGCCCTGGCGATCGTAGGCGTATTCAACGACTTCGCCATCGGCAAGGGTTTTTCGTACGAGGCGCCCGGCGTGGTCGCGCTCATACCGCGTAACCAGCTGACTACCATCGTCACCGTGTTCGGTCTTTTCCAGCAGATTGCCGTTGAGGTCGTAGGCATACGCCGTGCGCTGGCCGTCAAAGCCGATTTCTTGCTGGATCAGGCCGTTGGGGTGGTAATCAAGCTGATAGGTTTCGCCGGCTTCGTTTTCAATCGCGGTGAGCAACAACCGTACGTTGTCGTAGCGGTACTTGACCTGGGTGCCGTCGGCATTGAGGCGGCGGCTGATCAGGTGCAGGCCGTCGGCGTATTCGTAACGGGTGACGTGGCCGAGTTCGTCGCGTTCGGCGGTGATTTTTCCGTAGGGGTTGTAGCTGTATTCCCGACACGCACCGCCCGGCAAGACCACGCGAACCAGGCGGCCCACGCTGTCCCACTGGTACTGGGTCAGCGCACCGTGCTCATCCTCACGCGCCACCTGCCGCCCAACGTCGTCATAGCGATAACGCTTGAGAGCGCCATTGGGCAGTTGCTCCTCCAGCAACTGGCCGCGCTCATTCCAGACCAGCCGATGACAGCTGTGATCGGGATACCAGACGCCCGTCAGTTGCCCGGATGGGTTGTAGCTGTAGTCGGTGATGTGCCCGGCGGGATCCGTCCGACGCGTCACGTCGCCCTGGTCATTGCGCTCATATTTCCAGACCGCCTGACCCCGTCGCACCACGCGTACGAAGCCGTTGTCATGCTCGTAGGAGGTTGGTTCGTCGTCCCCCGGAAACACCGCCACCAAGCGTCCGGCATCGTCGTACTGATAGGCCGTCACCGCGCCCAGCGGGTCTTGCTCGACCGTCAGCCGGCCCTTGTCGTCGTAGGACTTGAAATGCTCGGCGCCGTCCGGATCGATACGCTGTACCAGCCGTGCGCGCTGGTCATGCACGTAGATTTCCTGGCTGCCGTCGGCGTTAAACACCGTGACCTGGCCGTCGTCACCCCAGGTATAACGCGCGTCCATCTGCGAAAAGCTGGCCCAGTGCCGGACACAGCGCGCCGCCTTGCCGGACCGTTCCCATTCCCAGTAGAAACTCGCGCCACCGGCCAACTGCCGTTCAAGGATGACGTGCTGATCGTCGTAGCGATAAACCTCGCGTTCACCCACGGCATTGGTCGCACACACCAGTCGGCCTGCGTCGTCATAGGCGTAGGACACAACGTTGTGTTCGGTCATCCAGGTGAAGGCTTCATGACCTTTGGCGCGTTGAACCTGATAGTCCACCGCCACAATGCGCCCAAGCTCATAGCGCAAGAACAGCGAGCGGCCGACGCCGTTATCCAAGCGTTCAATGCGCCCCGAACGATCCCGCACAATGCGCAGCCGGTTGTCGTACGCATCGCTGATGGCGGTGAGCACACCGTCGCAAAAGTGGTAGAAGCGCGTCGCCTGGGCCAGCACTAATTCATCGGGCAGAGCGCCCAGGTAGATCGCCGCTTCGGCCAGACTGTTGGTGATTGCGGGTCGCGACGCAGTGGGCAGTGGAAATTCAGTAGAGCGGTTTTCATGATCGGTCCACACCACCGAATCACCTGACACCGAAAGCCGATGCGCCAGCGCATGACTCCAGCCAAACCCCAACCCACAATCCACCTCCACGGCACTGGTGCGATACAGCCGCGTCCACTCAAACGGCAACACGCCATCCAGCGTGCCATCGGTCAGCGTCAGCAATTCCTCGCCAGTGACCATCGACACCGGGCAGCCATGGGAGGCGGTCTTGTCCGCCGATGCCGAAGCCTCCCCATTGAGGTTTTTCCCCGAGGCCGGCACATCGTCGACAGGCTCCTGCCTGACCAGTACCGTACGTTGCGTCGCCTTGTCTCGCACTGCCGTCACGGGGTTGGAAACTAAATGATCGCCAGCTTTCAACGGCCCAACCGGCACCGTCTTGATCGGCGTCGGCACACTGCTCAGCAACAGCGGTTTCAGCGCTTCGGCATGGGGCTCCAGAGGTGGCCCCACCAACTGATTCGCCAGCGTTTCCAGCCAGCCACGCACCCGCCCGGATTTGATATGCCCAAATACCTGGGCTCCCAGCCGAAGTTGCACGCCCATGCCCCGGGTGGCCCAGATCAGAAACAGGTTGATCAGTACTTCACCCGTGATTTCACCCAGCAGCTCATACATGTCTGGCGGCGGCAGCATGCGTATCCAGGCGACCATGGCTGATAGGTAAATGAACAGCAGTGGCTCGTCGCTGAGCACGAGCAAGCCCTGTGCAACGGCCTCGCTGCTCAGTTTCAGTAGTTGATCAAGTTCAGTTTGGGAGAGGTACTGCAGCAGTTTCTGGCTGTTGGGCTTGATGTCCGCCAGCAGGTCACAGAGTTGCGTGATGTTGTCCCAAAGGTTGTAGAGGGCTTGGGCGATTCCGCTTGAGAGCGCCACACTTTGCATCACACTGCGTTCCAAAGGCGCGGCCTTTGAAAAGTCGCTCCACCGGGCGTTGAAGGTCTGCGTCCATTCCTCGCGCAGGCGGGTCTCGAGCCCCGCGATCACCGATTGATAAGACGCATACAGCGCCTTGACGTGATCCTTGGATACGTCGGGATAGAATGTGACTTGATAACGCTGATCACGCGTGCAGCCCTGGACTTCAAGGATGCCGCTGGGGCCGATGGTGTCATGGATGGGCGGCCCCACCGGGCTGCCATCTGCTGCAATGGCTTGCAGCGCCACGGGTGTATTGCCGATGGGCACGAACTGCGTGCTTTCGAACATATGCACCAGGGTCAGTGAACCCTGGGCTTTGCACATGGCAACGGTGGCGCTGGGCGCCTTGGACGAACCCGGAGCGGTCAGTGCGACGTCGTCGCCGACCTTGAAGACCTGCTCAAGATCCAGTGCCGAACCGCTCCAAAAGCTTTCAGCCCAGTCGTCGAAGGTATTCAGGCAGGTTCTGAAATCACGCAAGACGTGTTCAACGTCCGGCGTTTTGGCGTCCATGGGGGCCAGGACAAACCTGGCAATCACCGGGATCAAAAGGCAGCCCTATCGGGCAAGGTGGTTACGGAGAAGTACATCGGCGGTCCCTCGCACTGAATGATCAGGCGAAGGACTTTGGAGAGGTTTGTAAGGAAAAGAAGCCGGACCTATTCGTCAACAGAAGTAGGGCGTTTCAGTAGTTTTTGTCCTCCATGATCGTGTGGCCCTTTAACGCTGCGCAAACGCCAAGTTCAACCCCAAGCCCGCAAAGGCCGCTGCAAAACTGCGACGCAGCCAGTTCTGCACTTGTGGGGACTCGATCACCGCGCGGCGAAATAGGTTCGCCAACAGGCCATACAGGATAAAAACCGCCAATGTCATCGCCATGAATACGCCGCTCAGCACGATCATCTGCAAGGCCGGTGCCGTGCTGCCTGGCGTCACGAACTGGGGCAGGAAGGCCAGGAAGAAAATCGTCAGTTTCGGATTGAGAATATTCAGCAAGAATCCGCGCAGCATCAAGCTACTGGCCGTTGAAACAATTGGCGTGTCATTCATGGCGAAGGCCGAGCGGTCGCGCCACGTGACATACGCCAGGTACAGCAGATAGGCCGCTCCGGCAAACTTCAGCGCCTCGAAGGCCAAGGCACTGGTGTGCAACAGCGCGGATAAGCCAAGGATAGACGCCAACAAGTGAGGAATGATCCCGCAGGTACATCCCAGTGCGGCGAGGATACTGGCACGTTTGCCCGAGGTCAGGCCGGTGGAGACGGTAAAGATCACACCGGTACCGGGGATCAGCACGACGATCAGGCAGGTGACGAGGAAGTTCACGCTGAGCATGGCATTCAAACTCCTTGTACAAATGGTCGATGAACGATCCTGTCACGTTCGGTCGTGACTGGCGAGTACAACAAGTCGGCGAACCCCAGTTAGACTTACCTGTCGATATCCGCAGTGCCCGGCCCGTCGTCGTTCAAGGAAGCCCCATGTATTCAAGCCGTCTGATCCTGTGCCTCACTACCTCGTTGGTACTGGCCGGTTGTTCCACCACGCGCAACCCGCAACAGCCGCAGCGCAGCGAGGCCGATGTGAAGGCCCAGATTGTGCGGCTGCTGCCGGCGTCGGTGCCGGACCGCGGCGGTTGGGCTCAGGATATCTACACCGCCTTCGACACCCAGAAGATCTACCCCAGCACCGAAAACATCTGCGCGGTGCTGGCGGTCACCGAGCAGGAGTCCACTTACCAGGTCGACCCTGCGGTGCCGAACATGGGCAAGATCGCTCAGGATGAGATCCTGCGGCGGGCCGGCAAGGTCCATGTGCCGGCGTTCGTGATACGCACCACGCTGCAGTTGCGCTCGCCCACCGGCAAGTCCTACGCCGAACGCCTGAGCGCCGCACGCACGGAGAAGGACCTGAGCGGGATCTTCGACGACTTCATCAGCATGGTGCCGCTGGGAAATACGCTGTTCGGCGGCTTCAACCCGGTACACACCGCCGGCCCGATGCAGGTGAGCATCGACTTTGCGCAGCAACATGCGCGGGGTTATCCCTACGCGGTGGATGGCACGATTCGCCGGGAAGTCTTCACCCGACGCGGCGGCATGTATTTCGGCATTACCCATTTGCTGGGTTACCCGGTGAACTACGACCAGCCGCTGTACCGTTTTGCCGACTTCAATGCCGGTTGGTATGCCAGCCGCAACGCCGCATTCCAGGCTGCCGTCAGCCGCGTCACCGGCACCGAGCTGGTGTTGGATGGCGACTTGATTCGTTACGGCTCATTACTGCCGGGCTCCACCGAGCTGGCGGTGCGTTCGCTGGGTTCGAAACTGGATATGCGTAACCCGAGTATCCGCAGCCAGCTCGAGCAGGGCGAGCAGCTGGATTTTGAAGACACCACGCTCTACAAACGCGTGTTCGCCCTGGCCGACAAGGCTGCCGGCAAGCCGATGCCGCGCTCGATCCTGCCGGGCATCGTACTGAAAAGCCCGAAGATCACGCGCAACCTGACCACGGCGTGGTTCGCCCAGCGAGTGGACGAGCGATATCAGCGCTGTATGAAGCGTTGATCAAGTGCGTCGTTTGACAAACCGACGCCACAACCCCACCCACAGCCATACCACCGGGAACGCCAGGATCACAAACGGCAATACATAGCTGGCGCGCTCCATGGCGTCCGCCGTGCCGTTCACCAGGTTGTCGCCCAGGTTGCTGAACATTCGGCTGAAGCGCGATTGCTGGTTCGCACCGTCGCTGGAGCGGAAGTTGAGGGTGACGCGGTTGGTATCGAGGCGACGCTGTTGGCCGGCCGCGAGCTGGGCCAGTTCCTGAAGTTCGTTCTCAATGGACGCCTGTTCCTTGCTCAGTGCAATCAGGTCGCTGACGGTGATGTCCTTGCGTTTGGCCAGATCATCCAGGCGCTGCTGCTGGGCTTGCAGACGCTGTTGGCGACGCTTTACGTCATTGACGGCGTCGGCCAGGTCCTCGGCGGTGGTGATGCGCTGGCCGAGTTTGCCGCCTTCGGCCGCCATCGCGACCATCGGTTCCACGCCGGTAGGCGCTATGCGCAAGATGATCTCGCCGCCGTCGCCATCTTCGGTGATGCCCAGGATGTTGCAGGCACCAAAGCGCGCGGTTTCACAGGCTTCGCGGGTGGCTTGCATGCGTGGTGCGAGCAGAGCGCCGGGCAGGGCCAGGGTCAGCTCGTGTTCGTAGGCCAACTGCGCACCGGCCCGACCCTGTTCGCCGTTGATTACCGTGGCGCGGGGGTGGTCCTTGGGCGAACAGCCGGTCAAGACCAGCCCGGCCAGTAACAGCATGAAAAACGGGCGAGATTTGCCGTCCAGATGGCGCATTGCAGTTCCTTGGGGTGTACAGGGGAATTGGACGGCGATTAAACCGGGTCTGGCGGATTAACGCAAAGCGTCAGAGGGGATGGTGTGGTTGATAGTGATGCGACCCTCCCACAGGTTGATGGTGTTTTTCTGACGCGGCCGCAAAAAAGAAAAGGCCCGGTTTGCGTGGAACCGGGCCTTTTCCGTAGTGCGCGTTGAATCAGTTGCGTTCGAGGGCGAGGGCTACGCCTTGGCCGCCACCGATGCACAGCGTCGCCAAGCCTTTCTTGGCATCACGCTTGATCATTTCATGCAGCAGGGTGACCAGCACGCGGCAGCCGGACGCACCGATCGGATGGCCGATGGCAATGGCACCGCCGTTGACGTTGACCTTGTCAGCGTCCCACTCCAACTCTTTACCCACCGCCAAAGACTGCGCGGCGAAAGCCTCGTTGGCTTCGATCAGGTCCAGGTCACCCAGTTTCCAACCGGCTTTGTCCAGGCAGCGGCGTGTCGCCGAGACCGGGCCGATGCCCATGATGGCCGGGTCGACGCCGGCATTGGCGTAGCTGGCAATGCGCGCCAATACGGGCAGGCCGAGGGCGCGGGCTTTATCGGCGCTCATCAGCAGCACGGCAGCGGCGCCGTCATTGAGGCTGGAAGCGTTGCCGGCGGTGACGCTGCCGTCTTTCTTGAACGCAGGTTTGAGCTTGGCCAGGGATTCGGCGGTGGTGCCGGCGCGGGGTTGTTCATCCACGGCGAAGGCGACGGGGTCGCCTTTGCGCTGGGGGATCAGGACTGGGGTGATCTCATCGACAAAGCGCCCGGCCTCAATGGCGGCGACGGCCTTTTGTTGCGAGGCGGCGGCGAAGCTATCCTGGGCCTCACGGCTGATGCCGTACTTGTCCACCAGGTTTTCGGCGGTGATACCCATGTGGTAGTCGTTGAACGCATCCCACAGGCCATCGGTGATCATGCTATCGATCATCTTGGCGTGGCCCATGCGCAAACCGGTGCGTGCGCCAGGCAAGACGTACGGCGCCAGGCTCATGTTCTCCATGCCACCGGCAATGATCACCTCGGCGTCACCGCAACGGATGGCTTGGGCGCCCAGGTGCAGGGCCTTGAGGCCCGAACCGCAGACCTTGTTCAACGTCAGGCTGGGCACCGCGTGGGGCAAGCCGGCCAGGATCGAGGCCTGGCGCGCCGGGTTCTGGCCGGAGCCTGCGGTCAGTACCTGGCCGAGGATCACTTCATCCACCTGGGCCGGGTCCAGGCCGGTCTGCTCCAGCAGGCGGCGGATCACGGCAGCGCCCAGTTCCGGTGCCGGAATGCTGGCCAGTGAACCCTGGAAGCTGCCCACGGCGGTGCGGGTGGCAGCAACAATCACGACGTCTTGCATGGAATCTGTCCTCACTGGAAGTGCATTTCTGGAACGTGGTCCGGGACAATCAGTTTACCGGCGGTCTTGCTCACAATCTCCTCGACGCTGACGCCAGGTGCGCGTTCCTTGAGGACAAAAGCGCCATTTTCGATTTCCAGGTAGGCCAGGTCCGTCAGTACACGCTTGATGCAGTTCGCGCCGGTCAGCGGCAGGCTGCATTGGCTGAGCAGCTTGGACTCACCGTCCTTGGACGCGTGGGTCATGATCACGATGATGTTTTCCGCTCCGGCCACCAGGTCCATGGCGCCGCCCATGCCTTTGACCAGCTTGCCGGGGATCATCCACGAGGCGATGTTGCCTTGCACGTCCACTTCAAACGCACCGAGCACGGTCAGGTCGACATGGCCGCCGCGAATCATCGCGAAAGACTCGGCGGAGGAGAAGATCGAGGCGCCGATACGCGCGGTCACGGTCTGCTTGCCGGCATTGATCATGTCGGCATCGATGGTGTCTTCGGTCGGAAACGGGCCCATGCCCAGCAGACCGTTTTCCGACTGCAGCATCACTTCCATGCCTTCGGGAATGTAGTTGGCCACCAGGGTCGGAATGCCGATGCCGAGGTTGACGTAGAAACCGTCCTGCATTTCGCGGGCGACGCGTTGAGCCATTTGTTCGCGGGTAAGAGCCATGTTTTTTTCCTCTTATTGTCTGGGCTGGAGGCGGATTATTTGCGGACGGTGCGCTGTTCGATGCGCTTCTCGAAGGTGCCGCAGATGATCCGGTCGACGTAGATGCCAGGGGTGTGGATCTGCGCCGGGTCCAGCTCGCCCGGTTCGACGATTTCCTCGACTTCGACCACGGTGATCTTGCCCGCAGTAGCGGCCAGCGGGTTGAAGTTCTGAGCGGTGTGGCGATAAATGACGTTGCCGAAGTGGTCGGCTTTCCAGCCTTTGACGATGGCGAAGTCGCCGGTGATGGACTCTTCCATCAGGTAGGGGCGACCATTGAATTCGCGGGTTTCCTTGCCTTCTGCAACCGGAGTGCCGACACCGGTTGCGGTGAAGAAGGCCGGAATGCCGGCGCCGCCGGCGCGCATTTTTTCCGCCAGGGTGCCTTGGGGGGTCAATATCACTTCGATTTCGCCGCTTAGCAGCTGCTTCTCGAACAGCGCGTTTTCACCGACGTACGAGGCGATCACCTTGCTGATCTGCTTTTCTTCCAACAGCACCCCCAGGCCAAAACCATCCACGCCGCAGTTATTGGAAACCACGGTCAGGTTGCGGGTGCCTTTGCGCTTGATCTCGGCAATCAGGTTTTCCGGAATGCCACACAGGCCAAAACCACCGGACAACACGGTCATGCCGTCTTCCAGGCCTGCCAGGGCTTCTTCATAGGACGCCACGCGTTTATCGAAACCTGCCATACGCACCTCTTTTATTGTTTGTGGGCCAGCCAATGAACCGAGTGTTGCGCCGAAGCATTGATTTGTTAAGTTGTTTTTTAAGGTTGATTGATTTAAAAAACAGCATAGTCGCCTGGCCGTTCGGAGTCGCCTCATGACCGTTAAACAGATGCGTGCCTTTCTCGCCGTGGCCCAGAGCCTGAGTTTTGCCGCGGCCTGCGAGCGTCTGCACCTTTCCCAATCGGCGCTGAGCCTGACCATCAAGGGCCTGGAAGAGGGATTGGGCGGACGCTTGTTCAGCCGCAATACCCGTAACGTCGCGCTCACCCCTGAAGGTGAATCGCTGTTGCCGCTGGCGCGTCGGCTGATCGCCGACTGGGACAATGCCGAGGATGAACTACGCCAGCGCTTCACTTTGCAGCGCGGGCGCGTGACGGTGGCGGCGATGCCATCGTTCGCGGGCAACCTGTTACCGCCGATTCTCAAGATATTCCGCGAACGTTACCCTCAAGTGAACGTGACGGTGCACGACCTGATCAACGAGCAGGTACTGGAGATGGTGCGCGACCGGCAGGTGGAATTGGGAGTGGCGTTCGAGCCCTCCGAGGCTTCTTCGCTGGCATTTACGCCGCTGTACCTGGACCGGTTCATCGCGGTGGTGCCGGGCGATTCACCCTTGGCCGAGCGCGTCGAAATCGACTGGAAAACCCTGTTGGCGCAACCGTTCATTACCTTGCAACGGCCATCCACGGTGCGGGTCATGCTGGAGGAGCACCTCGGCGCCCTGCAGATGAAGCTGCCGGTGGCTCTGGAAAGCCATCAGTTAGCCACGGTGGGCAAGATGGTTGCCAGTGGATTGGGCGTCAGCGCGGTCCCCGCGTTATGTGCGCGGCAGATGGAGGAGGCAGGCGCTCACTGCATCACCTTGAGTGATCCGGTGATCGAAAGGCCCATTGGCGTGCTGACCAAGCCGGGGCATGAACTTTCGGCGGCGGCGCAGGTATTGTTTGATATCTTCAGGGATGAAGCGGGGAAGGGCAGGTTTCCAACTTTCTAAGTACGGCCACTATAAATATGGGAGCTGGCTGGCCAGCTCCCATACAAGGGTGAGTACTACTTGCCAGTTAGTAGTAGCGGTCGATCACTTTAACTTGTGAGTTGTCTTTGAAAGACGCCCACGCATTGTTAAGTGTGTCGAACACCTGCTCGATAAAGTTGCGATCAGCTGCAGCCTTCTTGCCGACATAACCCTGGCCGCGGCGGTACATCTTCAGGCGCGCCGCCAGTTCACGGTTATTGCGGTCGAACTCGGCTTCTTCGGTGTGGGGCGCCAGGCAGTCGATTTTCACTTCGCCCGATTTACCTACCCACAGGATATGGTCGTCGAGTGTGTCTTTCTGCGCTGCGAACATTTCAGCCAATTCATTGATAGTTGGTTGGTTGTTCAGATTCATGTGTAAGCCCCTTGACCAGTTGGCGATCTATCAGTTGATTCACGTTAGTTGTCTCCGGTTCCGAAAACCGGGCGTCAGCGACTGTCTGCCGAATACGGGCAGGGTCTTGAACCTGATGCATGTAGTCTTGCTGATGAACTGCTACGCAATGGTTTCATAACGAAGACAAGCAGCGTTTGAGCTCCTTGTACCGAACCTTGCGGGCCGGTCAGCTTCATCAATCTGCCTTGTGGGCAGTGCACATCCGGAAAAAACAGCTCGGCGGTCAGACGAGCTTGTTCAAAACACGGGTTACCGACGCTCCCGATCCGGGAGACGTCTAGATCATGCAAGGACAAAAACGTTACGTCAACGGTTATGTAGTGATTATTTTAAAGCACTACATAAAGTGCTGTAGGGACGGGGGCCTGCCGTAAAACGTGACTTGAGCGTCATTTATTGGAAGACAGGTCGAGGTCAAAAGTGGCTATGTAGTGAGCGGGCTTGCCCTAATGCCAGTCAGTTAAGCGATAAAGCGGGCGATGAATAAATTGTGGGAGGGGGCTTGCTCCCGATGGACTGCGTAGCAGGCCCATTTTTGAGGCCGCTGCGCGGCCTATCGGGAGCAAGCCCCCTCCCACAGTGACCGCGTTAATCCTTAACTGACTGGCATTAGGGCTTGCCCCGCGCTGGGTGGCGCAGCCACCCCAACAAGGATGCTGCGGTGTTTCAGAAAGGCCGAGGTAACTGGGTTTGGGGCGGCTGCGCCACCCAGCGCGGGGCAAGCCCGCTCACTACAGGCATTTCAGTCGTTCGGCCAGCAGGGGTAGCAGCCGCTCGCAGGATGCTTCGATCTTCATCTGTAAAAGGTCGTCTGCGCGGGTCTTGCCCAGGTTGATGGCAATCACCGGCTTGCCTTGCTCGATCATCGCTTTGCACAGGCGAAACGCTGAATAGGCCATCAGTGAGGAACCCACCACCAGCAAGCCTTCGGCGTGCGCCACGGCAGCCATTGCCTTGGCTGCCGTGGCTTGGGCGACATTCTCGCCAAAAAACACCACGTCCGGTTTCAACCGTTGCCCCTTGCAATGGGGGCAGTGGGGGACCTGGAAGCGTTCTTCAAAGGCGGGGTCGAGCAATGTATCGCCGTCGGGCGCTTGTACGGCATCGACATCCGCCAGGTACGGGTTCTGGCTTTCCATCACCCGTTGGATCAGATCGCGCTCGCTGCGCTGCTGGCAGTCCAGGCACAGCACCCGGTGCAGGCTGCCGTGCAGTTCGATCACATCATGACTGCCGGCCTGATCATGCAGCGTGTCGACGTTTTGCGTGATCAAGCCGCTGATTTGTTCGCGGCGTTGCAACGCGGCCAGTGCCAGATGCGCCTTGTTTGGTTGCGCAATGCGTACCCGTGGCCAGCCCAACATGGCGCGAGCCCAGTAACGACGCCGCGCCTGCGGGGTGGCCAGGAACTCCTGATACATCATGGGCGCCTTGCCCCGGCGCACGCCCTCGCTGTCGCGATAATCGGGAATGCCCGACGACGTGCTGATCCCTGCACCGGTCAGTACCAGAAAGCGCCGTTCGGTCATGGCCTGGTGCAGGGTGTCGAGGTGGTCTTCCTGATGTTCCAGCGTATCCAGCATGGGTTCCCCTATTCGCCGCGGATGTACTGCTCCAATTGCTTGATAAGGTCAGCCTGGCTGGCGATGGCTTCCTTCACCAGGTCTCCGATGGACAGCAGGCCCAGCAGTTTGCCGTTTTCGACCACGGGCAGGTGACGAAGGTGGCCGTCGGTCATGATGTTCATGCACTCATCGACCTTTTTGTGAGTGTCGACGGTTATCACCGGAGAACTCATCACCTCACTGACCTTAGTCGTGACTGACGATAGCCCCTTGAGCATGATTTTGCGTGCGTAATCCCGTTCGCTGATGATCCCTACCACTACGCCTTCCTTGACCACCGGCAAGGCCCCGACGTTTTTCTCCGACATACGAACCAGGGCTTCAAATACGGTGTGGTCATGTTGGATGGTATGGACGTCCTGGTTTTTCTGGTCCTTGGCTTTAAGCACTTCTGCAACGGTTTTCATGGCGGCCACTCCGGTGTTGTTGTTAGGAAGTCAGGGTCCTCCTACAGAATCCTAGACGGGCCACTGGGCCGCAAGGTCCAAAGCGGCGTTAAACCTGTCGAAAAGCGTCATTCGCTGGATTTTTTTGACGGTTACCCGCTGTTTGCAGGCTTTTTCCCCCGCCTTGGGGCGGCAGCGGCCTTGCGGGGTGCGCTTTTTCGTTTCTTTTTCCAAGGGGGAGCACTTTTGCCGCCAGGGCTTGCCGGGCCAGTGATGGTCATGCGCATGCCGTTGCAGCGAGCCACTTGCTTGCTCATCCAGGCCGCTTGTTTGGCGACGAATTCTTCCAGGCTCATTTCTCCGCTTTGCACCATGTCCAGCGCCTGTTCCCAAATGGCGGTAGTGCCGGGGTCGGCGATGGCGCGGGGCACTGCGTCGATCAGGCTGAATGCCGCCGGGGTAGCGCAGAGCGCCTTGCCGTTTTTCACCAGGTACCCACGGTCCAACAACCCCTGGATGATCCCGGCGCGAGTGGCTTCGGTGCCGATACCGGTAGTGTCCTTGAGCTTTTGCTTGAGCAGCGGGTCTTCCACCAGCTTGGCGACGTTTTTCATCGCCTTGATCAGGTCGCCTTCGGTGAAGGGTTTGGGGGGCTGGGTCCACAGGTCTTTCAGGTTGACCTTGGCTACGCTGCAGTCCTGACCTTGCACCAATGTCGGCAAAGCCTGCGGGGCCGGCGCCTCGCGGCCTTTGGCGGGCGCCAGCGCTTCGGGCAAGGCGCGCTTCCATCCCGGCTCGATGATCACTTTACCGACGGCGCGCAACGCCTGGCCTGCACAGTCAAAGTCCGCCTGGGTGCGATCGTACTCGTGGTTGGGCAGGAACTGCGCCAGGTAGCGCGCGCGAACCAGGGTGTAAACGGCGCGGTGTTTGCCGGTCAGTTGCGTGACATCCTTGCCGGCCCCCGTGGGAATGATGCCGTGGTGCGCGCTGACCTTGGCGTCGTTCCAGGCCCGTGAGCGGCGCTGCGGATCGACATGGGGCATCAGTTCATTCAGCGTCGCGTCCGCCCGCGCCAGTGCCGCAAGAATGTTCGACGCTTCGTGATGCTGGCTCAGCGGCAGGTAGCCGCAATCACTGCGCGGGTAGGTGATGACCTTGTGGGTTTCGTACAGCGACTGGGCGATGTCCAGGGTTTCCTGGGCGCCGAGGCCGAGCTTCTTCGAGCAGATTTCCTGCAGGGTGCCCAGGTCGAAGGGCAGGGGGGCCACCTCGCGCATGCGCTCGGTACGCAACTTCATCAATCGCGCGGTGGCGGCGTGGCTCATGGCGTCGGCCGCCTCCCGAGCCAGCTGTGGGTTGAGGCAACGACCCTGGTCGTCGCAGGCATCTTCGGCTGCACGCCATTGGGCGGTGAAGGTCATGCGCTCGTGGCGCAGGTCGACATCGATGGCCCAGTAGGCCACCGGCACGAAGTCGGCGATGCTGCGGTCGCGGTCCACCACCAGGCGCAAGGTTGGCGTCTGTACCCGGCCTACCGGCAATACGCCCTGATAGCCGGATTGGCGCCCGAGCAGGGTGAACAAGCGACTCATGTTCATACCGATCAGCCAGTCGGCGCGTGAACGGCCGAGGGCCGAGTGATACAGGCTGAAGGTTTCAGCGCCAGGCTTGAGTGCGGCCAGGGCCTTTCGAATGGAGGCGTCATCCAGCGCCGACAGCCACAACCGCTGGATGGGCCCGCGATAGCGGCAATGCTCTACCAGTTCACGGGCGATCATTTCACCCTCGCGGTCGGCGTCGGTGGCAATCACCAACTCCTGGGCTTCCCCCAGCAGACGCTTGACCGCCTTGAACTGGCTGGCGGTCTTGGGCTTGACCAGCATTTTCCACTTCTGCGGGACGATCGGCAGGTCGGCCAGTACCCAGCGTTTGTATTTGGCGTCGTAGGCATCCGGCGGGGCGGTTTCCAGCAGGTGGCCGATGCACCAGGTGACTGTGACCCCATTGCCCAGCCAGCACCCGTCGCCGCGCCGGCTGGCGCCGAGCACGGCCGCGATATCTTTGGCCTGGGAGGGTTTTTCACAGAGGTACAGCCGCATGGTCATCACATCAGATCGGGTTGATGCCTTGCAGGATGCGCAGTTGGAGGGTTTTGATCAACTGTTATCTGTATGGATGTACAGCAAAATGTGAGGGGGGCTTGTTTGCGATGGAGGTGCTTCAGTCACAAGTGCATTGACTGAGCGACCGCTATCGGGAGCAAGCCCCCTCCCACAAGGGATCAGCAGAGCGGATCAGTTGTTATCGATATCCACATGCCGCGTTTCCTTGAGGCAGAACAACCCCACGATCAAGCTCACCCCGGTGACCACTACCGGGTACCACAAGCCGTAGAAGATATCGCCGGTGTACACCACCAGTGCAAACGACACTGTCGGCAGGAACCCACCGAACCAGCCGTTACCGATATGGTAGGGCAGCGACATCGAGGTATAGCGGATCCGCGTCGGGAACAGCTCGACCATCAACGCCGCCAGCGGCCCGTAGCACATGGCGGCAATCAGGATCAGCGCCACGATCAACACCACCACCATCACCTTGTTGACCTGCGCCACATCCGCCGATGTCGGGTAACCGGCCAAGGTCACCGCGCCACGCAGGGCGGCTTCGTCGAAGCCGTCGATGCGCACATCGCCCACGCTGACCTGCACCGGGCTGCCTGTCGGGGCGGCGGCGCTGTGGTAAGGCAGGCCCTGTTTGACCAGGAAGGTCTTGACCTTGTCGCACGGGCTGTCAAAACGCGCCTTGCCCACTGGATCGAACTGGAAGGTGCAGGTGGTAGGGTCTGCCAAGACGGTGATCGGTGCCTGGCGGCTGGCCTGGTCCATCGCCGGGTTGGTGTAATGGGCCAATCCCTTGAAGATCGGGAAGTACAGCACGGTCGCCAGCAGCAGGCCGAGCATCAACACCGGTTTGCGGCCCAGCTTGTCCGACAGCCAGCCGAACAGGATAAAGAACGGCGCGCCAATCACCACACTGATGATCAGCAGCATATTGGCCAGGGCCGGGTCCATCTTCAAAAATTGGGTGAGGAAGAACAAGACATAGAATTGTGCCGCGTAAAAGGTCACTGCCTGGCCGCCGTTGATGCTGAACAGGGCGATCAGCACCACCTTGAGGTTTTCCCATTTGCCGAAGGATTCGCGGATCGGCGATCGGCTGGCCTTGCCTTCCTCTTTCATTTTGAGGAACGCGGGCGACTCATGCAGGCTCATGCGAATCCAGGTGGAAATGCCCAGCAGCACGATGGAGAACAGGAACGGGATGCGCCAGCCCCACACCTCAAACTGGTCGCCGGTGAAGTAACGGCAGGCCAGCACCACCAGCAGTGACAACAACAGGCCAATGGTGGCGGTGGACTGAATCCAGCTGGTGTGCAAACCGCGTTTGCCCGTGGGGGCATGTTCGGCCACGTAGGTGGCCGCGCCGCCGTACTCACCGCCCAGTGCCAGGCCCTGCAGCATGCGCAGTACGATCAGGATGATCGGCGCGGCGATGCCGATGCTGGCGTAGTTGGGCAATAAGCCGACGCAAAAGGTCGCCACGCCCATCAGGATGATGGTGACCAGGAACGTGTATTTGCGCCCGATCATGTCCCCCAGGCGGCCGAATACCAGGGCGCCGAACGGCCGCACCACAAAGCCGGCAGCAAAGGCCATCAACGCGAAGATAAACGCGGTGGTGTCGTTGACCCCGGCAAAGAACTGTTTGCTGATTACCGCCGCCAGGGCGCCGTAGAGAAAAAAGTCATACCACTCGAACACCGTGCCCAGGGATGAGGCGAAGATGACTTTCTTTGAGTCGTTGCTGGTGCTCGCGTCGATTACCGAGCCCAGGGGTTGAGCATGTTCTGACATCGGGTAGCCCTCACAGTGATTATTTATTGTTGTTCCACTGTCGGCGCCGGGGGCGGCGCCGCTATTGCTTCATTCATTGCCTCTTTAAGCCGGATGCGCTGCGTTTTCGTTGACGTTCTTCGCGAGCAAGCTCGCTTCTACAGTATTGGGCGACAAGATGAGCTGCGCCGCTTTCTCAGCGATCATCAAGGTCGGTGAGCAGGTGTTGCCGGAAGTGATGCGCGGCATGATCGACGCATCGGCGATGCGCAGGCCGGGTACGCCATGCACCCGCAGTTGCGCGTCGACCACCGCGTCCTTGTCATCGCCCATGCGGCAGGTGCCCACTGGATGGAAGATCGTGGTGCCGATCCGCGCGGCGGCTTCGTGCAGTTGCTCTTCGGTTTGCAGTGCGTCACCAGGCAGGTATTCCACCGGCTTGAACTGGCTCAGCGCCGGCGCTGCAACAATCCGCCGAGTCAGGCGGATCGCGTCGGCGGCCACTCGCAGGTCTTCCGGATGGCTGAGGTAGTTGGGCCGGATCAATGGGGCATCTGCCGGGTTGGCCGAACGGATATCGATGCGGCCACGGCTGTGTGGGCGCAGGTCGCAGACCGAGGCGGTAAAGGCCGGGAACCCGTGCAACGGCTCGCCAAAACGCTCCAGGGACAGCGGCTGCACATGGTATTCAAGGTTGGCCGAAGTCTGCTCGGGGCCGGAGCGGGCAAACGCGCCGAGCTGGCTGGGCGCCATCGACAACGGGCCACTGCGGTCATACAGGTAGCGCAGGCCCATGCCCATCTTGCCCCACACCGAGCCTGCGATCTGGTTCAGGGTGCGTGCGTTTTCCAGTTTGTAGATCAGGCGCAACTGCAGGTGGTCCTGCAGGTTGCCGCCCACCCCCGGCAGGTCATGCAGCACATTGATGCCCAATGGCTTGAGCACGTTGGAAGGACCTATCCCAGAGCGCTGCAGAATGCCCGGGGAGCCCACGGAACCGGCGCACAGCACGATCTCCTGGCGCGCCTTCCAGCCGACCTGCTGGCCATGCTGACGGCCTAGGACGGTGGTTGCCCGGCCGTTTTCCAGCAACACGCGGTCGACTTCCACCTCGGTCAACACGGTGAGGTTGGGCCGCTGGCGAATCGGCTTGAGAAACGCCTTCGCTGCGTTCCAGCGTACGCCGGCCTTCTGGTTGACCTGGAAGTAACCGCAGCCTTCGTTATCGCCCTGGTTGAAATCGTTGAGCGCTGCGATGCCGCTTTGCGCGGCCGCGTCGCGGAATGCGTCGAGGATCGGCCAGTGCAGACGCTGTTGTTCGACGCGCCACTCGCCGCCATCGCCGTGAAATGCAGAGCTGCCGGCAAAATGGTTTTCGCTCTGCTTGAACAGCGGCAGTACATCTTTCCAGGCCCAACCCGGATTGCCCGCCGCCGCCCAGCCGTCGTAGTCCTTGGCCTGGCCGCGCATGTAGATCATGCCGTTGATGGACGAGCAACCGCCCAGCACCTTGCCCCGTGGATAGCTCAGCGCACGGCCCTGCAGGCCCTCCTGGGCTTCGGTCTTGAAGCACCAGTCGGTGCGCGGGTTACCGATGCAGAACAGGTAGCCGACGGGGATATGGATCCAGGGGTAGTTGTCGCGGCCGCCGGCTTCGAGCAGCAGCACACGGTGGGCGGGGTTGGCCGACAGTCGATTGGCCAGCAGGCAGCCGGCCGGGCCGGCGCCCACTATCACGTAATCGTATTGAGCAGTTGCACTGGGCATCTCGGGTCTCGCTTGTTTTTCTTATTGGCTTCATCCTAGTTGTTAGTTTTCGTCTTAAAAATGTTAGTTTTTACCCAGCTGCTGTGCGTTTTTAAACAGCGTGCATGGGACTTGCGCAACGGAGGCGATATGTTCGACTGGAACGACCTGCGGTATTTTCTGGAGTTGCAGCGCAGTGGCCGCCTGCTCACCGCCGCGCAACGCTTGAAAACCACCCACGCCACCGTCGCCCGGCATATCGAAGCCATCGAGAAAAGCCTCGGCACGGCGCTGTTCGTGCAGCACGCCCAGGGCTACGAACTGACGCCCGCGGGCGAAGCGTTGCTCAAGCATGCCGAGGCCATGGAAAACGTCGCATTGCTGGCCGAAGACGAGCTCACTCATTCAGCCGCGCCCCTGGGCAAGATCCGCCTGGGGGTGGCCGAAGGATTGGGGGTGATGTTCCTCGCCGGCCGCATGGGTGGGTTATTCGAGCGGTATCCAGGGCTGGAAGTGGAATTGGTGGCAGTGCCGCGCTTCGTCAGCATCCTCAACCGTGAAGCGGAAATCAGCATTCACCTCGAACGCCCCAGCGTCGACCAACTCGTCACGCGCAAACTCACCGATTACCGCCTCGCGGTCTACGCCAGCCGCGCCTACCTGGAGCGTCACCCGCCGATCGAAAAGCGTGAAGACCTCGCCACCCATTCCTGGATCGATTACGTGGATGACCTGCTGTTCAGCCAGGAACTGAAATTCCTCAGCAGCTTCTGCCGAAACCCTAAAGTGGTCTTCCACAGCACCAGCGTGATTGCGCAGCACCAGGCTGCGCGTTCGGGGTTGGGCATCGCGGTACTGCCGTGCTTCATGGCGGCGGGGGATGCGGATCTGGTGGCGTTGTTGCCGGGGGAGAGTATTCAGCGCAGTTACTGGATCAGCTCAAGACGGGAGTTGCACAAGTCCGTGCGGTTGCGGGTGTTGTGGGATTACGTCGTGGAGTTGTGCGCACGGGAGCAAGCGTTGCTGCTCAACGAGCCTGACTGAATAAACCGGATTAAAAATGTGGGAGGGGGCTTGCTCCCGATAGCGGTGGCTCAGTCACAGATGTATTGACTGACCGGCTGCTATCGGGAGCAAGCCCCCTCCCACAATTGGACTGTGTTGCGTCAGGGTGACCTTAAAGCTTCACCACCTGATGCACCTGCTCGGCACACGCCCGCGCATTCTCAATCATCGTGCCAAACGCCTCGCTGGCAATCTCATCGTGGGTCAGCCAGCGCTTTTTCTGGCTCAAGCGGTAGTGGTAGCGCAGTTCGCCATCCTTGAGGGTTCCGTCGAGGTCCAGGTCGTACCAGGGCGAGCGCACTTGGCATCCGGGGATGGCTTTTTCCATCTGCCCGCCGCTGAGGGTGATGGTGTAGTCATTGGTTTCGGGGTTGCCCAGGTACAGTTCAGCCTGTTGTCCGTGGCGGCGATAGTTGATGAAGCTGTCCCAGCGCTCTTTCAAGGATGCATCGCTGTAGACGTAATCGTTCGCCAGTTTTTCCAGGGCATGCTGGTCGTTCAAGGTGGCTTTGACGGTATAGCCATCGTGCATGACGAAGGCGGTGGGCTCGCGGGTGATGTGGCAGTCGCTGATCTCGTTGCCGAAGTTGGCGCAGATGTTCTGGTCGGTGGCAGTGGCGCCTTGCTGGCGGTCGGCGACGCTCAGTTGCATCAGCGGCAGGCGGCTGAAGGTGATGGTGGCCTGGGTCGCGCCGTTGCCCTGTTTGTCGAAGTGGACTTTTTTATCCAGAAGCAGGGTGGTTTCGGGGCGTTCCAGCGGGATGTGTTCTTCGCGTACCTGGCCCTGGGCATCGTTGACCAGTACCCAGCGGTCCTGGATGTCCGGCATCACCTGGCCGGGCGCAAACACCGGGTTGGTCGGGTCGAGCCACCACACCTGGTCATCCACTTCGGCACGCACGATGGCGTGGTTCGGGGCGAGGGTGCCGGGGATCAGCAAGGACTCGACCACATCGCCACGGCTGACCCAGGCCGTCTCGGCCTTGATGCCACTGGCCTTGAGCATGGCGGTCAGCAGAATCGCCAGGTCTTTGCAGTCGCCATAACCATGCTGCTCGATTTCCGCCAGGTTGAACGGCACGTAGCCGCGTTCGGTGGCGCGCCAGTCGCCCAGGTAGCGGTAGTGGTCGTTGATGTGTTGCATCAGTGCGGCGACTTGTTCGGCCGGTGCCAGGCCGCGTGCGGCGACTACGGCGGCGGCACTTTGCGTGGGCAGGCTGGCGCCAAGGATCTGATTGTAGCGTTGGGCGAAATCGCCGAAATACGCCTGGCGATCCAGGGCGCTGCCCACCTCCAGGCGCGGGATGCGCAACAGGGCGGCGTTGGCGGATTCGTTGATGTAGTTCAGGTAGGCGGGGGCTGTTTGCACTACGTCCAGAGTCTTGCCGTTGGCCGAGGGCGTCACCTTGAAACCCTCGAACAATTCGCTGCGCCACTCGATCGGCCGTTCGGCGGTAAAGCGTGCCTTGAAGTGGTCGCGCCGTGTGGCGCTGGGACCGAACTTGAGCGCGTAGTGAAACTGGGTCATCAGCGGTTTCGCGGGGTTGTGTTCGCGCACGGTCAGGCGGATCTGTGTACCGACGCGCAAGTTGGGGAAGGCCAGGGAGGTCTGCTTGTCGCGGCTGAAACCCTGGTCCGGGTTGGGCGCGGTGCGTGTGTCGATCTGTGCGGCACCCAGTGCTACCGGCTTCGCGCCGGGTTGGGTGGATTGCGCGCTGATCACTTCAAAGGTGTCGCCTTCGGAGTAATCGAAGTCGATGCGCGAAAGCATTTCGCGGCCGTTGGGCTTGAGGATGGTGTAGTGGTAGGTGGTGGTGCAGTCGGTGCTGGCGTCGCGGTTGAAGTGGCAGTGCAGTTCGGTGTCGCTGGCCAGCGGGGCTTCGGCCATGGGTTGCAACGCAGCGTAGGTGGACTGGGCAGCGAGGCCCAGGCTGAGGGCAAGCAACGGGCGGTGAAACGGAAAACGGTACAAACGGGACATTGGCGCCTCGGGTGACACATTGAAACAACTACCCGATGGGTAGTGAGAAGGCGGCGAATGATAATGGATCGCAACAATAAAGGCCAGGATTGTTCGACAATATATTGGCTGTAAGGCCCGAGATAGAGCCTTTTCTATGATTTATGTCAGGGTTTCAGCAGTTCGAATTCGGCGCTCGCAAGCTTTTCGCCATTGATCAAGACATGTACCGCGTGTTTGCCGGGGTAGTGCTTGCGCGTGGTCAGCTCGCGGATATGTTGTTCACGACAGATGTTGTGATGCTCGCCTGCGCCGAGGGTAAATGCCTTGAGCTTGAACACCTTGGCCGCGCTGTGACCGGCGCTTTTGACGTAATCGATGGCGTAGTCCACCACCAGCTTTTGCGCAGCGGCGGCGGTGGATTCCAGGCTGAAAGACAGGTTGATGCGTTCACCCAGGCGGATCACGGCCGGCGTGACGCAAAGGTGATGAATCTTCACCTCGGCTTTGGCGCCCGCGCCCATGATCGTCAGCGCGCGGCTGTTACCTTGCTTGATCAGGCTGCGCAGTGCGTGACGGGCGATCCAGGCGGTGTGCGGGTTATCCAGGGACCAGCCTTCGATCAGGGTGAGCACCCAGTCCGGGTGGTCCTTGGTGATGTCGTTGAGGTGGTTGGCCACCGATTTGCGCACGTACAGGCTGCTGTCGGCCTTGAGGTTGTCGAGGATCACCGCGCACAGCTCGGGGTTGGCTTGTACTTGACCCAGGCGAAAGGACCAGGGCAGGCGAGGGCGCGAACCTTCGCTGGCGAGGCGACGCACGTGTTCATTGGCATCCAGCGACCAGGTTCGCATCACCGCCAGGGTGCGTTCGAAGTCGTCCAGCAGGAACTGGCGGATAGCGAATTCGGCCGAACCAAAAGTGGTGAAGTATTTGAGCGCGGCCATGGAGCGCTCGAAGTCGTCACGCCCGTAACTGGCCACGTAGTGCGGCAGGAACAGGCTGACGAACCCGCTGTTCAGGCGCGGGGCCAGCGCATAAAGCAGCTTGAGGGTGTGCGGGTAATCCAGTGGGATGACCGCATGCAGGCTTTCACTGACCCGCGCCATGCGCTGCATCACCGACAACTCGGCAAGCCCCGCCTTGGCGCGCTTGAGGAAGCCCTTGGCGTCGAAATCCGGGTACACCGCCGTCATCTCGGTGGCGATGTGTTGCAGGCGTTCGAGGTTGAAGATTTCCTTGAGGGCCGGGGCGCTTTGTTCGGTCATCGGTGAGTCCATGCAGGGTAGGGGCGGTTCAGAGAAACCAGCGGTATTCCCGTGCCGCGATCTCTTGGTGGAAGGCCAAGTGATCCTGGCGTTTGTTTTCGCAATACACGTCGACGAATTCGCCGCCCAGCTTATCGCGCAATACCGGTTGGTGCTGCATGGCACGCACGGCGTCGAGCATTTCCAGGGGGAAGTCGGCGCCGCTGGTGCGGTCTTCGTTCAGCGGTGCGATGGGTTCGCGTTTGGTTTCAAGGCCATGCTCCAAACCGGCGAGGATGGCGGCCAGCGCCAGATACGGGTTGGCATCGGCACTGGCCAGGCGGTGTTCGATGCGCAGGTTGCGTGGGTCGGACTCGGGGATGCGCACACAGGCGTCACGGTCCTCAAAACCCCAACTGGCGCGGGTCGCCGCGTTGACCGTACCGCCCAGGCGGCGGAAGGCGTTGTGGTTGGGCGAGAAAATCGGCATGCAGTGCGGCAACAACTCCAGGCAACCGGCCACGGCATGGCGCAGCGGTTGTTGCTGGTGCGCCGCCAGCAGGTTGTTGCCCGCCGCGTCATACAGGCTCACATGGACGTGCATGCCACTGCCGGGATATTGCAGATAGGGCTTGGCCATGAAACTGGCGCGGTAACCGTGCTTGAGCGCCACGCCACGGGTGCTGCGGCAGAACAGGGCGGCCCAGTCGGCGGCGCGCAGGCCGTCGTCCAGATGGCCGAAGTTGATCTCGAACTGGCCGGGGCCGAGCTCGGCGGTGATCACTGTGATGTCGATGCCTTGGTCCTTGGCGGTCTGTGCCATGTCGTCCAGTACCTCGCTGAAGCGCGACAGGCGTTCGATATGCAGGTTGGGCTGGTCATCGGCGTCGTCGCTCAGCGCGTCGCGGGCAAATTGCGGCAGGCCGTTGTCGAGTTGCTTGTCGAACAGATAGAACTCCAGTTCGAACGCCACTACCGGGTGGATGCCCTTGTGTTGCAGGCGTTCCAGCACTTTGGCCAGCACTTCACGGGGTTCGAATTCGATGGGCGCTTCGGTGCCGTCGGAGGTGATCAGCATTTGGCCCAGTGGCTGTTTTTCCCAGGTCACGGGTTTGAGCGTACCCGGCACCAGGCGGCGGTTGGCATCCGGGTCGCCGTCGTTGAAGCAGTAATCACCAATCTTGAACAACCCACCCTGAACCCCCAGCAGCACGGCGTTTTGCGGCAGCTTCAAGGGGCTGCCGGCGGCGACCTTTTCCAGCATCTCCACGGGGTAGCGTTTGCCGTAGAAGTGCCCGGGAATATCCAGGGCGATCAGGTCGACATAACGTACGTCGGGGTGGTTCTGGCGAAAGGTCCGGACTTCGGCCAGCAACGTCGAGCAATGGCTTTTCACGGGTGCAGCTCCTAGTTGTAAACCCACAGTACGCGGGCGGGCAGATCGGTCAGGTTGGCGTAGCGACAGTGGGCGAAACTGGCCAGGTGGAAGCTGTCGCCGGGGCCCAGGGTGACCGACTCGGCTTCGCCCTCCACCCACAGCGTCAATTCACCCTCCAGCACGAAGCCGGCCTGCTCGGCGCGGTCGCTCATGGTTTGTTCGCCGCTGTTGGCACCGGGTGCCAGCAGGCTGTCGAGCATCGAGAAGGCGCCGTTCATGCTGGGCGAAACCAGAATGTCGGTGATGCCATTGGCGTAATACACCGTACGCCGCTCGTTGGGACGGGTGACCCAGTCCACCGCCTTGGGTTTGGGCAGGCTGTAGAAGTAGGTGGTGGGCACGTCGAGGGCATGGCTGATGGCGGTCAGGTCAGCCACCGTCGGTCGCGACAGGCCACGTTCGACCTGGGACAGAAAACCCACCGAACGCTCGATTTTTTGCGCAAGTTGGGCCAGGGTAAGTTTCTTGTGCTTGCGCAGGTCGTGGATGAGGACGGCCAGGGCGGCAAGTTCTTCTTGTTGGTTCATGAAATTTATGTCGAATAATTTCATGAAAAATTACAGGATTTATTTCATGCGAGCAATGAGGACGACGTTGGAAGCGCTTTTGTTCCAGTTGGAGCGGGAGCTGCAAGGCGGTGCCACCCGTTTGAATGCGGCGCGGCTGTCGCAGTTGCTGGCGGATGATTTCGTTGAATTTGGTGCCAGCGGCCATGTGTGGGGTAGCAAGGCTCAGGTGATTGCCGGGTTGCAGGATGAAGTGTTTTGCGAACGCCGGATGACTGAGTTTGCGCTCAACCTGCTGAGCAAGGGCGTTGCGCTGGTGACCTATCGCTGCCACCGGGAGGGCGTGGGCGATTCGCTACGCAGTTCGGTGTGGCGGGAGGAGGAAGGGCAGTGGCGGATGGTGTTTCATCAGGGCACACCCGCTGCGGACCTATAATCGCCGATTGCCGGTTGAATGTTCAGACCGGTAGGCGGTCGTAACCTGGGTACGCATCATTCATTGAAGGAGTACCCATGAAGTCCAAAGCCCTCGTTGCCTGCCTGCTGCTCACCGCCGGCCTGTCCACTGCCAGCTTCGTCGTGCAAGCCAATGATACTCCGCAGGAAACCGTGCAACCTTCAAGCATCAACGCCCGTGACTTGAAGGAAGGCGACCGTGCCCCGGATATCCTGATGCGCAAGGAATCGGCGATCAGCAACTGGAAAAAACACGGTCTCAAGCAGCCTGAAGCCGACAGCCAGTGGGCGCGGGTCGGCGATAAATTCGTGTTGCTCAAGACCACCAACGGCACCATTCTCGAGATCACGCCCGTTAAAAAATGACCTCCCGTAACACCCTGCTCTTGCGTTAAGGTAACCGGCCCGACGGACCGCGTTACCTTCAAAGAAAGAGAGCAGGATGCTTGCCACAATAAGAAACTACCCCCGCACGGTTAACCTGTTGCTGTCCGCCACATTGATGCTGACGTTGGCCAAGGCAATCACCTTTCCCTACCTGGTCATTTACCTCACCAGCCGCTTTGGCCTCGATATCTCCCAGGTTGGCCTGGTGATCGGCAGTTCGTTGATTGTCGGCTCGCTGCTCAGTGTCTACGGCGGCTTTCTGGTCGACCGCATCAACAGTTATCGCCTGCTGCTCGGCTTGAGCGCGCTGTTTGT
The DNA here is from genome assembly GCF_050312575.1 of Pseudomonas sp. R11F. Lineage (NCBI taxonomy): Bacteria > Pseudomonadati > Pseudomonadota > Gammaproteobacteria > Pseudomonadales > Pseudomonadaceae > Pseudomonas > Pseudomonas sp. R11F. Next base: position 308,263 of record NZ_JBNPJU010000077.1, on the reverse strand, counting down.
ACTGGGCTTTATCGGCACGGTGCTCGCGGGGAATATCTGGGCGTTCTACAGCTGCCTGATCCTGATCAACCTGGCCTACGCCGTGATCGATATTGCGGTGAAAGCCGGCTTCGCCAGCCTGTTGCCGGAAGACGCGCGCAGTGAAGTGTTTTCCATCAAGTACACCCTGACCAATATCGGTTATGCGATCGAGCCGGTGTTCGGGGCGGTAGTGGCCAAGCTGGATATCAGCCTGCCGTTTCTGCTGTCGGCGCTGTTGGGCGTCGGGTTTTTCCTGCTGTACTGGCGCTGGGGCGATCGCACGCTGACCAGCGTCGATGCCACGCAAAAACCCGTGCCGTTCATGGCCGTAGGCCGTGTGCTGCTGCGAGATCATCGCCTGGTGTGCTTTACCCTGGGCGGCGTACTCAGCGCCGTTGTGTTCGGCCAATTCACCGCCTGGCTGTCGCAGTACCTGGTCACCACCACGACGGCGCAATACACCTACACCGTGATCAGCGCCGTGCTCACCACCAATGCCGTGGGGGTTATCGCCTTGCAGTACGTGATCGGCCGGCGCATCTCGCACCGCTACCTGGGCCAGTGGCTGGTCGCCGGCTTGGGCATGTTCATGTTGGGCTTGATCGGCTTTGCGCTGGCCACCAGCGTGGTGTGGTGGGTAGTGGCGATGGCGGTATTTACCGTGGGGGAAATCATTGTGTTCCCGGCCGAGTACATGTTTATCGACCGGATCGCCCCGGACCACTTGCGTGGCATGTATTACGGGGCGCAGAACCTGTCCAACCTGGGCGCCGCGCTGGGGCCGGTGTTGTGCGGGCTGGTATTGGCCAACCTGCCGGCCCACACCCTGTTCTACATGCTGGGGGCGTTCATTGTCGGCGGTGGAGTGTTCTATTTCATTGGGGCGTCGTTGAAGGCAAATCATCCAGCGTAAGCTTGCCCACGTTGTTGCTTTCCAGCTCGTAGCGCAGCTCTTCGACCATCTTGGCGACTTCTTGCGGGGTCTGTAGGCGGTTGGTGCTGATCCCGGTGACCACCAGATCGACCCGGCCCGTTGCGGCGTCGAAGACCTTGAGAGTCAGGGATGCGTCCCGGCACAGGGTGAATTCGCAGGTCAGTGGCGACAGGCCTTCTTCGATGCAGTTTCGCAATTGAGAGACGGTAAACATGCGGGTTCCTTCATGGCATCAATACGATGCCTTGAAGGTTATGGCTTAGCCTGGGCCGCAATAAGGTGAGTTCGCACTAGTCGCACTAGTGCATTTGCACTTTCATGGCTTGTTTTTCAGGCGCAATTCACCGGCGAACAGCCCGCGTTCACGGGCCCAGACGATGGCTCCACTGCGGCTGTGCACCCCCAGTTTGGAATACACCGTGGCGACATGGTTACGCACGGTATTGGGCGCCAGTTTCAGGCGTGAGGCGATCTCCTTGTCGGCCAGCCCCTCGCAAATCAAACCCAGCACATCGCGCTCTCGAGCGGTGAGGTCGGTAAAGGCCACGTTCGGTGAATTGGGGCTCTTGACGCTCTTGGCGTTCGCAAGTTTCTCGATCAGGGTCTGGCTGAACCAGGACGCGTCCTGCATCACTTCCTCGATCGCCGCGACGAGTTCAAGCTCGGTGCGCTTGCGTTCGGTAATGTTCATCAGCACCAGCAGGTAGCAGGGCACGTCCTGGATGATCACGGTGTCGGCGGAGGCCACGCAGTCGATCACTTCATTGCCTTTCTTGCGCACCTTGATGTCCTGGCCTTCCAGCCGACCGGCTTTTTCCAGGTTGGCAAACAGTTGCTCACTCGCCTGAGGGTTGTCGATAAAGTCGATTTCCTCAATGGCTTTGCCGATCAATTCCTCACTGGTATAGCCGGTGATATCCATGAAGGCTTCATTGATATCCACGACCTGGCGGTTGTCCGCGCTGCACATCAGGGTGGGTACGGGCGTCAGTCGGAACGACTTGGCGAAGCGCTCTTCACTCTGGCGCAAGGCAATTTCCGCCTTGCGTCGTGGCTCCAGGTCCATGAACGAAAAGAGCATGCAGTCTTCTTCGTTCATGTCCAGCGGCTGGCCGGCGACGATCACCAGTTTGCTACCCCCTTCAGGCAGCCGCAATTCGGCCTGCATCTGCGGGATGGTCGAGCCTTCACCCAGACGCTGGATGGCCAGGTCCTTGCGCTCGGCCTGCTCCAGTACGTCCAGTTCATAGACGGATTTGCCGATGACCTGATCGCGGTTGTAGCCGGTCATCTCCAAAAAGCCCTGGTTGACCTTGATGTAGCGCAGGTCGCTCAAGCGGCAGATCACCGCCGGTGCCGGGTTGGCATTGAAGGTTTTTTCGAAGCGCTGCTCGGCGCTGGCCCATTCGGTGGCGTCGCTGAGGATCAGCACCAGCAGTTCGGGTTCGTCGTGTGAGTCGGTGATGACCAGGCTGCGCAGGCGGTGTACCCAGGTTTTCTCCTCCTCTGCGCAGGGGGTGACTTCGACCATCACATCGCTGAACTCTTCGCCCGCCGCTGCACGAGCGAGGGGGTAGTTTTCCAGTTGCACGGGGTGGTTGTTGCGATAACGCAGGGCGAAGCGCTGCGCGTACTCCTGCGTGTTGGCGCCCAATGCTACGACTGACTCCACACCGTGCATGCGCAGTGCGGCTTCGTTGGCCCAGAGAATGGTCTGGTCGACTTCGGCCAGAATCACACCGTCGGACAACCCGGAAATGATCTGCTGCAGTTGGCGACGGTTGGTTTCTTTGGCAAGAACGTCCCGGGTCATAGAATCTCCTTGGGTTTTGGGCGCATGGAAGTACGACATCCGGGCATCAGGATAGTGCAGAGCAATTCCCCGTGCGGGGGTGCGAATGCACCAGGTGGCATGGTGCATTTGAACGAGGACGCCGGACAGCGCGCTCGCCAGACTGAAACGGTCAATCACTGTCAAAGGATCGAACATGACCACTGTCTATGAAACCCATCGTTCTGCATTTCGCGTGTCCTGGAGCTCTGTGCTGGCCGGTAGTGCAATTGCCCTGGTGAGTTACCTGGTGCTCAGTGTGTTGGGCACCGCCATCGGCGCCAGTGCCATCGACCCGATGGAGGCCGGTAACCCGTTGCGGGGTTTTGGTACGGGCGCAGGTATCTGGTTGTTTGTCTCCACGCTGCTGGCAATTGCCGCTGGCGCGTTTGTGGCGGGGCGTACCGCACCGGATCGCGGTGGCTTGCATGGCGTACTCACCTGGACCTTGACCACCTTGTTCACCACTTGGCTGTTGGCGGCATTGGCCTCCGGCGTTGTGGGTACGGCGGGCAATGTGGTGGGCAAGGGCCTGTCCGCTGCCGGCAGTGGCATCGCCGCTGTGGCGCCGGGTATCAGTGATAGCGTCAAGCAGCAGTTGGACGAGCAGGGCATCCACCTGGATTGGAACAGCCTGCAAAGTCAGCTCGACACTTTGCTCAAGCAAAGCGGTAAACCTGAACTGGACCCGGCCAACGTTGAGCAGAAAGCCGATCAGGCGACGGCCGATGGCAAGCAATCGGCGACGGCTGCCGCTACGGACCCGACCCAGGCCGGCGATGCGTTGAAGCAGTGGTTCGATCGGGTCAAAGCCTCCGGCGAGCCTGCCTTGAATGCCGCGGATAAAGACGCGCTGATCAACATCGTCGCGGCCCGTACCGGCAAGAGCAAGGCTGAGGCCACCCAGATCGTCGACAATTATGCTCAGGCGTATCAACAAGCCGTGCAGAAGGTCGATGAGCTCAAGCAACAGGCCGAGCAAAAGGCTCGTGAGGCCGGTGAAGTGGCGGCCAAGCAAGTGTCCCGCGCAGCGTGGAGCACCCTGGCGATGCTGTTGCTGGGTGCTGCCTTGAGTTTCCTGGTAGGGCGCCTGGCACTGACAACGCGTCGTGTACCTTTGGCGTAAAGCTGTTTGCGGCAAGGACGCCGCTTCGCTGAACGCGTAAAATGCCGGCTTTTTACGCGTATCACGCAAAGGTGCCCCTTGAGCGCAGGCAAAGCCGTCGGACTGTTGTTACTCACCTCACTGCTGGCGGCCTGCGGCACCTCGCCGCCACGCACACCCAATGATATCTGCGGCATCTTCCGCGAAAAGGACGACTGGTACGACGCCGCCAAAGTCACGCAAAAGCGCTGGGGCGTGCCGATCCAGGTACCGTTCGCCATCATGTACCAGGAGTCCGGCTTCCGGCAGGACGCCTTGGCCCCGCGTAAATATCTGCTCTGGATCATCCCCTGGGGCCGCGTCTCCACGGCCGCCGGCTACGCGCAGGCCAAAGATGAGGTGTGGAACGATTACCGCAAAAGCACCGGCCGCAGCGGCGCCAGCCGCCAGGACTTCGACGACGCGATCGACTTTGTCGGCTGGTACATGGACAAGACCTACACCATCAATGGCGTCTACAAATACGACGCCTATGGCCAATACCTGAACTACCACGAAGGGTGGGGCGGCTACCGCCAACGCACCTACGCCGCCAAAGCCTGGCTGCCACCGGTGGCGAGCAAGGTGCAGGCACGCTCGCAGATGTATGCGGCGCAATATGCCGGGTGCAAGGATGATTTGGGGCGGGGGTTCTGGAGTCGGTTTTGGCGGTGGTTGTGAGGTCGAAATGTTTGGCTGCTCCCACGCTGTTCAATGTACAGCGTGGGAAAACCTCAGTGACTCAGGCTAACCAGCCCACCAGCGGCACCACCAGCAGCGTGCTTAGCGCCATCGCTATTACATTGCCGATATACGGATGAAAGTGCGGGGGCATTCGCCCAGCCATTGCGCAGGCCAGGGGCGGTGCAATCAGTGCGCCCAGTAAGGCACTTGAGCCGATCACCGTCCAACTGCCACCGTGTGCCAATACTGCCGCAGGCACCACCGATACCAGCGGAACGTAGGTTGGATACCAGCCCCGTTTGATCCATTGTTGCCGCCAGATCACCACACCCAGCGCGGATGTCAGGGCCTGCGCGCCGATCATGTGCAACACCAGGCCCGACCCATAAGCCGGACTGAGCGGGTTAAGGGCGTATGCCAGTAGCACCCCGGCCAGCAGCCCAAGGCTGGCCAGCTCATTTCCGAAAAAGGGGGCTTCAGAGAAGTCCGCCAACACCCGGCGCAGGCTCCACACTACGCCATAGGTGGGTGGCTTGGCCGGCATGGGTCTGATGGGCGCGATGTAGTCCGACCGCACCAGTGCAGGCAGACGATGGCAAAGCAGGAACGCGATGACACTCCCAGTCGCCATGCCCAGCACATTGCCGATCACCACCGGTAAGCCCAGTGGCGTGCATACAAAGTTCACGATCAAGAGACACATCGGCGTAACCAGCAGTGCCCCTGATAACGCACCATTGAACGTAACCTTCCAGCCTCCACCGAACATCAGCACCATCGCCGCCGGCAATGAGACGAATGCTGCAAACGTCGGTTGCCATGTCTCGGAACTGACGCTCCACCCCCATAACAAGTTGCTCAGCAGTAGCCCCAGCAGTGAGCTGGTGACTAGCCAAGGCCACAGCCCGGTACCATAGGAAATGGAAAAACCTTGCCAGGTTTTCCCGCGCTTGCTTGCCCACCAAGCCAGGTAGGCGCCACTCAGCAAACCGAGCGAAGCAAGCTCGTGCTTGTAGAAGGCAACTTCACTGATGTCCCCGAGTATCCAGCGCAGCCAGGCAGCGGGATGGGGCAGGCTTTCGGTCATTTCGGCATAGCCCGGCCAAGACCCTTGATGACTCAGGGTGACCCAGAACACCAGCAATACGCTTATCAAACCCAGGATGAAGACCGTGGTATCGGCTCTCGATCGGACGAGTGTTGCCTTGGTAAATAACGTTTCCATGGGTGCCCCTCCGATCAGCGTGGCAGGGCAGGGTGTTGGCAATACCCGAGCATTTGATCGTAGAGGTCAGTGCGTCGGTCGCGTTGCAGGTCATTGAGGCTGTTCCAGATTGGCGCGCTTCGGGCACTGGTGATATCGATGTCTGCGAACAGGATTTCCTGGCGATTGGGCGAAGCGACAGCGCCGATAGGCCAGCCATTGGTTCCTGCAATCAGCGAGCAACCGAGATAACGGGCATCGCGCTCTTCACCAATGCGGCTGGCAGCCGCGATAAATACGTTGTTCACATGGGCCGCGGTCATCGTCAGGTACGAGGCCATGCATTTGCCTGCGTCGTCGAATAATGGCGGTGGTGTCCAAACCCAATTATTCAGACTGCAAATGATATCGGCGCCTTGCTGGCTGAGAATGCGCGGTACTTCTGGAAACCAGATGTCCCAGCAGATCAGCAAACCGATGCGGCCGATGGGCGTTTCAAACACCGGAAAACCTGTATCTCCGGGGGAAAACCAGAGCTTTTCAAGGTTCCACAAATGAGCTTTGCGATATTTTCCGATAAACCCGTCGGGCCCTAACAGGACGGCTGTATTGAACAAACGCGTGTCGTCAATTTCGCTCAAGCCCGCAACCAGATACACCTGGTGCCTGCAGGCAAAATCAATCCACGCCCGTACACTGGCGCCGTCCGGTACCGTTTCGGCATGATCAAAGGCATCCTGGCGACTGCTGAAGAAGTACCCACAATTGGAAAGTTCGGGCAGTACGATCAAGTTGGCGCCGCCGTTCACGGCTTCGGTTGCCAATGCAAGACTTTGGTGCAGGTTGTTGGCGCGGTTGTCGATACCGACTTGAGGGTCAAGCTGGATGACCGCTACGCGGGCGGGGCTTATTGGTTCGCTCATGAAGATGACCTCTTATTGTTATACAACCAGGAAATGGTTGGGCGTTTATAAGAGGTGACAACTTGTTTAAATGAAAGTCGGATGGTTCCTACTGCGTAGTAGTCTATTTCTGTTGATTGAGTTACGTTTTATACGCTGGATAGTCTTGAATGCTAAAACCTCCATTAAAAAGCGCTTGTGTTTTGTTGCAGATGTGGATCACCGTATCAATCGCACCTCTGAAACAGGGTTCAGTCCAGCCGGCATCGACAGAAAAGGATTCACCGCAGAGATAAAGGTCCGATGTGTAAGAAAACTCTCTGTTGTATTTCATCAAGGTCACCGCCTCGTAATAGGCGCCCGCACGATAAAGTTTTGCACAACCGAGTGAGTTTTTATTATTCATCCAGCGTTGGACTACCGCTTGTTCGCGGCCGATATAAGGTGATATTTTTTGTTTTATATTGCTTGATTTTAAAAGGATCCTGTCCAGTTCCTCTATGCATTTGTTCACAAGCTCCTTGTCGCTGAATATCGAAAGTTTTGTAGCGTCATCTTCCCATGTGTAGCTGAGCAGTATGCAGTTATAGGTGTTGTTTTTGTTGTAGCGGTAGGTATAAACGTCGTGGACCAAGCTATCGGTAACAATGGTTTGGGGAATGGTTTTGTTATGTGAGAGAAAAGACTTTTTAAGCGGAGCGTACACTTTGCAACTGGTTTCCCAGTGAGCGGCTTTGTAGGCCGCCACTATCTCGAATGGGAGCATTGTCTGATCGAAGTTTTCGAGAAGAATTTGTGTCTCTATCAGCCACGAAGGGAGCGTCATGACAACCGAGTCAGCGTCGATGAATTTCTTCTCCATCTCATCTGGATGTGCGGCGTTCCAGTCATAGTAAACGCGTATTTGACCATTTTTAAGTTTTTTCAGTTTTGTCACTGAACTGCTGGTCAGCAAGCCGGAAGAACTTTTCATCAGGTGCTCATACAATGATTCCTGGGTCTCGTCTGATTTTATGAATAAGAGAGATTCTGCGAGAGCGCCTAATCCTACGTACTTGGGTTTGTTAAAGTGAAGTCCGCTGGAGTCCACAGTTTCTGTAGCGTCCAAATAAGGCGAGGCTACCGGGGTTCCATCTGCGCTTACGCGTCCATGGATCAATTGCAGATGGCTGCTGAACCCAAATATCGCAGTGCGTAGGGGGTAAATTGAGCAAACGTCATAGAAGGCTCCCCAACTGCCATCACCGATTCCAATAGAGTAGAAAACAGCTGACTCCTGCGCGGTCATGCCCAGCCCGCCGAAATTGCCTGGATCGCTGGCCTGCCATCTATCAATAGCGGGCATTTTCACCAGGTCGCGAAATGAAATACCTTCGTATTTTTTGACGATGGAAGCCCACATATCATCCCAGTGTTCGCAGCCGTAATGCTCCGATACATGCAGGGTCATGCGTTCAGCGAAAATCTTCCATTTTGCGAAGACAGCACCTAGGGTTTCACCCGGTGGTACTGTTTTTCCATCGGTGTTTTTCCATATAAGCAGGGTGGGCTCGATGTGGCCATCTATGCTCCCTTCTCGTAGGTATATTCCAGTTGACCGAACGGCAGGACTGCCTGGGTTAGGGAAGTCTGAATGAACCAATTCAAATACGCTCGCATAATAAGCCATGAGTGAGCGCCCGTCTTTTGGGGGCTCATCGGACGTATTGAAAAAAGGCATTCTCATGGCGCCCATTTCAAAAGGCGGGCGGCCGAGGGTATTGCTATTGTTGCTCCCAAGGACTGTGAGATGCCTGCCGCCGATGCGCTGGGACTTTTCAATGAGCGTAATGTTTGTGAAGCCGCACCGATGTAGTTCTCGCGCGGTTGTTAAACCTGTAATGCCTGCCCCAACAATGCAGATTTTATGATGGTTTTGCGTGACCTGTGCGATACCGTTTTTTTGCTCTACCAATGCGCGATAGTCAAAGCACAAGTCTGGCGGGTTAGGGAATCTGGCTCTCCATTTATCATTAGGAGAGCGCTTTTTTCGATGATGCTTGTGGGCGATGTCGGCCGGATAGTTGAAGCTTGAGCCTATTGTCATTGTGAGGTTCGCTGATCAGATGATTGTCTGTTCATAGGTTGTCTTCAGTCACTGGGACAAGAGAATAAGCAGGGAGTGATTTTTGGCTGGGGAAAATCGTGTTCTTTAGTAGGGAAACCGCAAACCGCCAACGTGACCCAGCGCCTTTTTGAGGTTTCCTGGTCACGAGCCGCTCGTTGAGCCGGCCGTTCCGCCCACTTGCCAAACCCCACCAATTCTGGGAAAACCCCCAACCTTTGCACCGACAACGAGACCTCCCATGAGCACTGACGAACTTCAGATCACCGACATCCGCCCCGGCACCGGCAAGGCCGTCGTCAAGGGCGCGTTGATCACCACCCAATACACCGGCACCCTGGAGGATGGCACGGTGTTCGATTCGTCCTGGGAGCGCGGCAAACCGTTCCAGTGTGTGATCGGCACGGGCCGGGTGATCAAGGGCTGGGACCAGGGCCTGATGGGCATGCAGGTGGGCGGTGTGCGCACGTTGTTCGTGCCGGCGCACTTGGCGTATGGCGAGCGATCAATGGGTGCGCATATCAAGCCCAACAGCAATCTGCGCTTTGAAATTGAATTGCTGGAAGTGCTCACGCGGGATGATTGAACGAGGATGGACATGGACGTTGATGCTCAAGCGATACCGGACTGCTCTATCGAGGGTGTTCGGGTAAGTGAGTTGGGCAGTTGCGATGAAGCCCAGTTGCAACGCTTGTTTGAGCGGGCGCCGGATTACTTCATTGCCGTGAATGGCGAACCGGCGACGCCGACCGAGGCGCACGAGGAGTTGCAGGACTGTCTGCCCGCAGGTTGGAGCTGCAGCCGGATGTACTGGCTGGGTTACCGGGGGAGTGATGACCAACTGGTCGCTGTGGTGAATATCGCCGCAGACTTGCTGGCAGCCGGTGTGTGGCATATCGGGTTGCTGTTGGTCGATAAGCGTATGCATGGCACCGGTTTCGCTCATCGCTTGCATGAAGACCTTGAAGCATGGGCGGTGAAGCGCGGGGCCCGATGGCTTCGGCTGACGGTAGTCATCGGCAATACCAAGGCCGAGCGTTTCTGGCCCAGGCTGGGTTATGTGCAGGTGCGTACCCGGGAGGGCATCGCGATGGGGCGCCGGGTGAACCGGGTGTCGATACAGATCAAGGCGTTGGCCAATGGGCAGGTTGATGATTACTTGGCGGTGGTGGCGAGGGATCGTCCGGGCGCGCCCTGAAAATCGCCTGCCTGAACTTACCCTGAAGAATTGTCTCATTCACCATGCGGATACTTTCCTACGGTTTACTCCCGCGCAAACGGGGCGTAAGCTTCGCGCGTTTTCATCAATAGCGGAGACCCTCAGTGGGTACTTGTTCGAGTGACAGTTGTCGGCCGGTTTCGGTAATCGGCACCTACTTGGCAAGATAACGCGCGTTCTTGCAATGCCGTTGTCTCGCCTTGGATTGCGAGAAGCGGCATCCCGGCAGCGGCCAGTCCTGGCACCTGCCCGAATCCCTCTCATGACGCTGATCAGCACCTGGCTCACGCCGGGATGCCACGCATGCGCCTGCCTTTTATGATGGGCGCTGCGTACTGCTCGATCCTTGACATCACCCCGTTGCCACACCTGTGGTATGGGGTTGATGCCGACACGCCGTGCCCCGGTAGTGAAGGGTTTCCACATCCGTAATTCTGGCGGGTAATGAGCAGGGAAGAATCCTTATGCAAGCAATCAACAACATCAACCTCAACTCCCTCGTGGATACTGTGGTCAGCCTCACCGCGGCGTTTATTCTGGGCGGCCTGATCGGTTTTGAGCGCCAGTACCGTCAGCGTACGGCAGGCCTGCGTACCAACGTGCTGGTCGCCGTGGGGGCGGCGATTTTCGTCGACATGGCCAACCGCCTCGGAGGTGCGGAAGGCGCGGTGCGCGTGGTTGCGTACGTGGTGTCGGGCATCGGTTTTTTGGGGGCGGGCGTGATCATGCGGGAAGAGGGCAATGTGCGTGGGCTCAACACCGCCGCTACCCTCTGGGCCTCGGCGGCGGTGGGGGCCTGTGCCGGCGCCGACCTGATTCTCGAAGCGCTGCTGGGTACCCTGTTTATACTGGCGGCCAACACGCTGCTGCGGCCGATCGTCAATAACATCAACCGCCAGCCGTTGGATGTGGTGTCGGCAGAGGTCACCAATATTCTCTATGTGATTGCGCGGCGCAGCCAGCAACAGGCGGTGATGGTGTTGCTGGAAGCCGAGTTGGCGCGCTGCAATTACCCAGCCAGTGATGTCGACGTGCGGCCGTTCGGCAGTGAGGAAGTGGAAATCGAGGCAACCCTGGTCGCGACGTCGGTCGATGGGGATGAACTGGATGCGCTGGTGACGCGTATTTCCATGTCAACTCTGGTGGTGCAGGCCTTTTGGAGCCCGAGTACCACCGACTGAGCCTCCTATGAAAACCCGGCGGGTCCAAGGATTGGCAGGGTTGTGCGCGGAAAAGTCCTACACTCAATTAGGATTATCCTTTCAGATGGGGCGTTATTACGTTGTTAAGGTTGCGCACTTGCGGCTGACGGGCCCTTTGGTCCGGCTTCGCGTGCTCGTGGTGTTTTCAATTGAAGGGGCCGGCAGCGCCTGGTGATTGCCTGGAATGTGCGCAGTACCGTCGGTCGGGACTGTCATTTCTCACAGGTGCCGAGGCCCTACGTAATGTGAAAGGGTGTCTACTTAGGGGAGTTTTATGGCCACAGCGTTAATCGCGGAAGACCACCCGTTTATCCGTGCCACGGTCAGGCATCTATTGAAGCTGGAAGGTTTCGATGAGATCTACGAGGCGGGCAACGGTGCGGATGCCATGCAACTGGCGCGGGAGAAGTGTCCCAGCCTGATCATCATGGACCTGGCAATGCCCAAGATGGGTGGGCTGGAAGTGATCAGCCGGATCAAGTCGCTGGGCTTGCCGTGCAAGATCCTGGTGCTCACGTCGTACCTGGCGGTGTTTTTTTCCACCCGCTGCATGCGTGCCGGGGCCATGGGGTTTGTCGCCAAGACCGGTGAACTGGACGAACTGCAAAAGGCGATCAAGGCGATCATGTCCGGTTACAGTTGCTTCCCCAGTATCGCCACCAGCTCGGTGCGTCGCGATGATTTGCAAGTGACGGAGGCGGCCATGGTGGAGGCACTGTCAGACCGCGAATTGATGGTGCTGCAAAAACTCGCCCAGGGCCTGGGCAACAAGGATATCGCCGAAGACCTGTTGCTGAGCCACAAGACCGTCAGTACCTACAAGACTCGACTCAAAGAGAAGTTGCATATGTCATCGGTGGTGCATCTGTCCAAGTTTGCCCAACGCAATCATCTGATCTGAAATGACCCGCGCCACGTTTTTGAGGTTTACCGCGATCTGGCTGGTGAGCCTGTTGCCTCTGTGCGCGGCCGCTCTCGATGAGCCGCGCACGCTGCGGCTGTTGGGGCATTCGCGGGTGGAGCAAGCCAGTGTGGTGCTGGATGAAGCTCAACTGCGCTGGCTGCGCGAGCGGCGAACCCTGGTGATGGGCGTGTCCGCCCCGGATTACGCGCCTTTTGACTTGACCAATAACAACGACGAACTTGAAGGGGTCACTGCCGATTACGCCGCCTTGATCGGGCAGATCCTGAATATGCCCATTGAGGTGCGGCGCTACGATACCCGTGATGAGGTCATTGAGGCGCTCAAACAAGGCAGCGTGGATTTCCTCGGCTCAGCCAATGGTTATGAAGCGGCCGACCCGCAGTTGCGCCTGTCCCGCTCCTATGCCAATGATCAGCCCACGTTGGTGACCCGCACCGGTGACAGCCAGGCGCTGAGTGACGACCTGGCCGGCAAACGCGTGGCGATGCTCTATCACTATATGCAGCCCGCCGCGGTGCAGGCCTTCTATCCCCGTGCCCGGTTGGAGCTGTTTCCCTCGACCGTCGAAGCTCTCGGCGCGGTGGCGTTTGGTAACGCCGATGTGTACCTGGGCGATGCCATCAGCACCAGTTACCTGATCAACCACAACCATCTGAATAACGTGCGCATGGCCGACTTCTCTGCCCTGGAAGTCAACCCTTTTGCCTTTGCCGTCACCCGTGAAAATACCCGTTTGCTGCCCATACTGGACACCGCCCTGGCGGTCATTCCGGCGAGCGAGCAGATGGAAATCCTGCGTCGTTGGAGCGCCGGCAACCTCGGGATCGTCGGTACCGGCCGCTTGCACCTGAGTGCCAGCGAACAGCGCTGGTTGCAGAAACATCCGCGGGTCAAGGTCGCGACGCTCGACAAATTCGTACCATTGTCGTTTTTCGATGAGCACGGGCAATTCGAAGGGTTGAGCGCCGAAGTGTTGTCGCGCATCAGCCTGCGTACCGGCTTGAAGTTCGATGTGGTCTCGGGCACTTCAATGCCGCAGCAGATCGATCAAGTCAGTACGGGCGCGGCGGACATGCTGGCGGTGGTCACCCCCAGCGTCGAGCGTGCCGAGAAGATACGGTTCAGTCGGCCCTATCTCACCAATCCCTTTGTGCTGGTCACGCGCAGTGACGAACGCAGCCCGCTCACCCTGGAAGACATGGTGGGCAAACGCCTGGCGCTGATCCCCGGCAATGGCCTGCGTGATGCGATCACCCAGAATTTCCCGGGGGTTGAATTTGTCGACGTTGAGAACCCGGAGCAAGCCATGGCGCTGGTAGCCAATGGGGGAGTGGACGGCGCGGTCAATTCGCTGATCAGTGCGCGCTACCTCATAGCACGGTACTACCGCGACCGATTGCGGGTATCCAGCACGGTTGGCTCCGAGCCGGCTCGCGTCACGTTTGGCGTCAATCGCAGTCAGCTGGAGCTGTACTCGATCCTCGATAAGGCGTTGCTGAGTATCACACCTCAGGAAATGGATGAATTGATAGGTCGTTGGCGCAACGACATCATCATCGAGGACAGTTACTGGTTGCGTCACCGCAACGCGATCATTCAAGGCTTCGGGTTGGCGGCACTGTTGCTGCTGGTCACATTGGGCTGGGCCATTTATCTGCGCAGCTTGATCCGCAAGCGGGTGCAGGCCGAGCGGGCGTTGAGTGATCAGATGATCTTCATGCGCGCCTTGATCGACGGTACGCCGCACCCGATTTATGTGCGTGACCGGCAGGGGCGCTTGATGGCTTGCAACAGCGCCTATCTGGATGTGTTTGGCTTCAAGCTCGAAGACGTGATCGGCAAGACCGTGGTGGAAACCGACACGGGCAATCCCCCGCAGGCCCGGTCCTTCCATGAGGATTACTTGCGGTTGATGGCTGACGGCGAGCCGCAGATTCAGGACCGCATACTCAAGGTGCCCACGGGAGAGGTGCTGACGATCTACCAGTGGATGCTGCCGTACCGTGATCGTGATGAGAAGGTGGTGGGCATGATCGCCGGCTGGCTGGATGTGAGCGAGCGTCAGCGGCTGCTGGGCCAATTGCAGGAGGCCAAGGATGATGCCGACGCCGCCAACCGGGCCAAGACCACATTTCTGGCGACGATGAGCCACGAAATCCGCACGCCGATGAACGCGGTGATCGGCATGATCGAGCTGGCCCTGAAAAATGCCGAGCAGGGCCGGGCCGACCGTGATGCGCTGGAAGTGGCCTCGGTGGCTTCGCGCGGCATGTTGGAGCTGATCGGCGATATCCTCGATATCGCGCGGATCGAGTCGGGGCATTTGTCACTGGCATTGCAGCCGGCCAATCTGCATGAGTTGCTGGCCTCGGTGGTGCGGGTGTTCGAGGGGCTGGCACGGGTCAAGGAGTTGGTGCTGCAGGTTGAGTTGGACCCGCTGAAGGGGCGCATCGTAATGCTCGACCCGCTGCGCTTCAAACAGGTGATCTCCAATTTGCTGAGCAACGCGATCAAGTTCACCCCGCAGGGCCAGGTCAAGCTGGGTGCCCAGGTGCTTGATGAAGGCGAGTATTTGAGCGTGCAGTTGTGGGTGCAGGACACGGGCGTCGGTATCAGTGCCCAGGATCAACAACGGCTGTTCAACCCTTTTGTCCAGGGCGGCAACAGTGAGCAGTCGGCCCGCAGCGGGTCTGGCCTCGGGCTGGTCATCAGCCGCAGCCTCTGTGAAATGATGGGGGGGCAGTTGCACCTGAGCAGTGTGCTGGGGCAGGGCACTCGAGTCGATGTGACGTTGAGGCTGGCGCGGGCCGCTGCATTGCCGGCCCAGGCGCTGCCGGCGGGCGTACAGACCCCGTCGGCCCGGGCGCTGCGCATTCTGGTGGTGGACGACTACCCGGCCAATCGCCTGCTGCTGGCCCGGCAGTTGAATTTCCTGGGGCATCAAATCACCACGGCCGAAGACGGAATTCAAGGGCTGGCGCAGTGGCAGGCCGGGCACTTCGACGGGGTTATCACGGACTGCAATATGCCGCTCAAGAACGGCTACCAGTTGGCGCAGGACATTCGTGCACAGGAGCGCGCACAGGGCCTGACGCCGTGCCTGCTGCTGGGTTTCACCGCCAATGCGCAACCCGAAGAAACCGAGCGCTGTCGGCAGGCCGGCATGGACGGGTGCCTGTTCAAGCCCACGGGGCTCGAGGATCTGCGGAGCGCGTTGGCTCCCCTCACTGCCAGCCTTTGCGAACCAGAAGTGGCCGCGTTCGATTTGAGCACCTTGGCCGCATTGACGGGTGGAGATCCCTATGTCCTTGAAGAATTACTGATGCCACTGCTCGACAGTCTGGCGGCGGATCGCACGCTGTTGTCGACGCTGCAACGCAAAGCCGATTTCGCCGGGCTGCACGACCTGGCCCATCGTGCCAAGGGTGGGGCGCGGATGGTCAAGGCACACACGCTGATCCAGGGGTGTGAAGCGTTGGCGACCGTCTGTGAGCGCCGCGACCGCGAAGCGTTGGGGCCAGTGGTTGAAGCGCTGGATGACGCGATCGATGATTTGCAGCGTGGCCTGAGCATGTATTGCAAGCGGCCTTGACCGCAGTTGATGGCCATTCGGTGGATTTGGGAGAACTCCTACGCGAAGGGGGAACATGCCTGATTTTGTCGTCGAGGTATGTCTGGAAAATAGTCGGCACTCACTGACGAGTACTGCCAGCCCAGGGGCTTGCCATGCCGAACAAAGCACTGACTATCCTGATTGCTGATGAACAGCACCTGCAACGGCTGTACATCGAAAAAATGCTCAACCAGTTGGGGTATCACCGGATTGTGCCGGTGCAAACCTTCGAAGAGGTCCAGATCCTGACGGCCATCCCGGCCGAGCCCTTCGATGTGCTGATCATCAATGCGGGGCTGGCGGCCTGTGCTGACGGGCCAAACCCACAGGTGCGCCATGTGCTGGTCTACGACCAGCTCGACATGGGAGCGCTCGCCGGTGCAACGCCGACGGTGCTGGTACGCCTGCCGGGTGTGCCGGACAACGTCAATCTTGAACACTTCATGGACATCATCGATCCACCCGCGTCCCCCCAGGGGCTGCGGGTGTTGCCATGGCTGCGGGAGTTATCCCGCCGCCCCGTGGCCGGGGTTTAGTCCCACTTCGGTGCGATGCCCTTGGGGCTGGTCAAGCGGTGGCCACGTTCGAGGCCGGCAATCTGCGCCATATCGGCCGGGCTCAAGGTCAGTTGCAGGGCCTTGAGGTTGCTTGCCAGGTTGGCCCGCTTGGTCGACGACGGGATCACTGCGTAGCCCAGCTGCATGGCCCAGGCCAGGGTGACTTGCGCCGGGGTGGCCTGATGGCGTTCGGCAATCTGTTGGATTACCGGGTCGTTCAACACTTCGCCGTAGGCCAGGGTCATGTACGAGGTGATCTGGATGCCATGGTCGGTGGCGAAGTCCACCACCTTGCGGTTTTGCAGGTAAGGGTGGAGTTCGATCTGGTTGGTCGCGATGTTCTCTGCGCCCACTGCGGCAATGGCCTGCTTCATCAGGTCGATGGTGAAATTGGAAATGCCGATCTGGCGTGTCAGGCCCAGGCGCTTGGCTTCCAGCAACTGCTCCATGAATTGGGCGACGGGCACCTGGTCTTCCGGCGATGGCCAATGAATCAGGGTCAGGTCCAGATAGTCGGTCTGCAGTTTGCGCAGGCTTTCCTTGAGGCTTGGAATCAACTGGCTTTCGGCGAAGTTGGCGATCCAGATCTTGCTGGTGATGAACAGCTCATCACGCGGCACGCCACTGTCGGTGATGGCTTGACCGACTTGTGCTTCGTTCTCGTAGATCTGCGCGGTATCGATGACGCGGTAACCCAGTTCCAGGCCGGTGCTGACGGAGTCGATGACCACTTGGCCTTGCAGGCGGAAAGTGCCGAGGCCGAAGGCCGGAACAGGTTGTTGGGGAATAGACATCGGTAACTCCTGAAGGGCGATAAACAACGAAGCCGAGTATCCGCCCGTCGTTCCTTCGGAAAAACCGCCTGCTCCGAAAAGGACTCTTGACTGCAAATCACGAATCGCAGCCTCAGCCCGAGTCCAGGGGGAGTGAAAGGGGCTGAGACTTGCTCGCTCCTGCAGGCGTCAGCTGGCGTTGCGATGCAGGCGCAGACGTTCGGCGGCGCTGCGCAACAACTGCTCGGTGCCGTCCCAACCCAGGCAACCATCCGTCACCGACACACCGTATTTCATGGCCGGGCTCAGCGGTTGGCAGCCTTCGAACAAATGGCTCTCGAGCATCATGCCGATCAGCGAGGTATCGCCCTGCAAGCGCTGCTCCAGCACGTCGTTGAATACGGCGGGTTGACGCAGCGGGTCTTTGCCACTGTTGGCATGGCTGCAGTCAACCATGATCCGCGCCGCCACCTTGGATTTGGCCAGGTCGTGCTTCACCTGCGCCACGCTTTGCGCATCGTAGTTCGGCCCACGATGACCGCCGCGCAGCACCAGGTGCGTGTCGGGGTTGCCGGGGGTCTGGATGATCGCCGGATGGCCCTGGCTGTCGACGCCGAAATGGCGGTGTGGGTGAGACGCCGAGCGCATTGCATCACAGGCAATCGCGACGCCGCCGTCGGTGCCGTTCTTGAAGCCCACGGGCATACCCAGGCCGCTGGCCATTTCGCGGTGGATCTGCGATTCAGTGGTACGTGCACCGATGGCGACCCAGCTGAGCAGGTCATCGAAGTAGCCCGCAGCCATGGGTTGCAGCAGTTCGGTAGCGACCGGCAGGCCCAGGCGCAGCATTTCGCGCATCAGTTCGCGGGACAGACTGAGGCCGGTGGCCATGTCATCGCTGCCGTCCAGGTGTGGGTCGTAGGCCAGGCCTTTCCAGCCGATGGTGGTGCGCGGTTTTTCGACGTAGGCGCGGATCACCAGCAGCATCTGGTCGCTGACGTCCCGGGCGAGCTTTTGCAGATTGCGTGCGTACTCCATGGCCGATTCCGGGTCGTGGATCGAACACGGGCCGACAATCACCAGCAAGCGTGAATCTTCGCCATTGA
This sequence comes from Pseudomonas sp. R11F, assembly GCF_050312575.1. Lineage (NCBI taxonomy): Bacteria > Pseudomonadati > Pseudomonadota > Gammaproteobacteria > Pseudomonadales > Pseudomonadaceae > Pseudomonas > Pseudomonas sp. R11F. The sequence continues at coordinate 290,044 of NZ_JBNPJU010000077.1, read as the reverse complement.
GAATGGCGCGCACGGCTTGGCGATGGGCGTGGATCTGTTCAACGAGGAACGGGCTGAGAGGCAACTGGTGCTTTAAATCCAGGGAACTGGGCAGACGCTGAGTCAGGGCTTCATTGGCGCTGTTGAGGTTCGAAACGGGCAGAGCGGCGACGGAGGAGTTCATATTCAAGGCTTCCTGGGCAAGCGGCGGGTTGTTCCCGCGCGCTCTGCCCTACTGGGGTGTTCGACAATTGGCCGTATTGGCTGCGTGTGTTGGCTTGCCACCAATAGGTGACCGATCGGAGGCGGCAGGCTGTCCCGAACGGAGCTTGCTAAATCGCCAGGCAGTGCAGGTGTCGTAGCGGTAATAGGTGGCGTAGTTCATGTCGTGATTTCCTTGAGTGTTCCGAAAATAAGTGGGGCCTGAAAAAACAAAACCCCCGGTCGGGGAGCCGACCGGGGGTTTAGATTTCTCTGGTAGGCGACCCCTTGAGTAGTGGGCGCCGATTTCAGGTATCAGGCGCGCCAGTGGCTAAACCAATACCCAAAATAAAAGCTTACAGCTGCGCTCGAACCGCTCACACGGGCAGCCGATACCGAGCGCTGGGCGCTGGCAGCAGGGCAAACCTGAGTGTGGGTGAGTTGCAACATGGTGTGTCTCCGAAAGATGGGAGGAGCTTACTAGAGGCGCACGGGTGGATTCAATCAGTAATTTCTATTGCCTGAGAGGACTGACGACTATGGGCCGAGATATGCTCACAGAACCTTGATGACTGCCTGGATGTAACCATGAATGCCTTGACCCTTGCTGCGGCTCAATCGATTTCCATCGCGGGTGATGTCGCGGCCAATATCGAACGGCACCTGGTCTTCATGCAGGCGGCAGCCGAGCGTGGTGTGCAATGCCTGGTATTTCCGGAGTTGTCGTTGACCGGGTATGAGCCGTCCTTGGCCGCGGCATTGGCGATTGATCCACACGATCGGGTGCTGGCACCGCTACGCGACAGCGCACGTGAACTGCGCTTGACGGTGGTGGTCGGGATGCCGATCCGGCTGGCGCCAGAGGCGGGCGTATCGATTGGTGCACTGGTTTTGGCGGCAGACGGTTCATTGGCGGTCTACACCAAGCAACATCTGCACCCAGGCGAAGAGGTGGCATTTGTCGCGGGGCAGGGTGGCCGGGCGCTTGAGTTCGGGAGCGAGCGGATTGCGTTGGCGGTTTGCGCTGACTTCTCCCACGCCAGCCATCCACGCCAGGCCGCGCAAACCGGCGCCAGTGTGTACGCCGCCGGCGTGCTGATCAGCGAAGGCGGCTATGCGACGGACAGTGCCTTGCTCCAGGGCTATGCTGTTGAACATGGCCTGCTGGTGTTAATGGCCAACCACGGTGGCCCGTCTGGCGGCTGGGCTTGCGCCGGTCGCAGTGCCATTTGGGACGCCGAGGGGCGCCTGGTGGCTGCCGCGCCGGGGGTTGGCGATGCACTCCTGGTTGCCCAACGCACCGACGGCGGCTGGAGTGGCTACGCAGTCGACCTTTGAGTTGAAGGAGCGCAACCTCATGGGGTTTCACCTGCGCGAAGCGACCTCTCAGGACCGCTTGTTTGCCCGGACCCTGACCTACGAGGCGATGAACCACTATTACCTGCAGTATGGTTTGTCATGGTCGGATAATGGCTTTGATACCGCCTGGGCCTGTCGGGAAAACTGGCTGGTTTGCCGCGATGAGCGTGTCATGGGTTTTATCAGCGTGAGTTGTGACAGCGCGGCGTTGTACATCCGCGAGTTGCATATGCTCGACGGTGCGCGCGGGCAAGGTGCTGGCAGTTGGGTGTTGGCGCAGATGGCGCTGAAGGCTCGCGAGCAGGGTCTGCTGCGCCTGACCGTGTTCAAGACAAACCCGGCCAGGCGGCTTTATCAGCGCATGGGTTTGAGTATCGTCGGTGACGAAGGCTGCTTCTGGCGGATGGAAAGGGTCTGTCGCTCACCTTCCTGACCGCTGCGTTGGGTTGAACAGGAAAAAAACAGGTCGCACCCCCGTAAATCCTGACCGTTCTCACAGCAAACTGCGCTAATCGCGTCGCGCTGTGTGGCCGCTATGTATCCAAACTCTATATATATGACGCTTGCAGCTAGGTCTGCGCCTTGGTTTTTTGCTAAGGTGTTCAGCAACCTATAAGACCATATCGCGAGGTGTCTGCTTGATTAGGGTGCTAGTAGTCGATGACCATGATCTCGTTCGTACAGGCATTACACGAATGCTGGCTGACATCGATGGCCTGCAAGTAGTCGGCCAGGCCGAATCGGGGGAGGAATCCCTGATCAAGGCCCGGGAGTTGAAACCCGATGTGGTTTTGATGGACGTCAAGATGCCCGGGATCGGCGGTCTTGGTGCCACTACCAAATTGTTGCGCAGCCATCCGGACATCAAAGTCGTGGTGGTGACCGTGTGCGAGGAAGACCCGTTTCCAACACGCCTGCTTCAAGCAGGCGCGGCGGGCTACCTGACCAAGGGCGCGGGCCTGGCGGAGATGGTGCAAGCCATTCGCCTGGTGTTTGCCGGCCAGCGGTATATCAGCCCGCAGATCGCCCAGCAGTTGGCGATCAAATCGTTTCAGCCCACCAGTGACTCGCCGTTTGATGCACTTTCGGAACGGGAAATCCAGATCGCCTTGATGATCGTGGGTTGCCAGAAGGTGCAGACCATCTCCGATAAGCTGTGCCTGTCGCCAAAAACCGTCAACACCTACCGCTATCGTATCTTCGAGAAGCTTGCCATCAGCAGTGATGTTGAATTGACCTTGCTCGCGGTGCGCCACGGCATGGTGGACGCCAGCGCCTGACATGACCACACCGTTTGATCCGAGCGCCTTTCTCTCCACCTGCAGTGGCCGCCCCGGCGTGTACCGCATGTTCGACAGCGAGGCGCGGCTGCTGTATGTCGGTAAAGCCAAGAACCTGAAGAACCGCCTGGCGAGCTACTTTCGCAAGACCGGTCTCGCGACGAAAACCGCTGCGCTGGTGGCGCGTATCGCCCAGGTCGAAACCACCATTACCGCCAACGAGACTGAAGCGCTGCTGCTTGAGCAGACGCTGATCAAGGAATGGCGTCCGCCCTATAACATCCTGCTGCGTGACGACAAATCCTACCCCTACGTGTTTTTATCTGACGGCGCCTTCCCACGTCTGAGTATTCACCGGGGCGCGAAGAAGCAGAAGGGCAAGTATTTCGGCCCGTACCCGAGTGCCGGTGCGATTCGTGAAAGCCTGAGCTTGCTGCAAAAGACCTTTTTTGTGCGTCAGTGCGAAGACAGTTTCTACAAGAACCGCACGCGGCCGTGCCTGCAATACCAGATCAAGCGCTGCAAGGCGCCCTGCGTGGGCCTGGTGGAGCCGGCGGAGTATGCCGAGGATGTTCGCCATTCCGTCATGTTCCTTGAGGGGCGCAGTAATGCACTCACCGATGAGCTCTCGGTTTCCATGGAGCAAGCCGCCAATACCCTGGATTTCGAACGCGCCGCTGAGCTGCGTGACCAGATCTCCCTGCTGCGTCGCGTCCAGGACCAGCAAAGCATGGAAGGTGGCAGCGGTGACGTCGATGTGATCGCCGCTTTCGTCAACCCGGGCGGTGCTTGTGTGCACCTGATCAGCGTGCGGGGCGGGCGGGTGCTGGGCAGCAAGAATTTCTTCCCGCAGACCGGCATCGACGAAGACGTCGCCGAAGTCATGGCCGCGTTCCTGGGCCAGTACTATGTCAGCAGTCCGGAGCGCGACTTGCCGTCGGAGCTGATCGTCAACGTGGTGCATGAAGACTTTCCCACGCTGATCGAGGCCATCCACGAGCTGCGTGGTCGTGAGCTGGATATCAGCCATCGGGTACGCGGCACCCGGGCGCGCTGGCAGCAATTGGCCGTGACCAATGCCGAGCAGGCCCTGGGCGCACGCCTGGCGAATCGACAGCACGTTGCCGCACGCTTTGACGCCCTGGCAGAGGTCCTGCACCTGGACGAGCCACCGCAGCGCCTGGAGTGCTACGACATCAGCCACTCCAGCGGCGAGGCCACCGTGGCCTCCTGTGTGGTGTTCGGGCCGGAAGGCCCGATCAAATCCGATTACCGGCGCTACAACATCGAAGGCGTTACCGCCGGCGATGACTACGCCGCGATGCATCAGGCGCTCACACGACGCTTCAGCAAATTGAAGGACGGCGAGGGCAAGCTGCCCGACATTCTGCTGGTGGACGGCGGCAAGGGCCAGTTGTCCATGGCGCGTGACGTGCTCAACGAACTGGCGGTGCCCGATCTGATCCTGCTCGGTGTGGCCAAGGGCACCACGCGAAAGGCCGGTTTCGAAACGTTGTACTTGAATGATGCCGCCCATGAGTTCACTTTGAAGGGCGACTCACCTGCATTGCACCTGATTCAACAGATTCGCGACGAAGCCCACCGTTTTGCCATTACCGGTCACCGCGCCCGGCGTGGCAAAACCCGGCGCACCTCAACCCTGGAAGGGGTGGCGGGGGTTGGCCCGACACGGCGTCGCGACCTGCTTAAACATTTTGGTGGCTTGCAGGAGCTGTCCCGTGCCAGCATTGACGAAATAGCCAAAGCACCCGGTATCAGTAAAAAGCTCGCTGAGTTGATTTATGCGAATCTGCACAGCGAATAGAATGCCTTCTCACCTCGTAGCCAGTTGTGCCGATGAATATCCCTAATCTGATCACCGTTCTACGCGTCCTGCTTATTCCAATTTTTATTTTGCTGTTCTATTTACCTTACGAATGGAGCTATGCGGCCTCCAGTTCGGTATTTGCCTTTGCCGCCGCCACCGACTGGCTCGATGGCTACCTGGCCCGCCGCCTGGAACAGAGCACGCCGTTTGGCGCGTTCCTCGACCCGGTGGCAGACAAGCTCATGGTCGCGGTGGCCCTGGTCCTGCTGGTGCAGGAGCACGGTAACCTGTGGCTGACCTTGCCGGCCGCGGTGATCATCGGTCGCGAGATCGTCGTTTCGGCCCTGCGCGAATGGATGGCCGAAATCGGCGCCCGCGCCCATGTTGCCGTATCGAACCTGGGTAAATGGAAAACCGCCGCGCAAATGCTCGCCCTGGTGATCCTGCTGGCCAACCCTTCGGACTTTTCGTTCTGGGTATTCATTGGCTACGCCTTGCTGCTGATTGCGGCCGGCCTGACCCTGTGGTCCATGCTCCAATACTTGCGCGCTGCCTGGCCTCATCTGCGCACTACCGTTGAAAAGAAATAAACTTTTTTGAATCAAGAGGTTGACGGGTTCTGATAAATCTATAGAATGCGCAACACCAAGCGGGAATAGCTCAGTTGGTAGAGCACGACCTTGCCAAGGTCGGGGTCGCGAGTTCGAGTCTCGTTTCCCGCTCCAGACACAAAGAAAAAGCCACTCAATCGAGTGGCTTTTTTTTGCTCAGATTCCAGGCAGGCTCTGGCGGGAACTCGCCGATCAACGAAAAACGCGCAGCCTTTCGAATCTGGTTCAAGCCTCAAAACGGAATCTGGGTCGTCGACAGGACCTGGCGCAGCCCCATGAATGACCGAATCTGGCGAACGCCGGGCAGGTAAAGCAATTGCTCCGCGTGGAGCCGGTTGAAACTGTTGCTGTCCTTGGTCCGTATCAACATGAAGTAGTCGAACTCTCCCGTCACCACATGGCATTCCATGCAGCCGGAGACTTTTTGTGCGGCCGCCTCGAAGGCGGCGAAAGATTCCGGTGTGGAGCGGTCCAGCACGACACCGATCAAGACCACCATCCCCGCGTCCAGCGCGTCATTGTCCAGCAGTGCGACGATGCCTTTGATCAGGCCGACCTGCTTGAGCCGCTCGACACGCCTGAGGCAGGCCGGGGCACTCAATTTCACCTTCTCTGCAAGCGCCACATTGGAGATGGAGGCATCTCGTTGCAGGGCCTTGAGAATCGCGCGGTCGGTTCGATCCAGTGGCTGCGGCTCTGGGGCTGTAGCGCCCGGCTTGTTGCGATTATTTGTTGCTTTCATATCGTGTTTTACACATTAAAAGTGTGTGTGATGTGAATTTCTGGAAATTATGTTTTTCCAAATGGCAAAAACTTGCAACACATATTTTCTGAATTCTTCTTAGTATTTAACTCATCGAAGCCCTCCTGAAAGAGCCCGGAATGTGGCCTCTTTCTCTCGGCCTGGCGCTTGGATATCCACTATCAAGGAGCACAGTCATGAACCTGAATCGTTTTAAACGTTATCCGTTGACCTTCGGTCCTTCTCCCATCACGCCCTTGAAGCGCCTGAGTGAACATCTGGGGGGCAAGGTCGAGCTGTATGCCAAACGTGAAGACTGCAATAGCGGCCTGGCCTTTGGTGGGAACAAGACGCGCAAGCTCGAATACCTCATTCCCGAAGCGATCGAGCAAGGCTGCGATACGCTGGTGTCCATCGGTGGCATTCAGTCGAACCAGACCCGCCAGGTCGCTGCGGTCGCAGCTCACTTGGGCATGAAGTGCGTACTGGTGCAGGAAAACTGGGTGAACTATTCCGACGCAGTGTATGACCGCGTAGGCAACATCGAGATGTCGCGCATCATGGGCGCTGACGTGCGGCTTGACGCAGCAGGCTTCGATATTGGCATTCGGCCAAGTTGGGAAAAGGCCATGAGTGATGTCGTGGAGCAGGGTGGCAAACCCTTTCCGATTCCGGCGGGTTGTTCCGAGCACCCCTACGGCGGCCTGGGCTTCGTCGGTTTTGCCGAAGAAGTGCGGCAGCAGGAAAAAGAACTGGGCTTCCAGTTTGACTACATCGTGGTCTGCTCGGTGACCGGCAGTACGCAGGCGGGCATGGTTGTCGGTTTCGCTGCCGACGGTCGTTCCAGGAAAGTGATTGGTATTGATGCTTCGGCCAAGCCGGAACAGACCAAGGCACAGATCCTGCGTATCGCTCGACACACCGCTGAGCTGGTGGAGCTGGGTCAAGAGATTACCGAGGCGGATGTGGTGCTCGATACGCGTTTTGCCTACCCCGAATATGGCTTGCCCAACGAAGGCACATTGGAGGCCATCCGCCTGTGCGGCCGCCTTGAAGGGGTGCTGACAGACCCGGTGTACGAAGGTAAATCGATGCACGGCATGATTGAAATGGTGCGTCGCGGTGAATTCCCCGAAGGCTCGAAAGTGCTTTACGCACACCTGGGCGGGGTGCCGGCGCTGAACGCCTACAGCTTCCTGTTCCGTAACGGTTAAACGTAACGCTGCCTGGAGTCGTCCAGAATCCTGCCGGGAGTACCACCATGCATGCGATATCACAGTCTGCAATCTGGGTGAAAGAACCCCTGGCGGATACCGGGGTGGTCATCGTGACCAGCGCCGCTTTGCCCAAATACCTGATTGACGCGTTGCACATGGCGATTGACGACTGGGATCAGGTCGCCTACCTGGCGGTCCGGCAATCGAGGGCATTTATGCTCGACTGGCTGCAATCGGGCTCCAACCCGACAGCCTCGGCGCCGGCAACCCCCTGTCAGGCCAGCCAACTGCTGCGCGGTGTATCCAAGGGCTGCTTTTTACTGGATGTCGAAGTCAGCCCGATACCCCGTCTCACCTGGCTGGGATCAGTCTGCGGTCACCCGCTGCGCGTCCTCAAACTGGAAGACGCAGCCTCCCCAGCAGCGCTTGATAGGCAGGTAGAAGAGGTTTTGTCGGTGACGCGCACGCTGGTGAAAAGCGTGTTGCAAGAACGTTGTTTCAGCTAACAACCGTCAGGTTTCTCCTATGAGGTGCGCGCCGCGCAGCGGGCATGCACAAACGTTCTAGCCGCTGACGTCATTGCTGCGAATAATACCGGCTAATCCCGCCCCCAATGAAAACGGTATTGGAGCCGCTAATGTTCGACACCAAAGTCGCGATCATCGTGCGCAACGACTTGAAGATCTGGCAGCGTTTGAACGTCGTCGCATTTCTTGCAACCGGTATCGCGTCGGCGGCTCCCGAAGCCATGGGCGACGCCTATGCCGATGCGAATGGCCACCTTTATGCAAAAATGCTGGGCCAGCCGATGCTGATATTCGAAGCCGATCTGGCGGGCCTCCAGACTGCCCATCGCGTAGCTCTGGCACGGGATATCACGATAGTGCCCTACGTCTTTGCGATGTTTTCAACCGGCCACGATCAGGCGAACCGTGAGGCATTTCTGGCAGAAGACCCCCAGCATCTGAACCTGGTTGGGATCGGTATTCGAGGGCCCAAAAAAGCCGTGGAAAAAGCCACGAAGGGTTTATTGCTTCACACGTGATAATCAGCCCAGGCACATAAACAAAAATGCCCGTATCGAAAGGTACGGGCATTTTGTTTATGCGGCCGGCAATGCGTCCTCTTGGTTATCGTCTGCGGCGGATCACGCCCGCCGTTGAATCGCCACCCTGGACCAAAGGGTAAAGGCAACATTCGGGGCCCAACCGCTATTGGAGGTGTGCTCCTGAATACACGCGTAGCGATTGCCTTCATACGTCACCCCATCGTCCTTGCGATAGTGATGATTCAGTTGCCACTCCGGGTATTGCGGGTCAGTCATTCCACCTGCGGTCTTGACGTTCAGGCTGACACTCGGCAACGACTGGTTGCCTTGGCTATCGGTGGCGGTGACGAAATAGCTGTACTGGGTATCCGCTGTCAGGCCATTGTCCGTAAAGGTCAACGCGGCGGTCTGGCCTACCGGGCTGCCATTGCGATACAAGGTATAAAACTCGATCGGGCGCACACCGCTGGCAGCGCTCCAGTTCAAAGACACGCTGACTTCCGTCTGGGCTGGGGAAGACAAGCTCCCCGGCGCCGACGGCCGCTCATTGCCACTGTCGCCGTGGATCAATGATGCGTAACGGTTGCGGAACTCCCAGTTGTAGTGGGTTCCCTGCTTGTTGAGGCCGTCATCCCAGTTCACCGACCAGGTCATCAGCCCCTTGACCGACAACCCTGCCGCATCCAGGCGCTTGAAGGCATTGCTCACCGCCGCGGGGTCAATGACGTACCCGGTCGCCGCCGCATCGACATTACTAGGCAAGCCGATCACGAACTTGTCGGCGGCAATCTTGATGTATTCACGAGTGCCTGTGAGCAGGCTTTCAGTCAGATAAAACAGGAAGTCTTCTTTCAGCGCATCATTGTTCTGGGCAATCCACTCACCCTTTCCGCCGTTGACTTCCTGGACCCACACACCGTCGCCCCCTTGGTTGTAGTACTGCGGCGCGATGAAATCGTAGTAACCCTCCAGTGCCTGGATGTAGGCGACGTACGCCCCGGTCGTGACGAGATACGGGAACTCCGGTGCCATGCTGATAATGAAATGTTTGCCTTCGCCCGCGTAGTGATCCTTCACCAGTTTCAGCGCAGCCGGCAAAACGGTCTTGTTGTTGGCGGTGTGAATGGCTTTCTGCTCAAGGTCGATGTCCAGTCCATCAAAACCATAAGTTTCCACCAGGCGGATGATTTCCCTGGCCAGCGGTCGCTCGTCACCGTCATGCAACTCGATATGCGCATCGGCACCGCCGAGGGAGATCAATACGGCGCGGCCCTGACTGTTGAGCACCCCGACCTGGCGACGAAACTCTTCGTCCGACAGGTTGTAAGGCTTGAACGTGGGAATGCCGTTGCCTTTCATGAAGGCCACAGCCACCACGTTGTATTCCTTGGGGATGTCCACCAGGTTGAGGTTGGCGAACTGCCCCTGCTGGTAACCGTCACTGGAACCCGCCGGCCAGTTGTGCCAGAACCCCATGAGGATTTTCTTGCCGGCGATTGACGGCATCAACGACGCTGCATCGTTCGCCAGTTTCTTTACTGAGGAAAAATCAATCTTGCTCATATTCCAATCCTTTAGAATTTGAATGAATCAACAACTGTCCGGTTGTGATTTGAAGTCAGCTCAAGCTTGGGGCTGATGCAGAGCGCCGACGTGCTCACTCGCGTGACGCCTTCGGCGGCGCGTCCGCCAACTTGAGGTTGGCGGCGATGTAAAACCCTACGACCGTGCGTTTTTTCTCTTGATATTCACAGGGCACCAGCGTGGTGTTGGGCAGGTGCGTGCTGTCCTGGGCTGGTTTGACCAGCATTCTCTTGCCCCCCGAGCGCAGGCGTACATATTGCCCGGGCTCGAAGGTGCTCATGGGCGCGTCTCGGCAACGGCCAGGCGGGTCGGTTCTCCCCAGGCGCCGCCCAGGGCGGTGTACAGGTTGACCTCGGCGACCAGTTGCGCCAACCGGTCGGTGATCAGCGTCTGTTGCGAGGAAAACAGCGAGCGCTGTGCATCGAGAAAGACCAGGTTGCTGTCCACGCCGATTTTATAGCGACGTTGCGCGAGGTCGTAATAGGTCTGGTTCGCCCGCACCAGGTCGCGTTGCGCGCTCAGTTGATCGTCATAGGTCTGGCGGGCCGCCAAGCCATCGGAGACTTCCTGGAACGCCGTCTGAATGGCTTTTTCATACCGTGCGATACCGATGTCTTTCTGCAGCTTGGAATAGTCGAGGCTTGCGCGCAGGCTGCCGGCATTGAAGATCGGCAGGTTGATCTGGGGCTGGAACGTCCAACTGCCCGAGCCACCCTTGAACAGGCTGGACAGTTGGGAGCTGGAGGCGCCCGCATTCGCCGTCAGGCTGACGCTGGGGAAGAAAGCGGCACGGGCCGCGCCGATATTGGCGTTGGCGGACTTGAGCTGGTATTCGGCCTGCAGGATATCGGGCCGGCGCTGCAGCAGGTCCGACGGCAGGCCGGAAGGCACCTGGGCGATCAAGTCACTGGCCAGCGGTCGAGCCGGCAAGGATGGCGGCAGTGCGCCGCCGATCAACAGCGTCAGGCTGTTGCGGTCCTGCGCCACTTGACGCTCGTAGCGGGCCAGGTTGGCGCGGGCGTTCTCGACACTGGTTTGCGCCTGTGCGGCGTCCAGTGACGACGCGGTCCCCACCGCCAGGCTGCGGGTGGTCAGGCGCAGGCTTTCCTCGTAGGAGGCCAGGGTCTGGCGGGTCAGCACCAGTAACTCCTGGTCGGCGCGCCAAGTCAGGTAGGCGTTGGCGACGCTGGCGACCAGGCTCAGTTCCGCGCTGCGGCGCGCTTGCTCGGTGGCCAGGTAAGCCTGCATCGCCTGCTCGCTGAGGCTGCGTACGCGACCGAAGAAATCCAGTTCGTACGCACTCATCCCCAGCGTCGCCGAATAGGTGGAGGTGATTGCCGCTTTGCCGGTGCGGGTAATGCTCGCCGGCACACGCTGGCGGGTACCGCCGACGCCCGCGGAAATCGCCGGGAACAGGTCGGCGCGCTGTATCTGGTACTGCGCGCGGTAGGCTTCGACATTCAGGGCGGCCACACGCAGGTCGCGGTTCTGGGTCAGGGCGGTCTGAATCAGTTGCTGCAGGGCCGGGTCGCGAAACAGTGTGCGCCATCCCTGGCTGGCCGCTTCTTCGCTGACCGTCCCAGCGGCAGCGGCATACGCCGGGCCTTGGGGATACTGTGGCGCCACGGGCGCGGCCGGTTGCTGGTAATCGGGGATGAGCGAGCAGCCGCCCAGTGCCACTGCAACCGTTACCAGAGAAAAAGCAAACTTGTTCATGAGCCAGCCTCATTTGAAAAGGGGCACGGGTGGCTGCGTAGCCGCCCGTTGCTTGAGTTGCGCTAGGCGCCGACCATCCATCGGGTCAATCCATGTCGGCCGCTGACCCCAAGCTTTGCGGTTGCACGCTTGAGGTAGGTTTCGATAGAGCTATTTTTCAGCTGCAGCGTTTCTGCTATTTCCGGCACCGTCTTGCCGTTGAGCAAACCCAGGCAAACTTCCTGTTCGCGGGTCGATAGGGTGATGTCGCACAACGTCAGGCGCTTTTGAAATTCGCGATGAATGTGCGTGGGTTCCTGATGGGTGACCAGGGTCGCCATCCAGCTGCCCATTTTTCGCAGTGAGCTCTGGCGGCTGAACTGGGCATAATTTTCAATCAGCGGCAGCAGGGCTTCGGAGAGGTTCTTGAGCAGCGACAATTCGCTCAAGGAAAAATCCTTGTGCGTGGGCGACCGATACAAGGTCACCACGCAGCGCCGGTTGCCGTCGCGTGACGCCAGCGTGCACTGGTGCGCCGCACGGCGCGTGCCCTTGCCGGCTGCACCTTTGGCGCGCGTGTTCATACGGATCAACAGCGAGCCTTCCATCTCCAGCACCTCCTTGAGCAATTGAGGGTTATGGGCAGGAAGGCTTGCGTCGGGCGCAGGGAAGTCGGCGGGGTCGCCGGCATTGCCCAAGGGCTTGATGTCGGTCAGTTGAGCGTTTGACTTATCGAGTGTCCATTCGCTGAGCGTCAACGCCGTGACCGGCAAGAGTTTGTCGATCAGCTTGAGCATGTTGAGTGCGAAGTGATCCTGGTCAGTACTGGAGATCAACTCGCCGAGTATGAAATAGAAGTGTGGGCTGTCCGCATTTCGAATACTGCTGGTCAGATCCATAGTCCAATCATCCTTGATGGCGCCGTTTTTATAAGTTGTTGGTGAGCGAGCAGTGCAGCCATCGTTCACTCCTGAAGGGTTCAACTCGGGTCCGTATTAGGCCCACTCATTGCGCGACGGTCTGTAATAGAAAGCGGGGACATTCAGGTCTCAGCCGCTTGCCCCTCATGGATTTGCCTCACTCAACGCTTTGTACAGGCTTTCGGGGACAGCCGAATTCCGGGCAATCCGTACACTTGCGGCTCCGGCACCCTGGCCAGTCGCAGCGGTTTGCCTGACGGGCCTTGCCCGGTCTTGAGTGTATTTGAGGAGTTAATCCATGAATAAAGAGCATGAGAAGCCGCCCAAGCCGGGCTCGGTCTTGCGCCTGCTTTGGCAAAATCATCCCTGGCTGGCCTTCTTTTCAGTGGTCACCGGCATCGTCAGCGGCGTGGCGGCGATCGCGGTGGTGAACGTGATCAACCAGGCGATCTACGAGCAGGGATCGCGGTTGCACTTGCTGTACTGGTTTGTCGGTTTGAGTGTGGTGGCGCTGGCGTTTCGCAACGGCGCGACCTTGTTTCCCGCGTACGCCAACATGAAATTGATGACGCGCCTGCGCATAGCGTTGTGCCAGAAAATCCTTTCTTCGCCCCTCGAAGAAGTGGATCGGCGCGGCCCGCCCAATGTGCTGACGCTGCTGACCACCGATATTCCGCAGCTCAATGCGACGCTGCTGGTGATGCCCGTGGTCCTGGTGGAATGCACGGTGTTCATGTGCGGCCTGGCTTACCTGGCTTACCTGTCGTGGACGGTGTTTGCGTTAACCCTGGCGTTGTTGGCAGTGGGTGCGATTCTGTACGTCTTCCTGTTTCTCGGCGGCGTAAAGTTCACCGGCCGCGTGCGTGATGAGTTCACCGCTTTCAACGAACACACGCACGGGCTGGTCTTCGGCCTCAAGGAGTTGAAGCTCAACGGCATTCGCCGTCGCTGGTTTGGCCGCTCTGCCATCAAGGAGTCGTCCACGCGGGTGGCGCGCTTCAATTTCATCGAGCATATGTGGTACCTCGGTGCGGAAAACATGGGGCTGGTCACCCAGTCACTGCTGATCGGCAGCCTGGTGTTCGCGTTGCCGTTGCTGATGGTGGCTGACAGTCAAGTGATGACCGGCAGCGTGTTGACGGTGATGTATATCCTGGGACCGCTGGGGTTGCTGATCGGTGCAATGCCGGTCGTGGCGCAAGGGCGGATTGCGGTCAGCCGTCTCGCCGAATTTGGTTTCCTGATCAACGAACACCACGCCGAACAGGACGAGCCGGATAACACCAATGTCCTGCGCCTGGAGCACAAGAAGCACTGGCGCCAGATCACGCTCAAGGGGGTGGTGATGAACTATCGTGGCGCCGACGCGGAGAACGGTTTCGCGCTGGGGCCGGTCGACCTGACCATCAACAGCGGTGAGTTGATCTACATCATCGGCGGCAACGGTTGCGGCAAAAGTACCCTGGTCAAGGCGCTATGCGGGTTGTACGTGCCCCAGGCCGGGCAGATATTGCTCGACGGCGTCGCCGTCAACGATGAAACCCGCAGTGACTACCGTGACCTGTTTTCCGCGGTATTCAGCGACTTCCATCTGTTCAACCGCCTGATCGGTCCTGAAGGCGAGGAGGTCAATCCGGCCCAGGCGCAGAAGTACCTGGCCGCACTGGGCCTGGCGGAAAAAATCAAGATCGAAGGGCTGGGGTATTCCACCACCAAAGAGCTGTCCTACGGCCAGCAAAAACGCCTGGCCCTGGTGTGTGCCTACCTGGAAGATCGCCCGGTGTATGTCCTTGATGAGTGGGCGGCGGACCAGGATCCTCCGTTCAAGCGCTTCTTCTATGAAGAGTTGCTGCCGGAGCTCAAGCGTCGCGGAAAGACCGTGCTGATCATTACGCATGATGATCAATACTTCCAATTGGCTGACCGCATCGTCAAGTTGGTCGACGGCCATATCGTCTCCGATGTAAGCCTTGTCGCCGAGGACCGTCGCGCCTGATCCAGGCGATGCCGACGCCTTTCCCCAAGCACGACACCTATAGTTTTAATAACTAGCGGTGTCGTGCTTTTTTGTTTTTAAAAATTCTTAAATATCAAAAAGATAATTGAGAAATTTCGAAATATTTCCGTGTCCCGTGATTGTCCGGGATTCGGGTGACATACAGCCAAAAACGCCGATGATTAAATTTGCCAATGCGCTTATCAGGTCACGCTGTGGGCGGCTTTTTTATCCGGCGTACGAGGCCGTATAGGCATATTGAGTTGCCCATTGGTCTGACGTTTTTAACGATTTTTGCCTCAATTTCCCTCGCTGCTGCGCTGTGACCCAGGTGGCACTGACAAAACTCTGAGAAGGCTTTTATGAAACGTTTTTCTGCAGTGGCCATGGGCGACCTTGTCGCGAAAAAAGTCCTATCAAGCAACCTTGCCGTGGCAGGGTTTACCGCGCAGGTGATCGCATGAATTCGCCCGTGCAGTTGCCGCAGACATTCCCGCTGACCGCCGCGCAGAAAGCCATCTGGCTGGACCAGATCACGCAGGCTGAATCGCCGCTGTACAACATCGGCTCTTACCTGGAGCTCAACGGCCCGATCAACGCCGAGCGGATGCAACGCGCCGCCGAGTTGCTGGTGGCCAAGCACGACGCCCTGCGCCTCACGCTGCTGGAAGCCACCGATGCCGATGGCGTGCCGCTGCAATGTATCGCGTCAACTGTGCCGGTGGAGGTTCCGCTGCTAGACCTCTCTGAACACGCCGATCCTGTCAGCGCCGCGTTGGTATGGATGGGCGAGCATATGGCCCGTCCGTTTTCGCTGACCCAGGCGCCGCTGTTTCGCTTTTTCCTGATCAAGTTGGGGGAGGCGCACTACTACTTCGCCAGCCAGGCCCACCACATCATTCTCGACGGCTGGGCCTTCGGTGAAATGCTGCAATCGCTGGGCGGCATCTACAGCGACCTGGCCGAGGCGCGACAGCCTGACATGCAGGCCAGCTCCTATGTCGACTTCATTGATGACGACCTGCGTTACCGCGAGTCGGCACGTTATGCAAAGGATCGCGAATACTGGCAGCACAAGTATCAGACCCTGCCCGAAGCGCTGTTTGCCCCGCGTTATCAGAACCAGCATGCCAAGGGCAAAGCCCCTGGCCGGCACTATGTGCGGCCGTTCCCGGTGGTGTTGCACGATCGTATGGGAGAGCTGGCGAAAGCCTGCCAGGCCTCGACCTACCACGTGTTGCTGGCGGCCATGTATGTCTACTTCACGCGTGTGAGCCAGCGCGATGAATGGGTGGTGGGCTTGCCGTTGCTCAACCGCTCGGCCAAGTTCAAAACCACCTTGGGTCTGTTTACCCAGGTCAGCGCCGTGCGCTTCAGCCTCGGTCGCGAGCTGACCTTCAGCGCCCTGGTCGGCGCGGTACGCGATGCACTCAAGCAGGATTATCGCCACCAACGCTTCCCTTTGAGCGGCATGAACCTTCGGACCGAAGGTGGCCAACTGTTCGACCTGACTCTGTCTTACGAACAGGACGACCACCTGTACCAGTTCGCCGAGCAGGGCGGGCACCTGCTCAAAGTCACCAACAACCACGAGCAGATGCCTCTGGCGTTTCACCTGCGGGCGAGTAATCACAAGGACAAGGCGTGGGCGCACTACGTTTATAACGAAGCGTATTTCAACGCCGATGATATCGAGACCCTGGCCGAGCGCTTTACCCGCGTGCTCGAGCAGGCCCTGGAGAATGCCGATCTGGCCGTGGCTGAGTTTTCGTTGACCACCGAAGCCGACCGTGCGCTGATGCAGCATTGGAATGCCGACGTCGGCACGTACCCCAGCCATGCCACTCTCCATGGGCAGTTTGAGGCGCAGGCGGCAGCGCGGCCCCATTCGACAGCGCTGATTTTCGACGGCCAACACTTGAGCTATGGCGACTTGAACCGCCGCGCCAACCAGGTGGCGCATCGCTTGCTGAGCCTGGGCGTGCGCCCGGATGATCGGGTGGCGATCTGCGTCGAGCGCGGGCTGGACATGATCGTCGGCCTGCTCGGCATCCTCAAGGCCGGGGCCGGTTACGTGCCGATTGACCCGGCGTACCCGCAGGAACGCATCAGCTACACCCTGCAAGACAGTACGCCGGTAGCGGTGCTGGTGCAGCAGGCGACCCGTGCCCGGGTGGCCGAGGTGTCGGTGCCGGTGCTCGAACTGGACGGCGGCGATTGCCAGGGTGAGTCCACTCAGAATCCCCACGTCCCGGGCCTGACTTCGGCCAACCTGGCGTACGTGATCTACACCTCCGGCTCCACCGGCTTGCCCAAGGGGGTGATGATCGAACACTGCAACGTGGCGCGCCTGTTCAGCGCCACCGAGGGCTGGTTCCGCTTCAACGAGCAAGACGTGTGGGCACTGTTCCACTCGTTTGCGTTTGACTTCTCGGTCTGGGAAATCTGGGGCGCGCTGATGCATGGCGGGCAGTTGCTGGTGGTGCCGCAGCTGACCAGCCGTTCGCCGGACGCCTGCTATGCGCTGTTGTGCAACGCCGGGGTGACCATCCTCAACCAGACGCCGAGTGCCTTCCGTTCATTGATTGCGGCCCAGGGCCAGAGCGAACTCAAGCACTCCCTGCGCCAGGTGATCTTCGGCGGCGAAGCCCTGGAGCCGGGGATTCTCAAGCCCTGGTACGCACGCCCAGGCAACGCCGGTACGCAACTGGTGAACATGTACGGCATCACCGAAACCACCGTGCATGTGACCTATCGCGCACTGACCGCCGCTGACGCCGAGCGCGTCGGCACGAGCCCGATTGGCAGGCGCATACCGGACCTGCGCCTGTACATCCTCGATGCACAGGGCCAGCCCGTCCCGCACGGCGTGGAAGGTGAGTTGTACGTGGGTGGCGCGGGCGTGGCCCGTGGTTACTTGAACCGGCCGCAATTGAACGCCGAACGCTTCCTTGACGATCCGTTTGCCACCACTGCGGGCGCACGTATGTACCGTACCGGCGACCTGGGTCGTTGGCTGGCGGACGGCAGCATCGACTACCTGGGGCGTAACGACGACCAGGTGAAGATCCGTGGTTTCCGTATCGAGCTGGGTGAGATCGAGGCCCGCTTGGCCGCCTGTGAAGGCGTGCGCGAAGCGGTGGTGATCGCCCGCGAGGATGAGCCGGGAGACCAGCGCCTGGTGGCCTATGTGATCGCCACCGACGGCGCTGAACCATCGGCCGCCGAGTTGCGCACGCAGCTGCGCGTGTCCCTGGCCGAGTACATGGTGCCCAGCGCCTTTGTGCTGTTGAAGAGTTTGCCGCTGACCACCAATGGCAAGCTGGATCGCAAGGCTTTGCCGGCGCCGGATACCGAAGCCTTTGCGCGACGCGAGTACGCGCCGCCGCAAGGTGAGCTTGAAACCACCCTGGCGCGCCTCTGGAGCGAACTCTTGGGCGTCGAGCAGGTAGGGCGGCATGATCAGTTCTTTGAGTTGGGCGGCCACTCGCTGTTGGCGGTCAAGCTGATCGAGCGCATGCGCCAGGTTGGCCTGAACGCGGATGTGGGCGTGCTGTTCGGCCAGCCGACCCTGGTCGCGCTGGCCGCTGCCGCCGGCAGCCGACACCAGGTACAGGTGCCTGCCAATGCGATCCCGGCCGATTGCACGCGGATCACTCCGGCCATGTTGCCCCTGACGCGTTTGCCCCAGGAGCAGATCGACCGCGTGGTCGCCGGCATCCCCGGCGGTGTCGCCAACGTACAGGATATCTATGCGCTGGTGCCGTTGCAGGAAGGCATCCTGTTCCACCACCAGGCCAGCACCGAGGGCGACCCCTACCTGTTGCAGGCGGTGTTGCGCATGTCCAGTCGCGAGCAGGTGCAGAGCTTTGTCGAGGCCCTGCAACAGGTCATCGATCGCCACGATATCCTGCGCACCTCGGTGGCCTGGCAAGGTCTCGACGAGCCGGTGCAAGTGGTCTGGCGCGAGGCACGCCTGCCCGTGCAGGAAGTACAGTTCGATCCGGCAGAGGGAGCGGTGGCCACGCAACTGTCTGAGCGCTTTGACCCACGTCACACGCGCATGGACCTGACCCGCGCGCCGATGATGGCCCTGCATATCGCCCAAGACCTGCCGGGTAGCGGCTGTGTTGCGGTCCTGCAATTCCATCACCTGATCGATGACGCGACCTCGCTGGCGCTGCTGGGCCAGGAAATCGAGGCCGTGATGCAAGGTCGCGGTGATCGGTTGGCGCCGTCGGTGCCGTATCGCAACTATGTGGCGCAGACCCGCCTGGGCACCAGCCAGGCCGCCCACGAGGCGTTTTTCCGCGAGATGCTGGGCGACGTCGACGAGCCGAGCTTGCCGTTCGGCTTGCAGGATGTGCAGGGCGATGGCCAGGGCGTGACCCAAGCCAGCGTGCCGGTGGCCAAGCTGCTCGGGCAGCGCTTGCGCACCCAGGCCCGGCGCCTGGGCGTGAGCAATGCCAGCCTGTACCACTTGGCCTGGGGTCAGGTAGTCGGGCATCTGGCCGCACGCCGCGACGTGGTGTTCGGCACCGTGTTGATGGGCCGCCTGAGCAGCGGCGAAGACGCCGACCGTGCCTTCGGTATGTTCATCAATACCTTGCCATTGCGCGTTGAGGCGGGCGACCAGGGTGTCGAACGTGCGCTGAAAACCACCCATGCGCGCCTGGCCGCCTTGCTTGGCCATGAACATGCGCCGCTGTCCCTGGCACAACGTTGCAGTGGCGTGGCGGCACCGACACCGCTGTTCAGCGCCTTGCTCAACTACCGGCATGCCGCCGTCGGCGCACAATCGGCGGAAGATGCCGGCAAGGCCCTGGTCTGGGGCGGGGTGGAAATGGTCGGCGGCGAAGAACGCACCAACTTCCCGCTGATGTTGTCGGTGGACGACCTCGGCGATGACTTCGGCCTGAGCGTGCAGGCCGTGGCCGGCGTCGACCCGCAGCGCATCTGCGGCTACATGCACCGCGTACTCGAAGCCATCGCCGACGCCCTGGAGCACCAGCCGGATCAAGCGTTGCATAGCCTCGCGATCCTGCCGGACGCTGAGCGTCAGGTACTGCTGGCCGACTTCAACGCCGTCGATATCCAATATCCGCTCACGGCAACCGTGCACGCGCTGTTCGAAGCACAGGCGCAGCGCCAGCCGGAGGCGATCGCCGTGACCTATGCCGGCGAGTCGCTCAGCTATGGCGATTTGAACGCCCTGGCCAACCGGCTTGCCCACCGCCTGATCGCCGACGGCATCGGCGCCAATGACCGTGTGGCGATCTGCGCCGAGCGCAGCCTGGAAATGGTCGCCGGCCTGCTGGCGATTCTCAAGGCCGGCGCGGGTTATGTGCCCTTGGACCCGGCGTACCCGGACGAACGCCTGGGGTACATGCTGCAAGACAGCGCACCCAGGGCCTTGCTGACCCAGCAGCGCCTGGCGCAACGTTTCCACCCGTGCAGCGTGCCGACCTTGTTGCTGGATGCGGTTGACGGCCTCGCTGCGCAGCCCGCGCACAACCCGCAAGTAGCGGGCCTGAATGCCGAGGCCCTGGCCTACGTGATCTACACCTCCGGCTCCACCGGCCAGCCCAAGGGCGTCGCCATGCCACACGGGCCGCTGGTCAACCTGATGCAGTGGCAGATTGCGCAAACCCTGGCCGATGGCCGTCCGGCCCAGCGCACCCTGCAGTTTGCCGCATTGGGCTTTGACGTGGCCTTCCAGGAGGTCTTCAGCACCCTGTGCGCAGGCGGTGAGCTGTCGTTGATCCCGGGTGACTTGCGCCTGGATTTCCGCGCACTGTTCCGACATCTCTGCGAGCAGCGCGTGCAACGCCTGTACCTGCCGTGCATTGCCCTGCAGGCGTTGGCCGAAGCCGTGGCCGAGACGCCCGAGTTGGGGCGCTTGCCCTGTGCGCTGCAGGATGTGATCACCGCCGGTGAACAACTGCGTATCAGCGAACCGATGCGCGAGCTGTTCCAGCGCCTGCCTGGCTGCCGCTTGCACAACCACTATGGGCCGACCGAATCCCACGTCACCACGGCCCTGACCCTGGAGGGGGATGCGCGGTCCTGGCCGGTGCTGCCATCGATTGGCGTGCCCGTGGCCAATACGCGGATCTACCTGCTCGACGAACACCTGCAACCGGTGCCGTTGGGAGTTGCCGGTGAAATCTACATTGGCGGCGCCTGCGTGGCCCGTGGTTATTTGCACCGCGATGACCTGACCGCCGAACGCTTCCTGGCCGACCCCTTCATGCCCCACGGCCGCCTGTATAAAACCGGTGACTTGGGGCGCTACCAGGCCGACGGTCAAATCGATTATCTGGGGCGTAACGACGGTCAGATCAAGATCCGCGGTTTCCGTGTGGAACTGGGCGAGATCGAAGCGCGCCTGGCCCAGCATCCGGGCATCCGCGATGCGGCGGTGCTGGTGCGCGAAGACAGCCCCGGCGACAAGCGCCTGGTGGCCTATTTCACCGCCCATGCCGAGGCGCAGCCTGCGGGTGTCGACGTGCTGCGCGAGCATCTGCAGGCGCTGCTGCCCGACTACATGATCCCTGCGGCCTATGTGCATCTGGACGCGCTGCCGCTGTCGCCCAACGGCAAGCTCGACCGCCGCGCCTTGCCGGTGCCGGATGTCGAGGCGTTCGCCAGCCGTGATTATGAAGCCCCGCACACCGCCATCGAGACCACCCTGGCGGAACTGTGGAGCCAGCTGCTGGGTGTGACCCGCGTGGGGCGCCAAGACAACTTCTTCGAACTGGGTGGCCACTCGCTGCTGGCGGTCAAGCTCATCGAACGCATGCGCCAACAGGGCCTGAGCGCCGACGTGCGCGTGCTGTTCGGCCAGCCGACACTGGCGGCCCTCGCGGCAGCGGTGGGGGGCGGCAGTGAAATCCAGGTGCCGGCCAACGGTATCCCGGCGGATTGCGCACACATCCGCGCCGACATGCTGAGCCTGATCGACCTCGGGCAGGACACCCTCGACCGTATCGTCGCGCGGGTGCCGGGCGGGGCGCGCAATGTACAGGACATCTACCCGCTGGCACCGTTGCAGCAGGGCATTTTGTACCACCACATCACCAGCGAGCAGGGCGACCCCTACCTGTTGCAGGCGACCTTCAGCCTGGACAGTCGCGCGCAGCTCGAGACCTTCATCCAGGCGCTGCAGGCCGTGATTGACCGGCATGACATGACGCGTACCGCGATCTACTGGGAGGACCTGCAACAGCCGGTGCAAGTGGTGCTGCGCCACGCCGAGCTGCCCCTCGAAGAATTGCATTTCGATCCGGCCCGGGGCGCCATGCTGGAGCAATTGCACGCGCACTTCGACCCGCGCCGGGTGCGGCTGGAGTTGAGCCAGGCGCCGCTGCTGCACCTGGCCTACGTGCACGATGAGGCCAACCAGCGCTGGCTGGCGATGTTGCTGTTCCACCACATTGCCATGGACCACACGGCGTTGGATGTGATCAGCGAGGAGGTCCTTGCCTACCGCAGTGACGGTTTTGCGCAGTTGGACGCGGCAATGCCGTACCGCAATTACGTGGCGCAGGCGCTGTTGGGCGTCAGTCAGGCCGACCACGAACAGTTCTTCCGCGAAATGCTTGGCGACATCGACGAGCCGACGCTGCCGTTCGGCCTGCAGGAAGTGCAGGGTGACGGGCTCGCGGCTGAAGAAGCCAAGATCCAGCTCGAAGCTGGGCTGTGCCGGCGCCTGCGGGCGCAGGCGCGCCACTTGGGTGTCAGCGCGGCCAGCCTGCACCACCTGGCCTGGGCGCGGGTGCTGGCCAGCGTCAGCGGGCGGGATGATGTGGTGTTCGGCACCGTGTTGCTGGGGCGCATGCAAAGTGGCGACGGCGCTGACCGGGCGCTGGGCATGTTCATCAACACCTTGCCGCTGCGGGTCAGCATCGATGAGCAAGGCGTGCGTGCCGCGGTGCGCGCTGTACACGCCCGGCTCTCGGCACTCTTGGGGCATGAACATGCACCGTTGGTGGTGGCGCAGCGCTGCAGCGCCGTGCCGGCTTCGTCGCCGCTGTTCAGTTCAATTCTCAACTACCGACACAGCCCGTTGCTGGAGCGCGAAGGGCCGCAGTATTGGTCCGGCGCGCAGGTGCTGGAAGTTCGTGAACGCACCAACTACCCGTGCATGCTGTCGGTGGATGACCAAGGCGAAGGCTTCCTGCTCGGCGTACAGACCAGCGGCGTGGATGCCCAGCGCGTAGCAGCCTACATGCAGACTGCTTTGCAGCAATTGGTGGAGGCGCTGGAGACGGCGCCGCACACTGCCGTGCGGCACCTCTCGGTGATCCCGGCAACCGAGCGTGAGACCCTGCTGGAGCGCTTCAACGACACCGCCCGGGACCAGGCGGTACAACAGACGATTCACGGCTTGTTCGAAGCCCAGGTGCAACGCACGCCGGACGCGATTGCGCTGCAGGCGGACGGCCGGCGCCTGAGCTATCGTGAGCTGAACCAACATGCCAACCGTCTCGCCCATCATCTGCTCGAACAGGGCGTAGAACTGGAGTCGCGGGTCGGCATCTGTGTTGAGCGCAGCGTCGAGATGGTCATCGGGCTGCTGGCGATCCTCAAGGCCGGCGGCGGGTACGTGCCGCTGGACCCGGCGTATCCGCTGGACCGCCTGGCCTACATGCTGGAAGACAGCGCGCCGTCGGTGGTCCTGGTACAAGGCTCTACCCGCGCCTTGCTCGGTGACGTCGGCGTGCCGGTGGTCGACCTGGAGCACGTCACTTGGCAGCACCAACCGGCAAACGACCCGCTGATTGCCCAATTGTCCCCGCAGCATCAGGCCTACGTGATCTACACCTCAGGTTCTACCGGCAAGCCCAAGGGCGTGATCAACGAACACAGCCCGGTGGTCAACCGCCTGCTGTGCATGCAGGACACCTATCGCCTGGACGGCTCGGATGCGCTCCTGCAGAAAACCCCGTTCAGCTTCGACGTGTCGGTGTGGGAATTCTTCTGGCCGCTGTTCACCGGCGCGCGCCTGGTCATGGCTCGCCCCGGTGGGCACAAAGACCCGGCCTACCTGTGTGAGGTGATCCAGGCCGAACGGATCACCACGGTGCATTTTGTGCCCTCGATGCTCGATGTGTTCCTGGCCCATGGCGATGTCAGCCAGGCGGCCGGGCTGGTACGGGTGATGTGCAGCGGCGAGGCCTTGCCGGGCAGCCTGGTGCGCCGTTTCAAGGCGCAACTGCCGGGCAGCGCCTTGTTCAACCACTATGGCCCCACCGAAGCGGCGGTAGAGGTCACGGCGTGGGATTGCAACGGCGCCGTTACCCCGGACAACACCCCGATCGGCAAGCCGATTGGCAACGTGCGTATGTACGTGCTCGACGCGCACTTGCAGCCGGTGCCGCTGGGTGTCAGTGGCGAGCTGTTCATCGGTGGCGTGCAGGTTGCCCGAGGCTACCTGAACCGTCCCGAGTTGAACGCCGAGCGTTTCCTCAAGGACCCTTACAGTGCTGGGCGAATCTACCGTACCGGTGACGTTGCTCGGTATTTGCCCGATGGCAACATCGAGTACCTGGGCCGCAACGATGACCAGGTGAAAATCCGTGGCGTACGCATCGAACTGGGGGAAATCCAGGCACGCCTCGGCGAGTTCCCGCATCTCCAGGAAGCCACGGTGCTGGCCCGTGAGGACGTGCCGGGCGACAAACGCCTGGTGGCCTATTACACCGGCGTGCCGGCCGCCACCGAGGCGCTGCGTGCGCATCTGTTGGAGCAATTGCCGGACTACATGGTGCCGCAACTCTTCGTGCACCTTGACGCGCTGCCGCTGAGCCCCAACGGCAAGCTTGATCGCAAGGCCCTGCCGGCGCCAGACGTGGGAGCGCTGCGCACCCATGCCTACGAAGCCCCTCAGGGCGAAATTGAAACCGCCATGGCGCGGCTCTGGACGGAGTTGTTGAAGGTCGAGCGCGTGGGTCGCCACGACAACTTCCTGGAGCTGGGTGGGCATTCGTTACTGGCGGTCAGCTTGATCGGGCGCTTACGCCAGGAAGGCATCGAGGCCAACGTCAAGGCGCTGTTCGAACACTCCACGCTGTGGGAGTACGCGGCAATTACGGAAAGAATGGAGATGGTCTTGTGAGTGTTATCGAACTGTTGGCGACACTGAAGCAAAAGGATGTGCAGCTGTCCGTCAAGGGCGATCAACTCGTGTTGCAGGGCAACAAGCTGGCCTTGAGCGAGCCGGGCGTGCTGGCATCGCTGCGCGAGCATAAAGCCGCGCTGATCGCCTTGATCAAGGCCGGCGATTACTCGGCGCAGCGCGCTGGGCAACTCGAGGTTCCGGCCAATGCCATCCGCCCCGACTGCACCCGGATCACCCCGGCGCTGCTGCCGCTAGTCAACCTGAGCCAGCCGGCGATTGACCGTATCGTCGCCACGGTGCCCGGCGGCACCGCAAATGTGCAGGACATTTACCCGCTGGCGGCGCTTCAGCAGGGGATTTTCTACCACCACGTCACGGCGCGCCAAGGCGACCTCTACCTGATGCGTTCACAGTTCGCGATCACCACGCGGCCGCGCCTGGAGGCTTTTGCCCAGGCCCTGCAGCAGGTGGTCAACCGTCACGACATCCTGCGCACCAGCATTGTCTGGGAGGGGCTGGATGAGCCGGTGCAGGTGGTCTGGCGCGAGTCGCAACTGATGATCGACGAGGTGCTGCTCGACCCGGCTGAAGGGCCGATCACCGAGCAGTTGTACCGACGCTTCGACACCCGCTCGATGCATATGCCTCTGGGCCAGGCGCCGCTGTTGCGTGTGGTGTTCGCCGAAGACCCGGCCAACCAGCGGTGGGTGGCGATGTTGCTGTTCCATCACATCGCCATTGACCATGTGGCCATGCAGGTGGTGTATCAGGAGATCCATGCCTGTCTGTACGGCAATGCCGAACAGCTCGGCGCGGCGGTGCCATACCGCAACTATGTGGCCCAGGCACGCCTGGGCACGACCGAGCAGGAGCATGAAGGGTTCTTTCGCGACATGCTTGGCGATCTGGATGAGCCGACCCTGCCTTTCGGTCATCAGGATGTGCAGGGCGACGAGCAGGTCGGCGAACAGGTGCATCGACTCGACGCCGAGTTGAGTCGACGCCTGCGCACCCATGCCCGGCAGCAGGTGGTGAGCGTCGCCAGCCTGCATCATTTGGCCTGGGCCCAGGTGCTGGGGCGTATTTCCGGGCGTGACGATGTCGTGTTCGGCACCGTGCTGATGGGGCGCATGGGCGGTGCCGAGGGCAGTGAGCGCGGG
Organism: Pseudomonas sp. R11F; assembly: GCF_050312575.1. Lineage (NCBI taxonomy): Bacteria > Pseudomonadati > Pseudomonadota > Gammaproteobacteria > Pseudomonadales > Pseudomonadaceae > Pseudomonas > Pseudomonas sp. R11F. The sequence continues at coordinate 264,301 of NZ_JBNPJU010000077.1, read as the reverse complement.
CTGGGGCTGTTTATCAATACCTTGCCGCTGCGTCTGGATGTGGGCGCACTGGACGTACAGGCCGCGGCCAAGGCCGCCCATGTGCGCCTGACGCGCCTGTTGGGGCATGAGCACGCGCCGCTGGCGCTGGCTCAGCGTTGCAGCGGCGTGGCCGCTCCTACGCCGTTGTTCAGTGCCTTGATCAACTATCGCCAGAGCCACGCGTCGGCATCGAGCGGGCCGCAATGGGACGGTATCGAGCTGCTGGGCGGCGAGGGGCGCAGCAACTATCCGCTGGTGCTGTCGGTGGATGATGTCGGTGAAGATTTCAACCTGACACTGCAAGGCGTCGCCAGCATGCCGTTGGCGCGCATCCTCGGTTATCTGCTCACCGCGCTGCACAGCCTGGTCGAGGCGCTGGAGCAGGGCCACGCCACGCCGATGCAGGCTTTGCCGATCGTGCCCGCCGAAGAGCGGCGCCTTCAGTTGGTCGGTTTTAATCACACGGCCAGGGATTACCCGCGTGGGCAGACCCTTCACGCCAGGTTCGAGGCGCGTGTACGGGCGTTGCCCCAGGCGGTGGCCGTGCGCCAGGGCGCGCAGCAACTGAGCTATCAACAGCTCAACGAGCAGGCCAACCAACTGGCCCGCCATTTGATCGAACGGGGCGTGGGCCCTGACGATCGCGTCGCGATCTGCGCTCGACGCAGCGTCGAAACCCTGGTGGGCCTGGTGGCGATCCTCAAGGCTGGCGCGGCCTACGTGCCGGTCGACCCGGCGCACCCCCAGGAGCGTATTGCCTACCTGTTGCAAGACAGCGCACCCGTGGCCGTTCTGGTGCAGGCGGCGACCGCCGGCCTGGTCACCGGGCTGCCGGTTGCGGTCATCGATCTGAGTTCGGCTGCCTGGCACACCACGCCGGCCGACAACCCGCACGTGGCCGGCCTGACCCCGACGCACCTGGCCTATGTGATCTACACCTCCGGTTCCACCGGCCAGCCCAAAGGGGTGATGGTCGAACACCAGACCCTGGAGAACCTGGTGAACTGGCATTGCGATGCCTTCGACCTGCACGCTGGCAGCCAGACGTCCAGCGTTGCCGGTTTCGGTTTTGATGCCATGGCCTGGGAAGTCTGGCCGGCCTTGTGCGCGGGGGCGACCCTGCACCTGCCGCCTGCGCAGCAAGCCCATGAAGACATCGACGCACTGCTGCAATGGTGGGTCGCCCAGCCGCTGGATGTGAGCTTCCTGCCGACGCCGGTGGCCGAGTACGCCTTCAGCCAGCACCTGGAACACCCGACGCTCAAGACCTTGCTGATTGGCGGTGACCGTCTGCGTCAGTTCCACACGCCTCGGCGCTTCAAGCTGGTCAACAACTACGGCCCGACTGAAGCTACGGTCGTCGCCACCTCCGGCTTGATCGAAGCGGGCAAGCCCCTGCACATCGGCAAACCGGTGGCCAACGCGCAGGTGTACGTACTCGATGCGCAACGGCAACTGTTGCCGCAAGGAGTGGCCGGCGAGCTGTATGTGGCCGGTGCCGGGGTAGCGCGGGGTTACCTGAACCGCCCTGAGATGAGCGCCGAACGCTTCCTTCAGGACCCGTTCAGCCGCGACCCGCAAGCGCGCATGTACCGCACGGGAGACCTGGTGCGCTGGCGTGAGGACGGCACACTGGAGTACCTGGGGCGTAACGATGACCAGGTGAAAATCCGTGGCGTACGCATCGAACTGGGCGAAATCGACAGTTGCCTGGCCGCCCATCCCCAGGTCCGTGAAGCGGTGGTGTTGGTCCGTGACGGGCGGCTGGTCGCCTATTTCACCGCCGACGATGCGCTGGACGCCGAGAGCCTGCGTGGCTTTGTCCAGGTGCAGTTGCCGGAATACATGGTACCGGTGGCCTACGTGCAGCTCGATAGCCTGCCGCTGACCGCCAACGGCAAGCTCGACCGCAAGGCCCTGCCGGAGCCCGGGCTGGAAGCATTGCTCAGCCGAGGCTATGAAGCCCCGGAGGGCGAGGTGGAAACCACCCTCGCGCAGCTCTGGGCCGATGTGCTCAAGGTCGAGCGGGTGGGGCGGCATGACCACTTCTTCGAGCTGGGCGGGCATTCGTTGCTGGCCGTCAACCTGGTGGAACGCATGCGTCAGGCGGGCCTGAGCGCCGATGTGCGCGTGCTGTTCAGCCAGCCGACCCTGGCGGCCCTGGCGGCGGCGGTGGGCGCCGGCCACGAAGTGGCGGTACCGGCCAATCGCATCGAGGCCGGCTGCACCCGGATCACCCCGGACCTGCTTCCCCTGGCCACACTGGATCAGGCGAGCATCGACCGGATCGTCGCCGCGGTGCCCGGTGGTGCGGCCAATGTGCAAGACATCTATCCCTTGGCGCCGTTGCAGGAGGGCATTCTCTACCTGCATTTGTCGGCCGAGCACCGTGACCCGTACGTCCTCACGTCGCAATTCGAATTGGCGGATAGCGCGCGGTTTCAGGCGTTTTGCCAAGCCCTGCAACAGGTGGTCGAACGCCACGACATCCTGCGCACCGCCGTGCTCTGGGAAGGGTTGGAGCAGCCGATGCAAGTGGTGTTGCGCCATGCGCCATTGCCGGTGGAGCCGTTCACGCCGGCCCCTGGCGCAACGCCAGTCGCCGAGCAACTGCGTGCCGAAGTACGGGCGCGCTACGCCCGTCTCGACCTGAACCAGGCACCGCTGATGCGCCTGGTCTACGCCCATGATGCGGCACGCGGGACAATCGTCGCGTTCTTTGTCTTCCATCACTTGGTGCTCGATCACACCGCTGTCGAGGTGGTGCAGCATGAAATGCAGGCGTATCTGCTGGATCACGCCGACCGCCTGGGAGCGACGGTGCCCTATCGCAACTACGTCGCCCAGGCGCGTCTGGGCGTCAGTGAGCAGCAGCATGAAGCGTTCTTTCGCGAAATGTTGGCGGACATCGAGGAACCGACCCTGCCGTTTGGCCTGCAGAGCGTCGAGGATGACGGGGCGGACATCGACGAAGCCGAACTGACCCTCGACGCGTGCCTGAGCCGCCGGCTGCGTGTACATGCCCGGCAACTGGGCGTCAGCCCGGCGAGCGTGTTTCACCTGGCCTGGGCGCGGGTGCTGAGTGTTATCGCGCAGACCGACCGCGTGGTGTTCGGCACGGTGATGATGGGCCGCATGCAGGGCGGAGACGGCGCCGACCGGGCGCTGGGCATGTTTATCAACACCTTGCCGCTGCGCGTCGATATCGATGACCAGCCGGTGCAGGCGGCGGTCAAGGCCACCCATGCCCGCCTGAGCGGCTTGCTCGGCCATGAGCACGCCGCACTGGCGCTGGCGCAACGTTGCAGCGCGGTGCCGGCGAGCGTGCCGTTGTTCAGTGCCTTGCTCAACTACCGGCACAGTGCGCTGCCGTCGGCGGCCGAGCAGGCCGAGTACCAGCATGCCTGGCGCGGCATTGCGGTGATGGATGTGCATGAGCGCACCAACTACCCGCTGAGCGTGAGTGTCAACGACCTGGGCGAGCAGTTCAGCCTGAGCATATTGGCGGTTGCCACGCTGGACGCGGAAAAAATCGGTGTTTACTTCAATACCGTCATCGAACAGTTGATCGATGCGCTGGACCATACGCCATCGGCGCCCCTCAACGGTGTGTCGATACTGCCGCCGGCTGAGCGTCATCAGGTGCTGCAGGCGTTCAATGGCACCGCCAGGGATTACCCGCACACCTGCACCTTGCACGCGCTGTTCGAAGCCCATGCGGTGGCGGCTCCCCAGGCGGTGGCGGCGGTGCATGGCGAGCAACAGCTCAGCTATACCGAACTGAACGGACGGGCCAACCGCCTGGCGCATCACCTGATCGGTCTGGGTGTGGCGCCGGGTGCCAGCGTGGCGATCCTGCTGGAACGCTCCGTGGACCTGCTGGTCAGCCAGCTGGCAATCAGCAAGTGTGCGGCGGTGTATGTGCCGCTGGATGTCAACGCGCCGTTGGACCGTCAAGGCTTCATGATTGAGGACAGCGGTGCGGCGCTGGTGTTGACGGCGGCCTCGATCAAGGGGCCGGAAAGCGTTCGTCGCTTGGACCTGGACACTCTGGATCTGAGTCACGAGCCGGATCACAACCCGGCGTTGGAGCAATCGGCCGAGACGGCGGCGTACATCATGTACACCTCCGGCTCCACCGGTACGCCGAAGGGCGTGCTGGTGCCGCACCGGGCGATCACGCGTCTGGTGATCAATAACGGCTATGCCGATTTCAATCAGCAGGACCGCGTGGCGTTTGCTTCGAACCCGGCGTTTGACGCCAGTACTCTGGACGTGTGGGCGCCGTTGCTCAATGGCGGGGCAGTGGTGGTGGTCGATCAGGACACGCTGCTGTCCCAAGCTGATTTTGCTGCGCTGTTGCAAGAGCAAGCGGTAAGCGTGTTGTGGATGACCGCCGGCTTGTTCCACCAGTACGCCGAAGGGTTGTTGCCGGTTTTCCCGCAGTTGCGTTACCTGATCGTCGGCGGTGATGTACTCGATCCGAGCGTGATTGCCCGGGTCCTCAAGGACGGCGCCCCCCAGCATCTGCTCAACGGCTACGGCCCGACCGAAGCCACGACGTTCTCGACTACCTATGAGATCACTCGTGCAGACGAGGGCAGCATTCCGATTGGCCGTCCGGTGGGCAACAGCCGTGCCTACGTGCTCGACGCTCGCCAACAACCGGTGCCGGTCGGTGTCACCGGCGAGTTGTACATCGGTGGCCAGGGGGTTGCCCTGGGCTACCTGAACCGGGCTGACCTGACGGCGGAGAAATTCCTCGCCGACCCGTTCAGCGACGGGGCGCTGATGTACCGCACCGGCGACCTGGTGGCCTGGCGTGCCGACGGTACCTTGCAGTATCAGGGGCGTAACGACCAGCAGGTGAAGATCCGCGGTTTCCGTATCGAACTGGGCGAGATCGAAACGCGCCTGAGTGAACACCCCCAGGTCAAGGACGCGGTGGTACTCGCGCGTGAGGACGAACCGGGGAAAAAGCGCCTGGTGGCGTATTTCACCGAGCGTGAAAACGTCGATATCCAAGCCTTGCGTGAGCATCTGCACGCGCAGTTGCCGGACTACATGGTGCCGGCCGCCTACGTGCGCCTGGACCATCTGCCGCTGACCAACAACGGCAAGGTCGACCGCAAGGCCCTGCCTGCACCGGACCAGGAAGCCCTGCTGAGCCGTGGCTACGAAGCGCCACAAGGAGAAGTGGAAACCGCACTGGCGCAGATCTGGGCCGACCTGCTCAAGGTCGAGCAAGTCGGGCGTCACGATAACTTCTTTGAACTGGGCGGCCACTCGCTGATGGCGGTCAACCTGATCGAACGCATGCGCCGCGCCGACCTCAGCGCCGACGTGCGCGTGCTGTTCAGCCAGCCGACTTTGGCAGCGCTGGCCGCTGCGGTGGGCAGTGGGCGTGAGGTAGCCGTACCGGCCAACCTGATCACGCCCGATTGCGTGCGTATCACCCCGGACCTGCTGCCCCTGGCGAACCTGGACCAGGTGGCGATCGACCGCATCGTCGCCAGTGTGCCGGGCGGCGTGGCCAACGTGCAGGATATCTACGCCCTGGCACCGTTGCAGGAAGGCATCCTGTACCACCACATCACGGCGGAGCAGGGCGACCCGTACCTGTTGCAGTCGCAAATGGCGTTCGACAGCGTGGAGCGTCTGCAGCGCTTTGCCCACGCCTTGCAAGGCGTGATTGACCGTCACGACATCCTGCGCACCGGGATTGTCTGGGAGGGCCTGAGCACCCCCGCGCAAGTGGTGTGGCGCAAGGCCGATCTGGCGGTGCAGGAACTGGTGCTCGACCCGGCCGAGGGCGACATCCTGAGCCAGCTGCATGCACGCTTTGATGCCCGGCATTACCGCCTGGATGTCAGCCAGGCGCCGTTGATGCGCCTGGCCTATGCCCGTGATGAACTCAACGAACGGATAGTGGCGGTGCTGTTGTTCCACCACACGGCATTGGACCACACCGCGCTGGAGGTGGTCAGTTGGGAAATGGCGGCCAGCCTGTTGGGTTCCACCGAACCGCTGGCCGCGCCGGTGCCGTACCGCAACTACGTGGCCCAGACACGTTTGGGCGGCGTTGAACAGGAACATGAAAGCTTCTTCCGCGAGATGCTCGGTGACGTTGACGAACCGACCTTGCCCTTCGGCATGCAGGACGTGCAGGGCGACGGCAACACCGTGGCCGAGGTCACGCAGGTGCTGCCGGCAGATGTCAGCCAGCGCCTGCGGGCGGCGGCGCGTACCCTGGGCGTCAGTGTCGCCAGCCTGTTCCACCTGGCCTACGCCCAGGTGCTGGGTGCGGTTTCGGGCAAGCAGGATGTGGTGTTCGGCACGGTACTGGTTGGGCGCATGCAGGGCGGCCAAGGCGCCGACCGCGCATTGGGCATGTTCATCAACACCTTGCCGCTGCGCGTCGACCTCGGTCAGCACAGCGCACAAGACGGCGTGCGTGCAACCCATGCACGGCTGTCGGCGCTGCTGGGGCACGAGCATGCCTCGCTGTCCCTGGCCCAGCGTTGCAGTGGCGTGGCCGCGCCGGCGCCGTTGTTCAGCGCGATGCTCAACTATCGCCATAGCGCCAGCGATGGGGTGATGCACCAGACCCGTGACGCCTGGGTCGGCATCGAAACCCTGGCCAGCGAGGAGCGCACCAACTACCCGTTGGCGTTGAACGTCGATGACCAAGGCGACAGTTTCCGCTTGAACGTACAGGCCATCGCGGTGGATGCCCAACGTGTGCTGGATTATGTGCAGACCACCTTGCAGAACCTGGTGCAAGCGTTAGAGACCGCACCGCATACGGCCTTGCAGCAATTGTCGGTGCTGCCGGCCGAGGAGCGCGAAACGCTGCTGGTGGCGTTCAACGACACGGCCCGCGACTACCCGTTGCAACAAACCCTGCACGGCCTGTTTGAAGCCCAGGTGCAACGCACGCCGGATGCCATTGCACTGTTGTCTGACACCCGGCAGCTGAGCTATCGCGCGCTGAATGAGCGCGCCAACCGTCTGGCCCATCACCTGCGCGAGCTGGGTGTACAGCCGGATTCGCGCGTGGCGATCTGCGTCGAGCGCAGCCTCGAAATGGTCATCGGCCTGCTGGCGATCCTCAAGGCCGGTGGCGGTTATGTGCCGCTGGACCCGGCTTATCCGCAGGAGCGCCTGACCTACATGCTCGAAGACAGCGCGCCGGCCGTGGTGCTGGTGCAAGAGGCGACTCGTGGTCTGCTCGGTGAAATCAGCGTACCGGTGGTGGACCTGGAGCAGGAGACCTGGCAACAGGCGTCGGCGAGCAATCCGCTGATTGCCGGGTTGACCCCGCAACACCAGGCTTACGTGATCTATACCTCGGGCTCCACCGGTAAACCCAAGGGGGTGATCAACGAGCACAGCGCGGTGGTCAACCGCCTGTTGTGGATGCAGGAAGAGTACGGCCTCGACGCCAGCGACACGGTGCTGCAGAAAACCCCGTTCAGCTTCGATGTGTCGGTGTGGGAATTCTTCTGGCCATTGTTCACCGGCGCTCGCCTGGTCATGGCCCGCCCGGGTGGGCACAAGGACCCGCAGTACCTATGCGAAATCATCCAGGCCGAGCGCGTCACCACGCTGCACTTCGTGCCCTCCATGCTCGATGTGTTCCTCGCCCATGGCGATGTCAGCCAGGCGGCCGGGCTGGTGCGGGTGATGTGCAGCGGTGAGGCACTGCCTGGCAGTGTGGTGCGTCGCTTCAAGCAGCAACTGCCGGCCAGCTCGCTCTTCAACCTCTATGGGCCGACCGAAGCGGCGGTGGACGTCACCGCGTGGGATTGCGCAGGGCCGGTCACCCCGGATAACACGCCAATCGGCAAACCGATCGCCAATACGCGCATGTACCTGCTGGACGAACATCTGCAACCGGTGCCGCTGGGTGTCAGTGGCGAGCTGTTCATCGGTGGCGTGCAGGTTGCCCGTGGCTACCTGAACCGCCCGGAGCTGACCGCCGAACGCTTCCTCGACGACCCGTTCAACGCCGGACGCATGTACCGCACCGGTGACGTTGGACGCTTCCTGCCCGATGGCAACATCGAGTACCTGGGGCGTAACGATGATCAGGTGAAGATCCGTGGCCTGCGTATCGAACTGGGGGAAATCCAGGCGCGCCTCGGCGAGTTCCCGAATATCCAGGAAGCCACGGTGCTGGCCCGTGAGGACGTGCCGGGCGACAAGCGCCTGGTGGCCTATTACACCGGCGCGCCGGCCGAGACCGAGGCGTTGCGTACGCATTTGCTGGCGCAATTGCCGGACTACATGGTGCCGCAACTGTTCGTGCATCTGGATGCATTGCCGCTGAGCCCCAACGGCAAGTTGGACCGCAAGGCCCTGCCGGCGCCGGACCTGGCGACGCTGCGGGTGCGTGCCTATGAAGCGCCGGTGAGCGACACGGAAATGGCCCTGGCCCGGCTCTGGGGCGAATTGTTGAACGTTGAGCAAGTCGGTCGGCATGACCACTTTTTTGAACTGGGCGGCCATTCGTTATTGGCCGTCAGCCTCATTGGGCGACTCCGCCAGGAAGGCATCGATGCGAACGTCAAGGCGCTGTTCGAGCAACCCACGCTCTGGGAATACGCCGAAATTACAGAAAGAATGGAGATGGTCCTGTGAGTGTTCTCGAACTGTTGGCGACATTAAAAGAAAAAGACGTTCAACTTGCAGTCAAGGGTGAGCAACTCGTGGTGCAGGGCAACAAGCAAGCGCTGAAGGAACCCAGCGTGCTGGCTGCGCTGCGTGAACACAAGGCCGCGTTGATCGCCTTGATCAACGCCGGCGAGTACCGCGCAGAGCGTGCCGGGCAAGTCACCATTCCGGCCAATCGCATCCCCGCCGAATGCACGCGCATTACCCCGGACATGCTGACGCTCATGACGCTGGATCAGGCGACTATCGAGCACATCGTCGCGTGCATCCCCGGCGGCGCGCCCAACATCCAGGACATCTACCCGCTGGCACCGCTGCAATCGGGCCTGCTGTTCCATCACCTGTCCGAGCCACAGGGCGATCCTTACGTCTTGCAATGCCTGATCGGCCTGGACAACCGCCAATGCCTGGACGATTTCAACCAGGCCCTGCAGCACGTGGTCGACCGGCACGACAGCTTCCGCACGGCGGTGTTGTGGGAAGGGCTCGACGAACCTGTGCAAGTGGTCTTGCGCCAGGCGCGCCTGCAGGTCGAAGAAGTCGCCCTGGACCCGACCGTCGGCGATATCCGCCAGCAACTGGAGCAGCGTTTTGACAATCAGCATTACCGGCTGGATCTCAGTCAGGCGCCGCTGATCCGTATCGCGTGTGCCGAGGACCCGGCGACGGGGCGCTGGCTCGCCCTGATGATGTTGCATCACATCGTGTCCGACCACGCCGCGTTGGCGGTGGTGCAGCATGAAATCCAGCACTATTTGCTGGGCCAGGCTGCGCAACTGGGCAAACCGGTGCCGTACCGCAACTATGTAGCGCAGGCGCGCCTGGGCGTCAGTGAGCAGCAGCACGAAGCGTTTTTCCACGAGATGCTCGGCGACGTCGACACGCCGACACTGCCGTTGGGTCTGGCGGATGTGCAAGGTGATGGGCATTTGCTGCAAGAGGCCGCGCTGACGATCCCGACGACGTTGAGCCAGCGCCTGCGGGCCCAGGCGCGGCAGCAGGGGGTCAGCACGGCCAGCCTGTGTCATCTGGCGTGGGGCCAGGTGCTGGCGGCCGTTACCGGCAATGAGCGGGTGGTCTTCGGCACGGTATTTCTCGGGCGTATGGACAGCGGCGAAGGCGCCGAGCATGCGCTGGGTATGCTGATCAATACCTTGCCGCTGCGAGTGGACATCGGCGAGCAGGACGCACCGGCCGCGCTCAAGGCGACCCATGCACGGCTGACGGCGTTGCTTGGCCATGAGCACGCGCCGCTGGTGCTGGCCCAACGCTGCAGCGGCGTGGCCGCGCCGCAACCGTTGTTCAGTGCCTTGCTCAACTATCGTCATAAAGCGCATGACCTCGCGTCCGAACAGGCCCAAACGGCCTGGCGCGGCATCGAGTTCTTCCACACGGAAGAGCGCAAGCGCACCAATTACCCGCTGACGCTCAGTGTCGATGAACTGGCGGACGGCTTCTCTTTCACCGTGCAGGCGCTGCCGGTGCTGGGCGCGCAACGTTTCTGCGAGCGCATGCACGTTGCCCTGGAACACCTGGTGCAGGCGCTGGAGCAGGGCTCGACGCTCGCGGTCAATCAACTGCCGGTGCTGCCGAGTGCTGAGCGTCGACAGGTGCTTGAAGACTTCAACCAGACCCAGATCGACTACCCACGTGGGTTGACGCTCCACCAGCGTATTGAACAGCACGTGCAGCGCAACCCGCAGGCGGTCGCCGCGGTGTATGACGGACAGGCGCTGTCTTATGCCGAGCTGAACCAGCAGGCCAACCACCTGGCTTTTCAACTGATCGAGCTGGGCGTGCAGCCTGACGACCGCGTGGCCATCTGCGCGCGGCGCAGCCTGGACACCCTGGTCGGGCTGGTGGCGATCCTCAAGGCCGGTGCGGCGTATGTCCCCGTCGACCCGGCGCACCCGCTGGACCGCATCGGCTACTTGCTCGAAGACAGTGCCCCGGTTGCCGTGCTGGTGCAGCCGGACCTGGCCCAGCGTTTACCGACGTTGCAGGTGCCGGTGCTGGAACTCGACAGCCGCCTGCTGCACGGTGCTGCCTGCGGCAACCCACAGGTCGCCGGCCTGACCCCGGCACACTTGGCCTATGTGATTTATACCTCCGGTTCCACCGGTCTGCCCAAGGGCGTAATGGTCGAACATCAGACCGTGGAAAACCTGGTCAACTGGCATTGCGATGCGTTCGACCTGCACGCCGGCAGCCATACCTCCAGCGTCGCCGGGTTTGGTTTCGATGCGATGGCCTGGGAAGTCTGGCCGGCCCTGTGCGTAGGGGCGACCCTGCATCTGCCGCCGGCGGCGCAGGGCAACGAAGACATCGACGCCTTGCTGGCCTGGTGGCAGGCGCAACCGCTGGATGTCAGCTTCCTGCCGACGCCGGTGGCCGAATACGCCTTCAGCCAGAACCTGCAACACCCGACCCTCAAGACCCTGCTGATCGGCGGTGACCGTCTGCGCCAGTTCAGTCAGGCGCAACGCTTTACCCTGGTCAACAACTATGGCCCGACCGAGGCCACCGTAGTGGCGACCTCCGGCGTGATCACGGCAGGGCAGGCATTGCACATCGGCAAGCCGGTGGCCAATGCCCAGGCGTACGTGCTGGATGCACAACTCAAGCCGGTGCCGCTGGGCGTGACCGGTGAGCTGTACGTGGGGGGTGCCGGGGTGGCGCGGGGTTACTTGAACCGTGCACAAATGACCGCCGAACGCTTCCTCAAGGACCCGTTCAGTGCCGACCCGCAGGCGCGGATGTACCGCACCGGCGACCTGGTGCGTTGGCTGGCGGACGGCACGTTGGAATACCTGGGGCGTAACGACGACCAGGTGAAGATTCGCGGTGTACGTATCGAACTGGGCGAGATCGACAGCTGCCTGGCCGCCCATCCTCAGGTGCGTGAAGCGGTGGTGCTGGCCCGTGACGGACGGCTGGTCGCTTATTTCACCGCGCATGACGCGTTGGATGTCGAGAGCCTGCGCGGCTTTGTGCAGGCGCAGTTGCCGGAGTACATGGTGCCGGCCGCCTACGTACGTCTGGAGCATATGCCGCTGACCGCCAACGGCAAGCTGGACCGCAAGGCCCTGCCGGAACCGGACCAGGACGCGCTGCTCAGCCGCAGCTATGTGGCACCGCAGGGCGAGGTGGAACGCACCCTGGCGCAGATCTGGGCCGAGGTGCTCAAGGTCGAGCGCGTGGGGCGGCATGACCACTTCTTCGAGTTGGGCGGGCATTCTTTGCTCGCGGTGGGGTTGGTCAGTCGCATGCGCCAGGCCGGTTTGAATGCCGATGTACGCGTACTGTTCAGCCAGCCGACCCTGGCGGCATTGGCCGCCGCCGTCGGCCAGGGGCGTGAAGTGACGGTCGAGCCCAACCGTATTCAAGCGGATTGCCAACGCATCACCCCGGACCTGTTGCCGCTGATCACGTTGGACCAGAGCAGCATTGATCGGATTGTCGACAGCGTACCGGGCGGTGTCGGCAACGTGCAGGATATCTACCCGCTGGCACCGTTGCAGGAAGGCATCCTTTACCATCACCTCAGCGCCGAACAGGGCGACCCGTACTTGCTGCAGGCGCGTTTCAGCTTTGCCGACGCGCAGCGTTTGCAAGCGTTTGTCCAGGCCCTGCAGGCGGTGATCGATCGTCATGACATCCTGCGTACCGCCATCGTGCTGGAGGGTTTGCAAGCGCCGGTGCAAGTGGTCTGGCGCAAGGCCGAGCTTGATGTGCAAGGCGTATCGGTGGACGCCGCCCACGGGGACGTGCTGGCCCAGCTGGAGCAGCGTTTTGGCGCCCGTCACCACCGCGTGGACCTGGCTCGCGCGCCACTGATGCAACTGGTGTATGCCCAAGACCCGCTCAATCAGCGGGTGGCGGCGATTTTGCTGTTCCACCACATTGCCCTGGACCATACCGCGCTGGAGGTCGTCAGCCAGGAAATGCAGGCCTACTTGCTGGACCCGACAGCCGAGCTGCCGGTGCCGGTGCCGTATCGCAATTACGTGGCCCAGGCCCGCCTGGGTGTCAGCGAACAAGAGCATGAGGCGTTCTTTCGCGAGCTGTTGGGCGACATCGAAGAGCCGACGTTGCCCTTTGGCTTGCAGGATGTGCAAGGCGATGCCCAGGCGATCGAAGAGGCCAGCCTGCGTATCGACCCCGAGTTGAACCAGCGCCTGCGTAGCCAGTTGCGCCACCTCGGGGTCAGCGCCGCCAGCGTGTTTCACTTGGCCTGGGCCCAAGTGCTGGCCGGGGTGACCGGTAAGCAAGACGTAGTCTTCGGCACGGTGCTGATGGGGCGCATGCTCGGTGGCGAAGGGGCGGAGCGGGCGCTGGGCATTTTCATCAACACCTTGCCGCTGCGCATCGATGTGGATGGTCGCGACGTTCGCGCCGGTGTGCGCCAGGCGCACTCGCGCCTGAGCGCGCTGTTGGGGCATGAACATGCCGCGCTGGCCCTGGCGCAACGTTGCAGCCAGGTGCTGGCGCCGTTGCCGTTGTTCAGTGCGCTGCTCAACTATCGCCATAGCAGTGTCGGCGACGGGGTGGCGCAGGCCCAGGCCTGGCAAGGGATGGTAGGGCTCGGCGGCGAGGAGCGCACCAACTACCCGCTGACTTTGAACGTTGATGAATGGGGCGACGGTTTCAGTCTCACGGTGTTGACCCTGCCACAAGTCGGTGCGCAACGCCTGTGCGCTTTTGTGCACCAGGCGCTGGAACACTTGGTACACGCGCTGGAGCATGCCCCCACGACTGCGCTGCAGGCACTGGCAATCCTGCCGGCGGCTGAACGCGAGCAAGTGTTGAGTACCTTCAATACCACGGCACGGGAATACCCGGCGGCACACACCGTCCATGAGGTTTTCGAAGCGCTTGCCGCCGTACAACCGACGGCATTGGCGGCCGTGCATGCCGAGCAACGGGCGACCTACGCCGAACTGAATCTGCGGGCCAACCGCCTGGCGCATCACCTGATCGGTCTGGGTGTGGCGCCGGGTGCCAGCGTGGCGATCCTGCTGGAACGCTCCGTGGACCTGCTGGTCAGCCAGCTGGCAATCAGCAAGTGTGCGGCGGTGTATGTGCCGTTGGACGTCAACGCGCCGTTGGACCGTCAAGGCTTCATGATTGCGGACAGCGGGGCGGCTCTGTTGCTGACGGCAGCCTCGATCAAGGTGCCGGAGGGGGCTCGTCGTCTGGACCTGGACACCCTGGATCTGATTCTCGAGCCGGATCACAACCCGGCGCTGGAGCAATCCGCCGAGACTGCGGCGTACATCATGTACACCTCCGGCTCCACCGGTACGCCGAAGGGCGTGCTGGTGCCGCATCGGGCGATCACACGCCTGGTGATCAACAACGGCTATGCCGATTTCAATCAGCAGGATCGGGTGGCGTTTGCTTCGAACCCGGCGTTTGACGCCAGTACCCTCGATGTCTGGGCACCTTTGCTCAATGGCGGGGCAGTGGTGGTGGTCGATCAGGACACATTGTTGTCCCAAACTGATTTCGCGGCGTTGTTGCAGGAACAAGCAGTCAGCGTGTTGTGGATGACCGCCGGCTTGTTCCACCAGTACGCCGAAGGGTTGTTGCCGGTTTTCCCGCAACTGCGTTACCTGATTGTCGGTGGCGATGTACTCGATCCGAGCGTGATTGCCCGGGTCCTCAAGGACGGCGCGCCCCAGCATCTGCTTAACGGCTACGGCCCGACCGAAGCCACGACGTTCTCGACTACCTATGAGATCACTCGTGCAGACGAGGGCAGCATTCCGATTGGCCGTCCGGTGGGCAACAGCCGTGCCTACGTGCTCGACGCTCGCCAACAACCGGTGCCGGTCGGTGTCACCGGCGAGTTGTACATCGGTGGCCAGGGGGTTGCCCTGGGCTACCTGAACCGGGCTGACCTGACGGCGGAGAAATTCCTCGCCGACCCGTTCAGCGACGGGGCGCTGATGTACCGCACCGGCGACTTGGTGGCCTGGCGTGCCGACGGCACCTTGCAGTATCAAGGGCGTAACGACCAGCAGGTGAAGATCCGTGGTTTCCGCATTGAACTGGGCGAGATCGAAACGCGCCTGAGTGAGCACCCGCAGGTCAAGGACGCGGTGGTACTCGCTCGTGAAGACGAACCGAGGCACAAGCGCCTGGTGGCGTACTTCACCGAGCGTGAAAACGTCGATATCCAATCCTTGCGTGAGCATCTGCAAGCGCAGTTGCCGGACTACATGGTGCCGGCCGCCTACGTGCGCCTGGACAGCCTGCCGCTGACCAACAACGGCAAGGTCGACCGCAAGTCCCTGCCTGCACCGGACCAGGAGGCCCTGCTGAGCCGTGGCTACGAAGCGCCACAAGGTGAAGTGGAAACCGTGTTGGCGCAGATCTGGGCGGAGGTGCTCAAGGTCGAGCAAGTCGGGCGTCACGATAACTTCTTTGAACTGGGCGGCCATTCGCTGCTGGCGGTCAATTTGATTGAACGCATGCGCCAGGCCGACCTCAGCGCCGATGTACGCGTGTTGTTTCGCCAGCCCACCCTTGCGGCGTTGGCGGCTGCCGTCGGCTCCGGGCGTGAGGTGGTTGTACCAGCCAACCGGATTACGCCTGACTGCGCACGCATCACTCCCGACCTGCTACCCCTGATGACCCTGGACCAGGCGAGCATCGACCATATCGTCGCCCAGATCCCGGGCGGCACGGCGAATGTGCAGGATATTTACCCGTTGGCGCCATTGCAGGAAGGCGTGTTGTACCACCATATCCGTGCCGAAACCGGCGATCCCTACTTGCTGCAATCGAGTTATGGGTTTGACAGCCTGGAGCGTTTCCAGGTGTTTATCGAGGTGCTGCAGGCGGTCATCGATCGCCATGACATCCTGCGCACCAGCCTCGTCTGGCAAGGCCTGGAAAACCCGGTGCAAGTGGTGTGGCGCAAGGCCGCGCTGGCGGTGCAGGAAATGCCCGCCGACCCGCACGGCGATGACGTCGTGAACCAGCTGCGTGAGCGTTTCGATGCCCGTCACTATCGCCTGGAACTGACCCAGGCACCGTTGATGCGCATCGTCTATGCCCGTGACGAGGCCAATCAGCGGATCGTCGCGTTGCTGATGTTCCATCACTTGATCATGGACCATACCGCCCTTGATGTGGTGCAACAGGAAATGCACCTGTTGCTGCAGGGTCAGGCCGAACAGCTGAAGCACGCGGTGCCTTACCGCAATTATGTGGCGCAGGCACGTCTGGGCAGCACTGATGCGGAGCACGAGCGGTTTTTCCGCGAGATGCTCAGCGATATCGATGAGCCGACCTTGCCGTTCGGTCTGCAGGATGTGCAGGGCGATGGGCATGGCGTGGGCGAAGCCACACACCTGCTTGATAAAGGCTTGAGCCTGCGCCTGCGCGAACAGGCACGCCAGACCGGCGTCAGCGCCGCCAGCCTGTTTCACCTGGCCTGGGCACGGGTGTTGGGCAGCGTGTCGGGCCGTCGCGAGGTCGTGTTCGGCACCGTGTTGCTCGGCCGCATGCAAGGCGGTGAAGGGGCGGACCGTGGGCTGGGGATGTTTATCAATACCTTGCCGCTGCGAGTCGATGTCGACGCAGTGGGCGTGCGCTCGGCCGTCAAGGCAACCCATGCGCGACTGACGGCGTTACTGGGGCACGAGCATGCTTCACTGGCGCTGTCCCAGCGTTGCAGCGGGGTGCCGGCGAGCGTGCCGTTGTTCAGCGCCTTGCTCAACTACCGGCACACTGGCGTGGTCGAGGACATGGCCGCGCTCGAACAGGTATGGCACGGTATGTACTTCCTGCACGCCGAAGAGCGCACCAACTACCCGATCACCTTGAGCGTCGATGACCTGGGCGAGCAATTCAATCTCAATGCACTGGTGGTTTCGCCGCTGGAGGCGCGCCGTCTCTGTGACTACCTGCTCACCGTTGTGGAGCAGTTGGTGCAGGCACTGGAGCAATCCCCCGATCTGCCGTTCGAGCAATTGTCGGTATTGCCGGCGAGCGAAGTACACCAGGTGCTGGTCGAGTTCAACCCGGCTCCTCGTGCCTACCCCGAAACGCTGACCTTGCACGCGCTGTTCGAAGCCCATGCGGCGGCGGCTCCCCAGGCGCTGGCGGCGGTGCATGGCGAGCAAGCCGTGAGTTATGCGCAATTGAACCGACGGGCCAACCAGTTGGCCCATCACCTGCTCGGCCAAGGCGTGGCGCCCGGCGACCGCGTGGCGATCTTGCTGGAACGCTCCGTGGACCTGCTGGTCAGCCAGTTGGCAATCAGCAAATGTGCGGCGGTGTATGTGCCGCTGGATGTCAACGCGCCGTTGGACCGTCAAGGTTTCATGATCTCGGACAGCGGGGCGGCTCTGCTGCTGACGGCGGCCTCGATCGAGACGCCGCAGGTTGCTCGTCGCCTGGACCTGGATACTCTGGATCTGAGTCTTGAGCCTGATCACAACCCGGCACTGGAGCAATCCGCCGAGACGGTGGCGTACATCATGTACACCTCCGGCTCCACGGGGACGCCAAAAGGCGTGCTGGTGCCGCACCGCGCCATCACGCGCCTGGTGATCAACAACGGCTATGCCGATTTCAATCAGCATGATCGGGTGGCGTTTGCTTCGAACCCGGCGTTTGACGCCAGTACCCTGGATGTCTGGGCGCCATTGCTCAATGGCGGCGCGGTGGTGGTGGTCGATCAGGACACATTGCTATCCCAGGCCGGCTTTGCCGCGCTGTTGCAGGAACAAGCAGTCAGCGTGTTGTGGATGACCGCCGGCTTGTTCCACCAGTACGCCGAAGGATTGTTGCCGGTCTTCCCGCAACTGCGTTACCTGATTGTCGGTGGCGATGTGCTCGATCCGAACGTGATCGCTCGGGTCCTCAAGGACGGTGCACCCCAGCATCTGCTTAACGGCTACGGCCCGACTGAAGCCACTACCTTCTCGACCACCCATGAGATTACGCGGGCAGACGAGGGCAGCATTCCGATTGGTCGTCCGGTGGGCAACAGCCGCGCCTACGTGCTCGATGCGCGCCAGCAACCGGTGCCGGTTGGTGTGACCGGCGAGTTGTACATCGGTGGCCAGGGCGTTGCCCTGGGCTACCTGAACCGGGCTGACCTGACGGCGGAGAAATTCCTCGCCGACCCGTTTAGCGACGGGGCGCTGATGTACCGTACCGGCGACCTGGTGGCCTGGCGTGCCGACGGCACCTTGCAGTATCAGGGCCGTAATGACCAGCAGGTGAAGATCCGTGGCTTCCGCATCGAACTGGGCGAGATCGAAACCCGCCTGAGTGAGCACCCGCAGGTCAGGGACGCGGTTGTACTCGCTCGTCAGGACGAGCCGGGACACAAGCGTCTGGTAGCGTATTTCACCGAGCGTGAAAACCTCGACATCACAGCACTGCGTGACTACCTGTTGGCCCATTTGCCTGACTACATGGTGCCGGCCGCCTATGTGCGCCTGGACAGCCTGCCGCTGACCAACAATGGCAAGGTCGACCGTAAGGCCCTGCCTGCACCGGACCAGGATGCACTGCTCAGCCGTGGCTACGAAGCGCCACAAGGTGAGGTGGAAACCGTACTGGCGCAGATCTGGGCTGATGTGCTCAAGATCGAGCAAGTCGGTCGTCACGACAACTTCTTTGAACTGGGCGGCCATTCGCTGATGGCGGTCAACCTGATCGAACGCATGCGCCGCGCCGACCTCAGCGCCGACGTGCGCGTGCTGTTCAGCCAGCCGACCCTGGCCGCGCTGGCGGCTGCGGTGGGCAGTGGGCGTGAGGTAGCCGTACCGGCCAACCTGATCACGCCCGATTGCGTACGCATCACCCCGGACCTGCTGCCCCTGGCGGACCTGGACCAGGCGGCGATAGACCGCATCGTCGCCAGCGTGCCGGGCGGCGTGGCCAACGTGCAGGATATCTACGCCCTGGCACCGTTGCAGGAAGGTATCCTGTACCACCACATCGCAGCGGAGCAGGGCGATCCGTACTTGCTGCAGTCGCAGCTGGAATTCGACGATATCGAGCGTCTGCAGGCGTTTGCCCAGGCCTTGCAGGCGGTGATCGAGCGCCATGACATCCTGCGCACCGGCGTGGTCTGGGAAGACCTGGCCATTCCCGCCCAGGTCGTCTGGCGCAAAGCCGAGTTGCCGGTACAGGCAGTGGACCTGGACCCGGCCGATGGCGATATTCTCAGCCAACTGCATGAGCGTTTTGATGCCCGGCATTACCGCCTGGAGGTCAGCCAGGCGCCGCTGGTTCGTCTGGTGTACGCCGAAGACCGCGCCAACCAGCGGATCGTGGCGATCCTGTTGTTCCATCACCTGGCGCTGGACCATACGGCCCTGGAGGTCGTCAGCCAGGAAATGCAGGCCAGCCTGCTGGGGCTGTCCGAGCCATTGGCGGCGCCGATCCCGTATCGCAACTATGTGGCTCAGGCGCGCCTGGGGCTCAGTGAGCAGGAGCACGAAGCGTTTTTCCGCGACATGCTCGGCGATATCGAGGAGCCGACCTTGCCGTTCGGTTTGCAGGACGTACAAGGCGAAGGCCATGCCATCCGTGAAGCCTCGCTGGCTCTGGACGCCGATTTGAGCCGGCGCCTGAGGGCGCGGGCGCGGCTGCTGGGGGTCAGCGCCGCGAGCGTGTTCCATCTGGCGTGGGCGAAGGTGCTGAGCAGCGTGTCCGACTCGCGGCAGGTGGTGTTCGGCACCGTCCTGATGGGCCGCATGCAGGGCGGGGACGGCGCTGACCGGTCGCTGGGCATGTTTATCAACACCCTGCCATTGCGGGTCGATATCGAAGGTTTGGGAGTGCAGGCCGCCGTCAAGGCGACCCATGCACGCCTGACTGGCCTGTTGGGGCATGAACATGCCTCGCTGGCCCTGGTACAACGTTGCAGTGGGGTTGCGCAGTCGACCCCACTGTTCAGTGCGCTGCTCAACTATCGCCATAGCCCGGCCGCCCATGCCGGCCTGACGGCCGAGATGGAGCAGGCATGGCGCGGCATGCGCTTCCTGACGTCCGAGGAGCGCACCAACTACCCGGTCAGCCTGAGCGTCAACGACCTGGGCGAAGACTTCAGCCTGGATGCACTGACGGTTGCATCGGTCGATCCGCAACTGATCTGCGGTTACCTCGTGACCCTGCTTGAACAGCTGGTCGATGCTCTGGAGCACGCGCCACAACGGGCGTTGGAGCAACTGTCGATCCTCTCGCCAGCACAGACCCGTCAGTTGCTCTCGGATTTCAACGCCACCGATGCGGATTACCCACGGGATCTGACCGTGGTGCAGATGATCGAGGCGCATGCCTTGCACACGCCACATGCCGTCGCGGTGGTGCTGGGCGACCAGGCGTTGAGCTATCGCGAACTGAACGAACAGGCCAACCAGGTCGCGCATCACTTGCGCAGCCTGGGTGTGCAGGCTGATGCACGCGTCGCCCTGTGCATGGAGCGCAGCCTGGCGATGATTGTCGGGCTGCTGGGCATCCTCAAGTCGGGTGCCGCCTATGTGCCGCTCGACCCCGAGTACCCCGCGCAACGCCTGGCGCTGGCGCTGCAAGACAGCCAGCCGCTGGCGGTGCTGGTCCACGCAGCCACCCGCACGGTGCTGGAGGATTCGGGTGTGGCACAGGTCGACCTGGACGCACTGTCGTTGACCGCACAGCCACGCCACAACCCGGTCGCGGTGGCCGGGCCGAATGACCTGGCCTATGTGATCTTTACCTCCGGCTCCACCGGCCGCCCGAAAGGGGTGATGGTGGAGCATGGTTCGCTGGTCAACCACATCACCTGGCAGACCCGCACGTTTGGTTTTGATGCCAACGAGCGGATCTTGCAACGTACCTCGGTGGCCTTCGACGCCTCCGTCTGGGAGATCTGGACGCCGTTGGCGATTGGCGCGCGCCTGGTGCTGTTGCCGGCGCAAGCCTCGAGGGACGTCGAGCAAATGGCGCAGACCCTGGTGGAACACCAGGTCAGCGTTGCGCAATTTGTGCCAAGCCTGCTGCGCCTGCTGGTGCAACTGCCGGACAGCGGCGTGCGCTGCCGTTACCTGTTCAGCGGTGGTGAAGTGCTGGAGCCGCAACTGGCAATGCAGGCCCGGGCGCTGACCCGCCACGGGATCGTCAACCTGTATGGGCCGACCGAAGCCACCATCGACAGCACGTCGTGGACCTGCGACGGCAGTGCGCCGGTCGAGTCGGTGCCGATTGGCAAGCCCATCGCCAATGCCCGGGCCTATGTGCTCGACGCACGCCTTGAACCGGTGGCGCTGGGTGTGGTGGGCGAGTTGTACATCGGCGGTGCCGGTGTGGCGCGTGGGTATCTGGGCCGCGATGACTTGACGGCCGAGCGCTTCCTGGCGGACCCCTTCACCGGCAACGGGCGCCTGTACAAGACCGGCGACCTGGTGCGTTACCTGGCCGATGGCACGCTGGAGTACGTGCGACGCAATGACGATCAGGTCAAGTTGCGTGGTTTGCGTATCGAATTGGGTGAAATCGAAGCGCACCTGGCGGCGCATAGTTCTGTGCAGGAGGCCGTGGTGTTGGTGCGTGATGAGCGCCTGGTGGCGTACTGCACGCGGCGCGATGCGCAGTCGCAGATCGATATCGAAGCCTTGCGTGAGCATGTGCAGCAGTCTGTGCCGACCTACATGGTGCCGCAGGCCTATGTGGTGCTGGAGGCGCTGCCGCTGAGCCCCAACGGCAAGCTGGACCGCAGGGCGCTGCCGGAGCCGGGCATGGAAGCGGTGATTGCACGGGGTTATGAAGCACCCAGCGGTGCGGTCGAGACCCTGCTGGCACAGCTCTGGGCCGATGTGCTGAAGGTGGACAAGGTCGGTCGCCACGACCACTTCTTCGAACTGGGCGGGCACTCGTTGCTCGCCGTTAGCCTGATCGGACGCATGCGCCAGGCCGGCCTCAACGCCGATGTGCGCGTCCTGTTCAACCAACCGACCCTGGCGGCGCTCGCCGCGGCCGTGGGCAGCGGGCGCGAGATCCAGGTGCCGGCCAACATCATCCCGGCCGGGTGCACGCACATTACGCCGGACTTGCTGCCGCTGCTGACCCTGGATCAGCCGAGCATCGACCGTATCGTCGCCACCGTCGTCGGCGGCGCGGCCAACGTGCAGGATATCTACCCGCTGGCGCCACTGCAGGAAGGCATTCTTTACCACCACATCAGCGCCGAGCAGGGCGATCTGTACGTGCAGCAGGGGCAGTTCGCGTTTGCCGATCTTGCGCGCCTGCAGCAGTTTGCCGAAGCCTTGCAACGGGTTATCGACCGCCACGATGTGCTGCGTACCGGGTTTGTCTGGGAGGGCCTGGAGCAGCCGGTGCAGGTGGTCTGGCGCCAGGCACGGATGGTCACCCGGGCGGTGCAGTTCGATCCGCGCGGCGGCGATATCGCCGCGCAACTGGCGGCGCACGTTGACCCGCGCCGCCATCGTCTGAACGTGACCCAGGCGCCACTGATGCAACTGGTGTACGCCGACGATGAGGCCGGCCAGCGCATTGTCGCCACGCTGCTGTTCCACCACACAATCATGGACCACATGGCGATGGACGTGGTGTGGCGGGAAATGGAAGCGTTCCTGCTCGGCAAGGGCGATGAATTGATCGCCTCGGTGCCTTACCGCAACTACGTGGTGCAGACGCGCCTGGCCAGTCGCGAGCAGGAACACGAGGCGTTCTTTCGCGACATGCTCGGCGATATCGAGGAGCCGACCCTGCCGTTCGCACAGCAGGACGTGCGCGATGACGGCTACGATATCGAAGAGGTCGACCTGACCCTGGACGCCGGCTTGAGCCGACGCCTGCGCGCGCTGACCCGCCAGAATGGCGTCAGCCCGGCCAGCCTGTTCCACCTGGCCTGGGCACGTGTGCTGGGGGTGGTTTCCAGCACTGAGCGGGTGGTGTTCGGCACGGTGATGATGGGCCGCTTGCAAGGCGGTGAGGGCGCCGACCGGGCGGTGGGCATGTTTATCAATACCTTGCCGCTGCGCGTCGATATCAGCGGCCAAGGCGTGCAGGAGGCCGTCAAGGCCACCCATGCGCGTCTGTCGGGCTTGCTCGCCCATGAGCTGGCCTCACTGGCCCAGGTCCAGCGTTGCAGTGCTGTGCCGCAGTCCATGCCGTTGTTCAGTGCGTTGTTCAACTACCGCCATACGCCGGACAATGCTGCTGAAATCACCGAGGCGTCGCGTCGTGCGTGGCAAGGCATGGAGTTGTTACAGGCGCGGGAGCGTTCCAACTACCCACTGACCTTGAGCGTCAACGATTTGGGCGAGGCTTTCAGCCTGAGCGCACTGGCGCTGGCATCGATTGGCGCGCAACGCCTCTGCGAGTACGTGAACCGGGTCGTCGAGCAACTGGTCGAGGCGCTGGAACACGCCCCGCACACCGCGATGAACAGCCTGTCGGTGCTGCCCGCCGAGGCGCGTCGGCAGTTGCTCGAAGGCTTCAACGCCACCCGTGTCGACTATCCCCACGGCCTGACCATTCACCAACGCTTCGAGCAGCAGGTCGAGTTGTACCCGCATACGCTGGCGGCGGTGTATCAGGGCCAAAGCCTGACTTACGTCGAACTGAACCGCCAAGCCAACCAACTTGCGCACCAGTTGATCGAACTCGGGGTGCAACCCGACGATCGCGTGGCGATCTGTGCGCAGCGCAGCCTGGAAATGCTGGTGGGCCTGGTCGCCATTCTCAAGGCCGGTGCGTGCTATGTGCCGATTGATGCGGCGCACCCGGCCGAGCGCCTCAGTTACCTGCTCGGCGACAGCGCACCGGTGGCCGTGCTGATCCAGCCGGCGCTGGCGCAGCGTCTGCCGACCCTGACCGTGCCGGTATTGGAACTCGACAGCCGTCTGTGGCAAGGCCCGTCCAAAGGCAACCCACAGATTGCCGGCCTGACCCAGGCACACCTGGCGTACGTGATCTATACCTCCGGTTCTACCGGCCTGCCCAAAGGCGTGATGGTGGAGCATCGCACTTTGGAAAACCTGGTGAGCTGGCACTGCGATACGTTTGAACTGGGGCACGGCGGCAAGACGTCGAGCGTCGCCGGTTTTGGTTTCGACGCCATGGCCTGGGAAGTCTGGCCGGCCTTGTGCGTAGGGGCGACCCTGTATATGCCGCCGGCCCATGAGGGCGGTGAAGACATCGATGCGCTGCTGCAGTGGTGGTTGGCGCAACCGCTGGATGTGAGCTTCCTGCCCACCCCAGTGGCCGAATATGCCATCAGTCAGGACCTGCAACACCCGACGCTCAAGACCCTGTTGATCGGTGGCGACCGCTTGCGGCAGTTCAACAAGCCGCAGCGTTTCAACCTGATCAACAACTACGGCCCGACCGAAGCCACGGTGGTGGCGACCTCCGGGCGCGTTGACGCCGGGCAGGTGCTGCATATCGGCAAGCCGGTGAGCAATGCCCAGGTGTATCTGCTCGATGAATACCAGCAGCCGGTCCCCCTGGGAGTCGCGGGTGAGTTGTACGTGGCGGGTGCCGGGGTGGCCCGGGGTTACCTGAACCGCCCAGAGATGACCGCCGAGCGCTTCCTCAAGGATCCTTTCAGTGCGGATCCGCAGGCGCGCATGTACCGCACCGGCGACCTTGCGCGTTGGTTGGAAGACGGTACGCTCGATTACCTGGGCCGTAACGATGATCAGGTGAAAATCCGCGGCGTGCGTATCGAGCTGGGTGAAATCGAAACCCGCCTGAGCGAACAGGCCGGCGTCCGCGAAGCCGTGGTGCTGGCCCGTGACGGACGCCTGGTGGCGTATTTCACCGAACAGGCGGCGCTGGATATCGACACCCTGCGCAGCGGTTTGCAAGCGTGCTTGCCGGAGTACATGGTGCCGGTCGCCTATGTGCGCCTGGACCACCTGCCGCTGACCGCCAACGGCAAGCTGGACCGCAAGGCACTGCCGGAGCCGGATCAGGACGCGATGCTCAGCCGCGGCTATGAAGCTCCGCAGGGCGAGGTGGAAACCACCCTGGCGCAGATCTGGGCCGAGGTGCTCAAACTGGAACAGGTGGGTCGCCACGACAACTTCTTCGAGCTGGGCGGGCACTCGTTGCTGGCCGTGGGCCTGGTGGAACGTATGCGCCAGGCGGGCTTGCAGGCGGATGTGCGCGTGCTGTTCAGCCAGCCGACCCTGGCCGCCCTCGCGGCGGCGGTGGGCGCCGGCAACGAAGTGGCGGTACCGGCCAATCGCATCGACATCGGTTGCACCCGGATCACTCCGGACCTGCTGCCCCTGGCCACGCTGGATCAGGCAAGCATTGACCGGATTGTCGCCAGTGTCCCGGGCGGAGTGGCCAACGTGCAGGACATCTATGCTTTGGCGCCGTTGCAGGAGGGCCTGTTGTATCACCACATCAGCGCCGAACAGGGTGACCCGTACCAGCAACATGCGCTGTTCGCGTTCGACAGCCGCCAGCGGCTGGACCGGTTCGCCCAGGCGCTGCAACACGTGATCGGCCGTCATGACATCCTGCGTACCGGGCTGTTCTGGGAGCAACTGGAGGTGCCGGTGCAGGTGGTCTGGCGCGAGGCTCCGCTGGCGATGGACGAACTCGTCCCACAAGCGGGTGAGGTGCTGGCGCAGTTGCGTGAGCACTTCAGCCTCGGCCGCCACCGCATGGATATCCGCCAGGCACCGATGATGCACCTGGGGTTTGCCCATGACCCGCAGCATCAGCGTTGGATCGGCATGCTGTCCTTCCACCACCTGGTCAACGATGCGACCTCCATGGGCGTGCTGGTGGCGGAAATCGAAGCGCACATGAGCGGGCGCGAGCAGCAACTGGGCGCTTCGGTGCCGTACCGCAACTATGTGGCGCAGACCCGCCAGGGCAAGGACCGCGCCGCCCATGAAGCGTTTTTCCGCGAGATGCTCGGCGACGTCGACGAACCGACGCTGCCGTTCGGCGTGCAGCGCATCGACAGTGAGCGAGATGCCACCGATGAGGTCGATCACTGGCTGGGCGCTGCCTTCAGCCAGCGTCTGCGGCGCCAGGCACGGCAGTTGGGGGTGAGTGCCGCCACGCTGTATCACTGGGTCTGGGCCCAGGTCATCGGCGCGGTGTCAGCCCGTGATGACGTGGTGTTCGGCACCGTATTGCTCGGCCGCCTGCAGGCCGGTGACGGCGCCGAGCGTTCGCTGGGGATGTTCATCAACACCTTGCCGCTGCGCGTGCGCCTGAAGGATGAAAGCCTGACGGCGGCGGTCAAGAACACCCATGCGGCCTTGAGTCAGTTGATGGCTCACGAGCATGCGTCGCTGACGTTGGCGCAACGTTGCAGTGGCGTGGCCGCGCCGGCACCGTTGTTCAGTGCCTTGCTCAACTACCGTCATGCCTCGGCCAGCGTCAGTGAGGCCAGCCGCGTCGCTTGGGACGGCATCGAGATGCTCGCCAACGAAGGGGTCAACAGTTATCCGCTGATTCTCTCGGTGGATGACGTGGGCGAGGACTTCCGGGTCAGTGTCCTGGCGCCGCGCTCAGTGGGTGCGCAGCGGGTCTTGGGCTACGTGTGCACGACGTTGGCCGGGCTGGTCGAGCAGTTGGAACAGGCGCCGCATTCGGCAGCCAATCGCCTGTCGATCTTGAGCAGCGATGAGCGCCGGCAGTTGTTGCAGACGTTCAACGATACGGCGCGGGGCTACCCGCAATTGCAACCGCTGCATCAGGTGTTTGAGGCATGGGTACAAGCGCATCCGCACGCCCTGGCGGCGTCGCACGGCCAGCAACAGGTCAGCTATGCCGGGCTGAACGCACGGGCCAACCGCCTGGCCCATCATCTGATCGGCCTGGGGGTAGCCCCCGGTGACCGCGTGGCGATCCTGCTGGAACGCTCGGTGGACCTGCTGATCAGCCAGCTGGCAATCAGCAAGTGTGCGGCGGTGTATGTGCCGCTGGACGTCAACGCGCCGTTGGACCGTCAAGGCTTCATGATCTCGGACAGCGGGGCGGCTCTGCTGCTGACGGCGGCCTCGATCAAGGTGCCGGAGGGGGCTCGTCGCTTGGACCTGGACAGCCTGGATCTGAGTATCGAGCCGGATCACAACCCGGCACTGGAGCAATCCGCCGAGACGGCGGCGTACATCATGTACACCTCCGGCTCAACGGGTACGCCGAAGGGCGTGCTGGTGCCGCACCGGGCGATCACACGCCTGGTGATCAATAACGGCTATGCCGATTTCAATCAGCATGACCGCGTGGCATTTGCTTCGAACCCGGCGTTTGACGCCAGTACCCTGGATGTCTGGGCGCCTTTGCTCAATGGTGGGGCAGTAGTGGTGGTCGATCAGGACACGCTGCTGTCCCAAGCCGATTTTGCTGCGCTGTTGCAGGAGCAAGCAGTCAGCGTGTTGTGGATGACCGCCGGCTTGTTCCACCAGTACGCCGAAGGATTGTTGCCGGTCTTCCCGCAACTGCGTTACTTGATTGTCGGTGGCGATGTACTCGATCCGAGCGTGATTGCCCGGGTCCTCAAGGACGGAGCACCGCAACATCTGCTTAACGGCTACGGCCCGACCGAGGCAACGACGTTCTCGACTACCCATGAGATTACGCGGGCAGACGAGGGCAGTATTCCGATTGGTCGTCCGGTGGGCAACAGCCGTGCCTATGTGCTCGACGCTCGCCAACACCCGGTGCCGGTTGGTGTAACCGGCGAGTTGTATATCGGTGGCCAGGGGGTTGCCCTGGGCTACCTGAACCGGGCTGACCTGACGGCGGAGAAATTCCTCGCCGACCCGTTCAGCGACGGGGCGCTGATGTACCGCACCGGCGACCTGGTAGCCTGGCGTGCCGACGGTACCTTGCAGTATCAGGGGCGTAACGACCAGCAGGTGAAGATCCGCGGTTTCCGCATTGAACTGGGCGAGATCGAAACGCGCCTGAGTGAGCACCCGCAGGTCAGGGACGCGGTAGTACTCGCCCGTCAGGACGAGCCTGGGCACAAGCGTCTGGTTGCCTACTTCACCGAACGTGAAGCGCTGGATATCGAAGTGCTGCGCGCCTATCTGCAAGCGCAGTTGCCGGAGTACATGGTGCCGGCGGCCTATGTGCGCCTGGACAGCCTGCCGCTGACCAGCAACGGCAAGGTCGACCGCAAGGCCTTGCCGGCACCGGACCAGGAGGCGTTGCTCAGCCGCGTTTACGAGGCACCCCAGGGGCCGACGGAAGTGGCCCTGGCGCAACTGTGGGAGAAGGTACTCAACGTCGGGCAGGTGGGGCGCCATGACCACTTCTTCGAGTTGGGTGGGCATTCATTGTTGGCGGTGAGCCTGGTCGAGCAGATGCGCAAGCAAGGGATGGACGCTGACTTGCGCGTGTTGCTCGCTCAACCGACGCTGGCTGCAATGGCCGCGGCGGTGGGGCAGGTCGAGCATGTGGTCGTGCCGCAATCGAGCGTGCCCACGTTCGAGCGCAAACGTCGGATCTGATCGACACACGCCTGGCAGACCGACGCGGGTGAACCGCGCCGGTCTGTCGGGCGTGCGCGTTTTTGACAGTCACGTGTCACCCCTACGTTGTCCCTGCTTCCTATGACATACACCTTTGCGTGGATGTTTTAGTTTTCCAGCCCTGTGGGAAGCCCTGGGGCACGCATTCAACCCATCACTTTTTGAACCTGACGGCGACAGCGTCGAGCCCATGCCGGGCCGCACGCTGCTGTTTGACGCCGGGTGCTCAGGTTGCAATTGAAACCGGACTTTCTCGTCACTGTTTTCGAATCTTAAGCAGGTCACACCATGCACTTCAGCGAATTGATGGCAGTTCTTTCGACTCACGCGATCCACCTGCAACGTGAAGAGGATGACCTCGTCATCCTGGGCGACGATGAGGGGCTCGACGATGGGTTGATCGACCACTTGCGCGGACACAAAGCGCAATTGCTGGAGTTGATCGCGCGCAATGGGGGGGACTGGTTGAGCCCGGCCTACCGCATTACGCCGCAGATGCTGCCGTTGACGACCCTGGACCAGGCGACCATTGACCGGATTGTCGACGCCGTGCCGGGCGGCCTGGCCAACGTCAAGGACATCTACCCGCTGGCGCCGCTGCAGGAAGGCATGTTGTACCACCATTTGACGGCGGAGCAGGGCGACCCCTATTTGCTGCAATCGCTGTATGCCTTCGACAGCCGTGCGCGGCTGGAGCACTTCACCCAGGCGTTGCAGTACGTGATCAAGCGCCACGACATCCTGCGCACCACGGTGGTCTGGGAAAGCCTCGATGAACCGATGCAAGTGGTACTGCGCAAGGCCACGTTGATCAGTGAAGAACTGCATCTGGACCCGCGCGACGGCGATGTGCTGGGCCAGTTGCGCAGCCGCTTCGATGCGCGTCACTACCGCCTGGATATCCGCCAGGCGCCGATGATGCGGGTGGCCTTCGCGCTGGACTCGCCGAACCAGCGCTGGGTGGCGGTGCTGTTGTTTCACCATATGGCCCTGGACCATACGGCAATGGAGGTGGTGCAGCACGAAATGCAAGCCTTCCTGCTGGGGCAGACCGAGCACCTGGGCGAGCCGGTACCGTATCGCAACTATGTGGCGCAGGCTCGCCTGGGCGTCAGTGAACAGCAGCATGAAGCGTTCTTTCGCGAGATGCTCAGTGACATCGATGAGCCTACGCTGCCGTTCGGTCTGCAGGACGTGCAGGGTGACGGTCATGGCATCGAAGAAAGCCATCGCATGCTGGATAACGCCTTGAGCCAACGGCTACGCGTGCAGGCCCGGCAGTTGGGGGTGAGTGCGGCCAGCGTGATGCACCTGGCACTGGCCCAGGTACTGGGTAAAGTCTCCGGCCGCCAGGAGGTGGTGTTCGGCACCGTATTGCTGGGCCGGATGCACGCGGGCGAGGGCTCTGACCGTGCCCTGGGGATGTTCATCAACACCCTGCCGCTGCGTGTGAGCGTGGGCGAGCAAAGCGTGCGCAGCGGCCTGAAACTGACCCACCAGCGGTTGACCGCATTGCTCCAGCATGAACACGCCTCGCTGGCCCTGGCTCAGCGTTGCAGCGCCGTGGCGACGCCGACGCCGCTGTTCAGTGCCATGCTCAACTACCGCCACAGTGCAACCGGCGGCAGTGCCGAGGCGCAGACGGCGTGGGCCGGCATCCAGGCGCTGGGCGCTGAAGAGCGTACCAACTACCCGCTGACCGTCAACCTCGACGACCTGGGTGAAGATTTTCATATCACGGTGCTTGCGGATGCCGGAATCGGCGCGGCGCGGATCGCGGATTATCTGCATGCCGCCCTGGAAAGCCAGGTGGCCGCGCTGGAACACACGCCGCAGGCGGCGTTGCAAACCCTGGGCATCCTGCCGACAGCCGAGCGCCAGCACTTGTTGCACCACTGGAACAGCGGCGATGGCGTATTTACCGACAGCGCCTTGATCCACCAGCAGGTCGAAGCCCGGGCAGCGGCCGAACCCGACGCTACGGCGGTGCTGTTTGAAGACCGGCGCCTGAGCTACGGCGACTTGAACCGCCGCGCCAACCAGGTGGCGCATCGCTTGCTGAGCCTGGGCGTGCGCCCGGATGACCGGGTGGCGATCTGCGTCGAGCGCGGGCTGGACATGATCATCGGCCTGCTCGGCATCCTCAAGGCCGGGGCCGGTTATGTGCCGATCGATCCGGCGTATCCTCAGGAACGTATCAGTTACACCCTGCAGGACAGCACGCCGGTAGCGGTGCTGGTGCAGCAGGCGACCCGTGCTCGGGTGGCCGAGGTGTCGGTGCCGGTGCTCGAACTGGACGGTGGCGATTGCCAGGCCGAATCCACCCGGAATCCTGATGTACCGGGCCTGACTTCGGCCCACCTGGCCTACGTGATCTACACCTCCGGTTCCACCGGTTTGCCCAAGGGTGTGATGATCGAACACCGCAACGTGGCGCGCCTGTTCAGCGCCACCGAGGGCTGGTTCCACTTCAATGAGCAAGACGTGTGGGCATTGTTCCACTCGTTTGCGTTTGACTTCTCGGTCTGGGAAATCTGGGGCGCGCTGATGCATGGCGGGCAGTTGCTGGTGGTGCCGCAATTGACCAGCCGTTCGCCGGACGCCTGTTATGCGTTGTTGTGCAGCGCTGGGGTGACCATCCTCAACCAGACGCCGAGTGCCTTCCGTTCGTTGATCGCGGCCCAGGGCCAGAGCGAACTCAAGCACTCCCTGCGCCAGGTGATCTTCGGCGGCGAGGCCCTGGAACCGGGGATTCTCAAGCCGTGGTACGCACGCCCAGGCAACGCCGGTACGCAACTGGTGAACATGTACGGCATCACTGAAACCACCGTGCATGTTACGTATCGTGCGCTCGAAGCGGCGGATGCGCAGTTGGTCGGCGTCAGTCCGATTGGCGGGCGCATTCCGGACTTGCAACTGTATGTGCTCGACGACCAGAACGAACCCGTGCCGGTGGGCGTGGTCGGCGAGTTGTACGTGGGTGGCGCAGGGGTTGCCCGTGGCTACTTGAACCGGCCGCAGTTGAATGCCGAGCGGTTCATTGCCGACCCGTTCAGCGGTCGTGCGCAGGCGCGCCTGTACAAGACCGGTGACCTGGCGCGTTGGCAGGCGGACGGCAGCCTTGACTACCTGGGGCGCAACGACGACCAGGTGAAGATCCGTGGTTTCCGTATCGAGCTGGGCGAGATCGAAGCCCGCCTGGCCGCCTGTGAAGGCGTGCGCGAAGCGGTGGTGATCGCCCGCGAAGATGAGCCGGGAGACAAGCGCCTGGTGGCCTATGTGATCGCCTCCGAGGGGGCCGATCCGTCGGCCGCCGAGCTGCGTGCGCAGTTGCTGGTGTCCCTGGCTGACTACATGGTGCCCGCTGCGTTTGTGCGGGTGGCGCAGTTCCCGTTGACCACCAACGGCAAGCTGGACCGCAAGGCGTTGCCGGCGCCGGATGCCGACGCCTTGGCGCGTCGCCAGTTCGAAGCCCCCGAGGGCGAGGTGGAAACCACGATTGCCGCGATCTGGCAGGATTTGCTCGGTGTTGAACACGTGGGCCGCCAGGATCACTTCTTCGAGTTGGGCGGCCATTCGCTGTTGGCGGTCAAGCTGATTGAGCGCATGCGCCAGGTCGGGCTGGGCGCCGATGTGCGCGTGCTGTTCGGCCAGCCGACGCTGGCCGCATTGGCGGCCGCCGTGGCCGATGCGAGCAAGGACGTGGTGGTGCCCGCCAATCGTGTCCCAGAAGGCTGCGCGCACATCACCCCGGAAATGCTGCCCCTGGCCACGCTGGATCAGGTCGCTATCGACCGCATCGTCGCAACCGTGCCGGGCGGCGCGTGTAACGTCCAGGAAATCTACAGCCTGGCGCCGCTGCAAGAGGGGATTTTGTACCACCACCTCGCGGCGGCCCAAGGCGATCCGTACCTGCAATACATCACCTTCAGCTTTGACAGCCGCGAGCGCCTGCAACGCTTTGCCGCGGCTCTGCAAGGCGTGATTTCGCGACATGACATCCTGCGCACCGCCGTGGTCTGGGAGCGCCTCGACGAGCCGGTACAGGTGGTCTGGCGCGAGGCGCAACTGGGGATGGATGAGATTCACCTGGACCCGGCCGCCGGGGATATCGCCACGCAATTGACCGAGTGCCTCAACCCGCGTCACCACCGCCTGGATATTCGCCAGGCGCCCATGATGCGCATCGGTTACAGCGAGGATGCGCCCAACCAGCGCTGGGTCGCGGTGTTGCTGCTGCACCATCTGGTGGATGACGCCACGTCGCTGCGTATGCTCATCTCGGAAATCGAAGCCCATACCCGTGGCGAAGAGGCCCTGCTGCCACCGTCGGTGCCGTACCGTCATTATGTGGCTCAGGCGCGCCAGGGCGTGAGTCGCGAAGAGCATGAGGCGTTCTTCAGCGAGATGCTCGGGGACATCGATGAACCGACCCTGCCTTTCGGTCTGCAGGACGTGCAGGGTGAGGGCCACGGTGTCGAAGAGGTCGTCCTGATGCTCGATGACCGCCTCAGCCAGCGCCTGCGCGCGCAGTCCCGCCAGTTGGGGGTGACGCCGGCCAGCCTGTATCACCTGGCGTGGGCACGGGTGCTGGGTGGTGTGTCGGGGCGCACGGATGTGGTGTTCGGCACCGTGTTGCTGGGGCGCTTGCAGGGCGGTGAAGGCTCAGACCGTGCCCTGGGGATGTTCATCAACACCTTGCCGCTGCGGGTCAGCCTCGCTGAAGCCGGCGTACGCGCCATGGTCAAGAGTACCCATGCGCGCCTGACCGGCTTGCTCGGTCATGAGCACGCCTCGCTGGTGCTTGCGCAACGCTGCAGCCAAGTGGCGGCGTCGACGCCGTTGTTCAGTTCGCTGCTCAACTATCGCCAGCTCGGCGGCGCGGACGTTTCGGCACAAGCGCAGACGGCCTGGGAAGGCATTGCCGTGGTCGACAGCAAGGAGCGCACCAACTACCCGCTGACCCTGTCGGTCAACGACATGGGAGAGGCGTTCAGCCTGTCGGTCATGGCCGACGGTTCGATTGGCGCGGGGCGAGTGTGCGGCTACATGCAATGCGTCCTGGAGAACCTGGTCCAAGCCCTGGAGCAGACCCCGCAGGCTTCGCTGCAAGGGTTGGCGATGTTGCCGGCGGGCGAGCGCGAACAATTGTTGCAACACTGGAACGCCACCGACAGCCTGTTCGCCGATACCGCATTGCTGCATCACCAGGCCGAGCTGCAGGCGGCTTTACGACCTGACGCTACGGCGGTGCTGTTTGAAGACCTGCGCCTGAGCTACGGCGACTTGAATCGCCGCGCCAACCAGGTGGCGCATCGCTTGTTGAGCCTGGGCGTGCGCCCGGATGATCGGGTGGCGATCTGCGTCGAGCGCGGGCTGGACATGATCATCGGCCTGCTCGGCATCCTCAAGGCCGGCGCCGGTTATGTGCCGATTGACCCTGCGTACCCGCAGGAACGCATCAGCTACACCCTGCAAGACAGCACACCGATGGCGGTGCTGGTGCAGCAGGCGACCCGTGCCCGGGTGGCCGAGGTGTCGGTGCCGGTTCTCGAACTGGACGGCGGCGATTGCCAGGGGGAGTCCACTCAGAATCCCCACGTCCCGGGCCTGACTTCGGCCAACCTGGCGTACGTGATCTACACCTCCGGCTCCACCGGCCTGCCCAAGGGGGTGATGGTCGAGCACCACAACGTGGCACGCCTGTTCAGCGCCACCGAGGGCTGGTTCAACTTCAACGATCAGGATGTCTGGGCACTGTTCCACTCGTTTGCGTTTGACTTTTCGGTCTGGGAAATCTGGGGCGCGCTCATCCACGGTGGGCAGTTGCTGGTGGTACCGCAGCTCACCAGCCGTTCGCCGGACGCCTGTTATGCACTGTTGTGCAGCGCCGGGGTGACCATCCTCAACCAGACGCCGAGTGCCTTCCGTTCGTTGATTGCGGCCCAGGGCCAGAGTGCGCTGAAGCATTCCCTGCGCCAGGTGATATTCGGTGGTGAGGCCCTGGAACCGGGGATTCTCAAGCCGTGGTACGCACGCCCAGGCAACGCCGGTACGCAACTGGTGAACATGTACGGCATCACCGAAACCACCGTGCATGTGACGTATCGCGCCCTTGAAGCGGCGGATGCGCAGCGGGTCGGCGTCAGCCCGATTGGCGGGCGCATTCCGGACTTGCAACTGTATATTCTCGACGACCAGCGCGAACCGGTGCCGGTCGGTGTCGTCGGCGAGTTGTACGTGGGGGGCGCGGGGGTTGCCCGTGGCTACTTGAACCGGCCGCAGTTGAATGCCGAACGGTTTATCGCCGACCCGTTCAGCGGTCGTGCGCAGGCGCGTCTGTACAAGACCGGTGACCTGGGACGCTGGCTGGCGGACGGCAGCATTGACTACCTGGGCCGCAACGACGACCAGGTGAAAATCCGTGGCTTCCGTATCGAGCTGGGCGAGATCGAAGCCCGCCTGGCCGCCTGTGAGGGCGTGCGCGAAGCCGTGGTGATTGCCCGTGAAGACGCCCCCGGTAACAAGCGCCTGGTGGCTTATGTGATCGCCGCCGAGGGCGCTGAGCCGTCGGCCGCCGAGCTGCGTACGCAGTTGCTGGTGTCCCTGGCCGATTACATGGTGCCCAGTGCGTTCGTCCTGCTTGAGCGCTTGCCGCTGACCACCAACGGCAAACTCGACCGCAAGGCCTTGCCGGCCCCCGATGGCGATGCCCTGGCCCGTCGCGAATACGAGTGCCCTGAAGGCGAGATGGAACTGACCCTTGCCGCGCTCTGGCAAGAGTTGCTCGATGTGGAGCGGGTGGGTCGCCACGACAACTTCTTTGAACTGGGTGGTCATTCGCTGCTGGCGGTCAAATTGATCGAACGCATGCGCCAGATGGACTTGAGCGCCGATGTGCGCGTGCTGTTCGGCCAGCCGACCCTGGCGGCGCTGGCGGCGGCGGTCGGCGGGCATCAGGCACTGGAGGTGCCGGCCAACCGCATTGAGCCGGACTGCCAGCGCATCACCCCGGACCTGTTGCCCCTGGCCGACCTAGACCAGGCCGCTATCGACCGCATCGTCGCGAGCGTGCCGGGCGGCGTGCGCAATGTGCAGGATATCTACGGCCTGGCGCCGCTGCAGGACGGCATGCTCTACCACCATCTGGCGGCGCCGCAAGGCGATGCCTACCTGCTGCATATGTTGTTCACCTTCACCGGGCCTGAGCCGGTGAACCTGTTCGCCAAAGCGCTGCAAAGCGTGATCGAGCGGCACGACATCCTGCGCAGCAGCATCGCCTGGGAAGGGCTCGAGGATCCGGTACAGGTGGTTTGGCGTCAGGCAACCCTGGGGCTGGAAGAGGTGGTGATCGACCCGGCGGACGGTGACGTGCTGACGCAGTTGCACGAGCAGTTCGACCCACGCCATTACCGTCTTGACCTGAGCCGTGCGCCGCTGATGCACCTGGCCTACGCGCAGGACAGCGCCCATCAGCGCTGGGTCGGCATCCTGTTGTTCCATCACATGGTGCTCGACCACACCGCGCTTGAGGTGCTGATCGAAGAAGTCCAGGCCAGCCTGAAAGGCCACACCGAAAACTTGGCGCCGTCGATTCCTTATCGCAACCATGTGGCGCAGTCGCGCCTGGGCGCGGATCGACAGGCCCACGAACGCTTTTTCGAAGGCATGCTCGGCGACATCGATGAACCGACCCTGGCCTTCGGCCTGCGCGATGTGCAGGGCGATGGCAGCGGTGTCGAAGAAGCCCACCTGATGCTCGACAGCCAACTGAGCGGGCGCTTGCGCGAGCAGGCGCGCTTGCTTGGCGTCAGCGCCGCCAGCCTGGTGCACCTGGCCTGGGGCCAGGTGTTGGCGCAGGTCGCGGGGCGTGACGATGTGGTCTTCGGCACGGTGTTGCTCGGCCGCCTGCAAGGCGGTGAAGGCGCCGGCCGTGCCTTGGGCCTGTTCATCAATACCTTGCCGCTGCGTGTGAGCATCGGCGGGCAGGGTGCCCGCGAGGCCGTGCGTGTCACGCATGAGCGGCTGTCGCAATTGCTCGCCCATGAACACGCGTCATTGTCCCTGGCCCAACAGTGCAGCGGCCTGCCGGCGACGCAGGCGCTGTTCAATACATTGCTCAACTACCGGCACAGCGCGCCGGTCGAGGCCTCTAGCGCGGATATCGCCGCGTGGGACGGTATCCAGGCGGTGAGCATGGAAGAGCGCACCAACTATCCGCTGGTGTTGAACGTCGATGATTTTGGCGCCGGCTTCCAGCTCAACGCCCAGGCGCTGGTGAAAATCGGTGCGCAACGGATTTGCGGCTTTATGCAGGTGGCCCTGGCACACCTGGTCAGCGCGTTGGAGCACACGCCACACCAGCCGTTGAGTCAGTTCTCGGTGCTGTCGGCCGCCGAACGGGATGCCGTGCTGGTTGACGTCAACGCCACTGCCGTCGATTACCCCGAGGCGCAGACTATCCACCGCCTGTTCGAGGCTCAGGTCGAATGCCAGCCGGATGCCACGGCCGTGCGCCAGGACGACCAGCACATCACTTATCGCCAGCTTAATCAGCGCGCCAATCAGTTGGCCCACCGCCTGCTCGAAGAGGGTGTGCGTCCGGATGACCGGGTGGCCATCTGCGCGCGCCGCAGCCTGGAAACCCTGGTCGGCCTGGTGGCGATCCTCAAGGCCGGTGCGGCGTATGTGCCGATCGATCCGGCGCACCCGCAGGAGCGCATCAACTACCTGTTGCAGGATTGCGACCCGGTGCTGGTGCTGGCGCAATCGAGCACGCGCTCGCTGCTGAGCCACACCGAACGGCCGGTGATCGAACTGGACAGCGACCAGTGGCACCGTCGTCCGACGCTCAACCCGAGCGTGGCGGGCCTGACGCCGGCGAACCTGGCTTATGTGATCTACACCTCCGGTTCCACCGGCTTGCCCAAGGGCGTGATGGTCGAGCACCGCACCCTGGAGAACCTGGTGCACTGGCATTGCCAGGCGTTCGACCTGCACGCGGGTGGGCACACTTCCAGTGTCGCCGGGTTCGGTTTCGATGCCATGGCCTGGGAAGTCTGGCCGGCCCTGTGTGTGGGGGCGACGTTGCACCTGCCACCCGCCAAGCAGGGCAGCGAAGACATCGACGCGCTGTTGCGCTGGTGGCTGGCGCAACCGCTGCACGTGAGCTTCCTGCCGACTCCGGTGGCGGAGTACGCGTTCAGTCAGCAGTTGCAACACCCGACCCTGAAAACCTTGCTGATCGGCGGCGACCGCCTGCGTCAGTTCAGCACGCCGCAGCGCTTCGATGTGGTCAACAATTATGGTCCGACCGAAGCCACGGTGGTCGCGACCTGCGGCCTGATTGAGGCCGGCAAGGCCCTGCACATTGGCAAACCCATCGCCAACACCCAGGTCTATCTGCTCGACGAGCACCTCAAACCGGTGCCGCAGGGTGTCGCCGGTGAGCTGTACGTCGGGGGGGCCGGTGTGGCGCGCGGTTACCTGAACCGTGCGGAACTGACCGCCGAACG
This sequence comes from Pseudomonas sp. R11F, assembly GCF_050312575.1. Classification (NCBI taxonomy): domain Bacteria; kingdom Pseudomonadati; phylum Pseudomonadota; class Gammaproteobacteria; order Pseudomonadales; family Pseudomonadaceae; genus Pseudomonas; species Pseudomonas sp. R11F. Next base: position 226,605 of record NZ_JBNPJU010000077.1, on the reverse strand, counting down.
CTTTGTGCAGGACCCGTTCAGCCAGGACCCGCAGGCTCGCCTGTATCGCACCGGCGACCTGGCGCGCTGGCTGGAAGACGGCACGCTGGACTACCTGGGGCGCAATGACGACCAGGTGAAGATCCGCGGTGTGCGGATTGAACTGGGTGAAATCGAAACCTGCCTGGCCGAGCACCCGGACGTCAGCGAAACCGTGGTGCTGGCCCGTGACGGGCGCCTGGTGGCGTATTTCACCGAACACCAGGCCCTTGACCGCCAGGCCCTGCGCAGTTGGTTGCAGGCGCAATTGCCGGAGTACATGGTGCCGGCGGCGTATGTGCGCCTGGACAGCCTGCCGCTGACCGCCAACGGCAAGCTCGACCGCAAGGCCCTGCCGGTTCCCGATCAGGATGCAGTGCTCAGTCGCGGTTACGAAGCGCCCCAGGGCGAAGTGGAAATTGCCCTGGCGCAGATCTGGAGCCAAGTGCTCAAGGTCGAGCAGGTCGGGCGTGAGGATCATTTCTTTGAGCTGGGCGGGCACTCGCTGCTGGCGATGCGCTTGATCTCCCAGGTGCGCCTGCACCTCGGGGTGGAGCTGGACCTCGCGGACCTGTTCGCCCATCCGCAACTGACCGCGCTGGCGCAGGTGGTGGCCAAGGCCGGGCGCAGCAGCCTGCCGCCGATTGTACCGGTGTCCCGAGAAGAGTCCTTGCCGCTGTCCTTTGCCCAGCAGCGCCTGTGGTTCCTGGCGCAAATGGAGAATGCCGGGGCGGCTTACAACATGCCGGTCGGCCTGGGCCTGCGCGGCGCGCTGGATATCCTGGCGCTGGAGCGTGCACTGGCGCGGATTGTCAGTCGCCATGAGGTGCTGCGCAGTGTCTTCGTGATGGATAACGATGAGCCGCAACTGCGGATCACACCTGTCGAAGGTTCATTTGTACTGGAGCAGGATGACCTGCGCGGGCAGGCCGATGCCGCGCAGCGCTTGCAGGTGTTGACCGAATATGAAGCGTCGACACCGTTCGACCTGGTCAACGGGCCGCTGCTGCGCGCACGCCTGGTACGCATGGGCGACGAGCACTCGGTGTTGTTGCTGACCCTGCACCACATTGCCTCTGACGGCTGGTCGATGGGCGTGCTGAGCCGCGAAATGGTGCTGTTGTATGGCGCCTTCAGCCAGGGCCTCGCCGATCCATTGCCACCGCTGACGCTGCAATATGCCGACTTCGCCGTCTGGCAACGCCGCTGGTTGAGTGGCGAGGTGTTGCACAGGCAGAACCTGTATTGGCAGCAAACCCTGGCCGGCGCGCCGGCCATACTGACCCTGCCGACCGACCGGCCACGCCCGGCGCAACAGGATTTCTCCGGCGCGGTGCTGGCGTTGCAACTGGATAAGGCACTGACTCAGGGCCTCAAGGACCTGAGTCAACGACATGGCACCTCGTTGTACATGAGCCTGCTGGCGGCATGGGGTGTCTTGTTGGCGCGTTTGTCCGGGCAGGATGAAGTGGTGATCGGCTCGCCGGTGGCCAACCGCAACCAGCTGGAGCTGGAAGGTCTGATCGGCCTGTTCGTCAACACGCTGGCGCTGCGCATCGATACCTCGGGCGAACCGACGGTGCAAACCCTGCTGGCGCGGGTCAAGGCCCGGACGCTGGGTGCGCAGGCGCATCAGGACCTGCCGTTCGAACAAGTGGTCGACATCGTCAAACCGGTGCGCAGCATGGCCTACAGCCCGGTGTTCCAGGCCATGTTGACCTGGCAGGGCAGTGAAGGCGGCGGCGCACCGGTCGTCGGCGACTTGATCATGGAGGACGGCGGCCAAGTCAATACATCGGCGAAGTTTGATCTGTCCCTGGAGTTAAGCGAAGCCCAGGGCCATATCATCGGCTCTTTGAGCTATGCCACGGCGCTGTTCGACGAAGCGACCCTCAAGCGTCACCTGGGCTACTTCGAGCGCCTGCTGCACGCGATGGTTGCCGACGATCAAGGCGTACTGGCCCGCGTGCCCCTGCTGGATGAGCAGGAGCGCCAGCAGCAGTTGGCCGGCCTCAGTGGCCTGCACACGCCGCTCCACCCCGGCACCGTACACAGCCTGTTTGAAGCCCAGGCCATGCGCACCCCCGATGCGTTGGCGGTGCAGACGGCGGCTGTGACGCTGACTTACCGTCAGCTTAACGAGCAGGCCAACCAGTTGGCCCATCACCTGCGTGAGCTCGGCGTGGTGCCGGATGCCCGCGTGGCGATTTGCGTGGAGCGCAGCGCCGAGCTGATCGTCGGGTTGCTGGCGATTCTCAAGGCCGGGGGCGCCTATGTGCCGATCGACCCGAACTACCCGCTCGAACGCATTCATTACATGCTCAAGGACAGCGCCCCGGCGGCGTTACTGGTGCACGCTGCGACCGCGCAACTGGCCGCTGCGGGCGGCCTGCCCGTGGTCGACCTCGATCGTGAGGACTGGCGCGGGCAAGCGCTGGACAACCCACAGGTGCCCGGGCTGAGCGCGAAACACCTGACCTATGTGATCTATACCTCGGGCTCCACCGGGCAGCCAAAAGGCGTGATGGTCGAACACCAGGGCGTGGTCAACATGCTCCACTGGTACCTCGAAGACGTCGGGCTGGACGCCGACGACGCGGTGTTGTTGCTGACCTCGCACAGCTTCGACCTGACCCAGAAAAATATCTTCGCCAGCCTGGCCGTCGGCGCCACCTTGCACCTGGCCGACAGCCCGTTTGATCCTGCGAGCATCGTGCGCCAGATCGACGCGCAGGCGATCACCCATATCAACCTGGCCCCGAGTGCGTTCTATACGTTGATCGACGCCGATCAACAGCACGTCTTGAGCCGCCTGCGCCGGATGGTGCTCGGCGGTGAGCCGATCAAACTGTCGCAGTTGGAGAAACTACGGGCGCCGCGTCCGCAATTCATCAACAGCTATGGCCCGACCGAGTGCAGCGACGTGGTCGCCTGGCACGGCATCAATGCGGATCTTGCCAGCTATGGAGCAGGGGATATTCCGCTCGGCCAGCCGTTGCGCAACCTGACGCTCTACGTGCTGGACGCCTACGGGCAACAGGTCCCTACCGGCAGCGTCGGCGAGTTGTACATCGGTGGCGCGGGCGTGGCACGCGGTTACCTCAATCGCGAGGACCTGACGGCCGAACGTTTCCTCGACGACCCGTTCACCGCCCAAGGACGCATGTACCGCACGGGCGACCTGGCGCGTTACCGCGCGGACGGCACCCTCGACTACCTCGGACGTAATGATGACCAGGTCAAGATTCGCGGCCTGCGCATTGAACTGGGTGAAATCGAAGCCTTGCTAGCCGCCCATCCCGCGGTGCTTGAAGCAGCCGTACTGGTGCGCGACGAGCGCCTGGTGGCCTACTTCACCGCGCACGTGGCGGGGCAGGCGCCTCAGATCGAGGACCTGCGGACCTACCTGCAAAACGAACTGCCGGACTACATGGTGCCGTCGGCCTATGTTCAGTTGCCGGCACTGCCGTTGAGCCCCAACGGCAAGCTGGATCGCAAGGCGCTGCCGGCACCGGGGCTCGATGCGGTGGTCAGTGGGGTGTATGAAGCGCCCGAGGGCGAAATTGAAACGACGCTGGCGCAGATCTGGCAGGACCTGCTGGGGCTAGAACAGGTCGGTCGCCAGGGGCATTTCTTTGAGTTGGGCGGGCACTCGCTGCTGGCAATGCGCCTGATTTCCCAAGTGCGTCAGCGCCTGGGGGTGGAGTTGGCCCTGGCCGAGTTGTTTGCCCACCCGCAGTTGGCGGCGTTGGGTCAAGTGCTGGCCCAGGCGGCACGCAGCACCTTGCCGGCGATCTTGCCGGTGCCACGTGACCAGGATTTACCGCTGTCGTTTGCCCAGCAACGCTTGTGGTTCCTGGCGCAGATGGAAGGCGCCAGCACCGCCTACAACATGCCGATTGCCCTGGGGCTGCGCGGTCAGCTGGATGCCCAGGCGCTGGAGCGCGCACTGACAGCTATCGTGGCGCGCCATGAGGCGCTGCGTAGCCGGTTCGTGCAGCACAACCATGAGCCGCTGGTGCGTATCGAGCCGGCCGAGCGGGCGTTCGCGCTGCTGCGCCTGGAAGTGGACAGCGATGCCGATCTGCAGGTGCACGTCAGCCAAGAGGCGCTTGAACCCTTCGATCTGGAGCAGGGGCCGTTGATTCGTGCGCGCCTGGTGCGGCGCGCCGACGATCACCATGTGCTGTTGTTGACCATGCACCACATCGTTTCCGATGGTTGGTCGATGGGCGTACTGACCCGTGAGTTGATGGCGCTGTATGAAGCGTTCCGTCTGGGGCAGGCCGACCCGCTGCCGCCGCTGGCCCTGCAATACGGCGATTTCGCCGTGTGGCAACGGCGTTGGCTGAGTGGCGAGGTGTTGCAGCAACAGAGCCAATACTGGCAGCAGGCGTTGGCGGATGCGCCCGCCTTGCTGTTGTTGCCCACCGACCGCCCACGGCCGGCCCGGCAGGACTACAGCGGTGCGACCTTGAGCCTGTTGCTCGATGTCAACCTGACCGCCGGGCTCAAGGCCCTGAGTCAGCGTCATGGCACCACGCTGTACATGACCATGATGGCCGCGTGGGGCGCGTTGCTTTGCCGCCTGTCCGGCCAGGATGAGGTGGTGATCGGCTCGCCGGCGGCCAACCGCATGCGTGCAGAAGTCGAAGGGCTGATCGGTCTGTTCGTCAACACCCTGGCGGTGCGCATAGGGGCCGGCGAAGACCTGACCGTCGCTGCGTTGCTGGCCCATGCCAAGGACCGCACCCTGGCGGCGCAGGCCCATCAGGACTTGCCGTTCGAACAAGTGGTGGAAGTGCTCAAGCCGGCGCGCAGCCTGGCCCACAGCCCGGTGTTCCAGACCTTGCTGACCTGGCAGAGCAGTGATGCGCCGAGCCTGGTAATGGGCGATCTGCAGTTCGAAGGGCTCGGCGAGGCCGGCAACTTTGCCAAGTTCGACCTGTCCCTGGACCTCGGCGAAATGCAGGGACACATCGCCGGGACCCTGGAGTACGCCACGGCGCTGTTCGACGAGTCCACCCTGCAACGTTACCTGGGGTATTTCGAGTGCCTGCTGCAGGCCATGGTTGCCGACGACCAGGCGGTGCTGGCGCACATTTCCTTGATCGATGAAGACGAGCGCGACTACCTGTTGCACGGCCTCAACGACACCCACGTGGCTTATGCGCAGGACAGCACCATTCACCAACTGTTCGAAGCCCAGGTCGAGGCGCATCCGGATGCGATTGCCGTGGCGTTCGAACAGCAGCGCATCAGTTATGCGCAGTTGAACCGCCGGGCCAATCGCCTGGCGCACCACTTGATCGGCCTGGGCATCGGCCCGGATGACCGCGTGGCGATCTGCGCCGAACGCGGTGATGAAGTATTGGTGGGCTTGCTCGGGGTGCTCAAGGCCGGCGGCGCGTATGTGCCGCTGGACCCCAATTACCCGCCGGAGCGCCTGGCCTACATGATCGCCGACAGCGCACCGTCGGCCGTGCTGACCCAGCGCGCATTGCAGGACCGGCTGCCGCCCCTGGCGATTGCGCAGGTGTTGCTGGACGAGCCACGCAGCGGCCCCGAGCACAACCCGCAGGTGCCGGGGCTCACGGCCCGTCATCTGGCGTATGTGATCTATACATCGGGTTCCACCGGCAATCCCAAGGGCGTGATGATCGAACATCGCGGGCTGGTCAACTACAGCCTGGACGCCGCACGCCTGTTCGGCCTGACCGCGCAGGACACGGTGTTGCAGCAGAACACCCTGAACTTCGACCTGTCGGTGGAGGAAATCTTCCCAGCCTGGCTGGCCGGCGCGACCCTGGCGCCAAGCCGTTATGTGTTTGGCACCGAGGCCGCACGCGACCCGGCGATCACGCCGACCTTCCTGCACTTGACGGCGGCGCACTGGCACACCCTGGCCGCCGAATGGCACCACAGCCCGGAGCAGGCGCAGGCGCATTTGCGCCATGTACGGTTGATCAACGTGACCGGTGATGCACTGTCGGCGCAGAAGTTGAAGCTGTGGGACGAGGTCCGCCCGGCCCATACCCGGCTGATCAACACGTATGGCCCGACGGAAGCGACGGTGTCCTGCACCACCGCTTATGTGACCCACACGGGCGACACCACGGGTAATACCACCATCGGTAAACCGATGGCCAACACCCGCATCTACCTGCTCGATAGCCAGCAGAAACCGGTACCGTTCGGGGTGGCTGGAGAGATCTTCATCGGCGGTGACGGTGTGGCACGGGGGTATCTGAACCTCGACCAGATCAGTGCCGAGCGCTTCCTCGCCGACCCGTTCAACGACGCCCCGGGGGCGCGGATGTACAAGACCGGCGACCTGGCGCGCTACCAGGCGGATGGTTCCCTCGAGTACCTGGGCCGCAACGACTTCCAGGTCAAGGTACGCGGGTTCCGGATTGAGCTGGGCGAGATCGAATCGCGCCTCGGCAACTGTGCCGGGGTCAAGGAAGCGGCGGTGATCGCCCGCGAAGACCGTCCTGGCGAGAAGCGCCTGGTGGCCTACGTGGTGCCGCACGCCGGGGTCAGCTTGACGGCGGCCGGTTTGCGCAGCTACCTGGCGCCGTTGCTGGCCGAATACATGATCCCGTCGGCGTTCGTGAGCCTCGACGCGTTGCCGCTCACCCCCAACCGCAAACTGGACCGCAAGGCCTTGCCGGCGCCGGATCAGTCGGCGGTGGCCAGCCGCGATTACCAGGCTCCCGAGGGGCGCATTGAACGCAGCCTGGCGCTGATCTGGGCACAGGTGCTGCAACTGGAGCAGGTCGGTCGGCATGACAACTTCTTCGAGCTGGGCGGCCATTCGCTGCTGGCGGTCAAGCTGGTCGAGCGCATGCGCCAGGACGACCTGCGGGTCGACGTCGGTGCCTTGTTTACCCACCCGACCCTGGCCGGCCTGGCCAAGGTCGTGGGCAGCCGCCGTGCGCTGGAGGTGCCGGCCAACGGCATCACTGCCGAGTGCCAACGCATTACGCCGTCGATGCTGCCGCTGGCCAGTCTCAATCAGGACGAAATCGACAGCCTTGTCGCCGGCGTGCCGGGCCAATTGGCCAACGTGCAAGATATCTACGGCATAACGCCGTTGCAGGAAGGCATCCTTTATCACCACTTGCTGGCCGATGAGGGCGACCTGTACCTGGAACAGGCCTCGTTCCATTTCGACAGCCGCGAGCGTCTCGAGGCATTTGCCCAGGCCTTGCAGGGCGTGATTGAGCGCAACGATATCTTGCGTTCCACGATGCGTTGGGAAGGCTTGAGCGAGCCGGTACAGGTGGTGTTGCGTCATGTGCCGTTCGCGCTGGAAGAGATCAGCCTGGAAGGCGAGGAAGAGGCCGGTGCGCAACTGCGTGAGCGTTTCAACCCGCAGCATTTCCGCATGGACCTGCGTGATGCACCGTTGATGCGCCTGGTGTGCGCCTACGATCGGTCGCAACAACGCTGGGCCGCGTTGCTGATGTTCCATCACATGCTGTTCGATCACGTCGCCATGGACCTCCTGCAATACGAGTTGCAGGCCTTCCTTGCGGGTGAGGAAGCCCGCCTGAGTGCAGCGGTGCCGTATCGCAACTATGTGGCCCAGGCGCGCCTGGGGATGACCGAACAGGAGCATGAAGCGTTCTTCGGCGCGATGCTGGCCGATATTGATGAACCGACCCTGCCGTTCGGCCTGCATACGGTGCAAGCCGGTGGCACGCTGGAACTGGCACGACTGCCTGTGGAAGAGGGCCTTGGCCAGCGCCTGCGCAGCGCTGCCCGGCAACTGGGGGTGAGTGCCGCAAGCCTGATGCATGTGGCTTGGGCTCAGGTGCTGGCGCATGTCTGCGGCCAGGATGATGTGGTGTTCGGCACCGTGCTGATGGGCGGCATGCAGGGCGGTGAACGCGCCCTGGGGCTGTTTATCAATACCTTGCCGTTGCGCATCAGCGTTGGGGCCGAAGGTGCACAGGCCGGGGTCAAGGCCACGCATGCACGCCTGAGCACGTTGCTGAGCCATGAGCATGCCTCCCTGGCGTTGGCGCAGCGTTGCAGCGGCGTGGCCGCGCCGGCACCGCTGTTCAGTGCTTTGCTCAACTACCGTCACAGCGCGGCCAATGCCTCCAGTGAGGACATGGCTGTATGGAGCGGTATCCAGGCCCTGGGCGGTGAAGAACGCAGCAACTACCCGCTGTCGCTGGACATCGATGACTTCGGCCAGGCGTTTGCGCTGACCGTCCAGGTCAGCCCGGACGTCGGTGCGCAGCGTGTGTGTGCGTACATGCACGCTGCGCTGGACAGCCTGGTGGACGCCCTGGAGCGCACGCCGCAGGCGTCGCTGAGCAGCCTGGAAGTGCTGCCGCTGAGCGAGCGCCGCCAAGTGTTGCTGGACTTCAACCAGACCCGCACCAGTGATCCGCAGGACCAACTGATCCATGAGCTGTTCGAGCAGCAGGTGCTGCGTAACCCCGACGCGGTTGCGCTGGAGTTCGATGGCCAGTCGCTGAGCTACGCCGAGCTCAATGCCCAGGCCAACCAGTTGGCCCATTATTTGATCGCTCTTGGTGTGCAGCCTGATGACCGCGTGGCCATCGCCCTGGAGCGCGGTACGCAGATGATCGTGGCATTGCTCGCGAGCCTGAAGGCCGGCGCCGCGTATGTGCCGCTCGACCCGGCCTACCCGGCGCAGCGCCTGGCGTTCATGCTGGCCGACAGCGCACCGCGTGTGTTGCTCAGCGAGTACGCGGTGCTGCCGTTGCTCGGTGCGCTACCGGAAGGCTTGCAGGTGGTGACCTTGAATAGTGCGCTGCAACCGTGGCGTGAGTTGAGCGAGCACAACCCGTCGGCAACTGAGCTGGGGCTAGGCGGCGAACATCTGGCCTACGTGCTCTACACCTCCGGGTCCACGGGGACGCCCAAAGGCGTGATGATCGAGCATGCCGGGTTGTGCAACGAGATCCGCGCAATCAGCGGCTTGACCGGCCTGACGGCGGGCGATCGTGCGCTGCAATTTGCGACCATCAGCTTCGATGCGTCCATCGAGGAGATTTTCGCCGCGCTGACCTGTGGTGCGGCCCTGGTGGTGCGCAGTGCCGCCTGGTTGACCGATGCCGCTCAATTCTGGGCACTGGCGGCGCAGGCGCGCTTGTCGGTGATCAGCCTGCCGACGCGCTTCTGGCAGGGCCTGGCGGACGATCATGCGAGTGTCATTCCGGCCTCGGTACGGGTGATCGTGGTCGGTGGTGAAGAACTGAGCCCAGAAGCGGTGCAGCACTGGTTCCTGCGCAGTGGGCACACGCCACGTTTGCTCAATACCTACGGCCCGACTGAAGCCACGATTATCGCCACCGCCAACGAGGTGTGCGCGGCCAACCCGCATCCGCGCGCAATCGGGCGCCCGATTGCCAACACCCGGGTGTATGTGTTGGATGCCCATGGGCATCCGACCGGGTTGGGCGTGGCCGGCGAGATTCATATCGCCGGTGCCGGTATCGCCCGGGGTTATCTCAACCAGCCGCAACTGAGCAGCGAGCGCTTCCTGGCCGACCCGTTCAGCGAGGTGCCGGGGCGCCTGTATAAAACCGGCGACCTGGGCCGCTGGCTGCCGGACGGCACCCTGGAGTACCTGGGCCGTAACGACGACCAAGTGAAAATCCGCGGCTTCCGCATCGAGCTGGGTGAAGTCGAGAGCGCGCTGCTGGCCTGTGAAGGGGTGCGCGCGGCGGTGGTCATGGCGCGTGACGACAGCGAAGGGCAGGTCAGCGGCAAACAGCTGGTCGCCTACCTGTGCGGTACGCCGGGTTCGGTCGAGCAGTTGCGCGAAGAGCTGCTGACCCACCTGCCGCAGTACATGCTGCCCAGTGCCTATGTACAACTGGACAGCCTGCCGGTGACGCCGAACGGCAAGCTGGACCGCAAGGCCCTGCCTGCCCCTGAGCAGGTGATGCTCAGCCGCGACTACGAGGCACCGGCCGATGCGCTGGAAGAACGCCTGGCGGCCCAATGGGCGTTGGCGTTGAAACTGCCACGGGTTGGGCGTCACGACAGTTTCTTTGAAATGGGTGGGCATTCCCTGCTGGCTATCCGTCTGGTCAGCCTGTTGGCTCAGGTCGAGGTCCAGGTGACGCTGGCGGAGTTGTTCCAGCATGCCAGCGTCGCGTCGATGGCTGCGCTGTTGCGCTTGCGCACCGAGGTACCAGTGGCGGAGCACGGGCTTGTCACCGTGCGTGCCGAGGGGACGCAGGCACCGTTGTTCCTGGTGCATGAGTTCAGTGGCTTGAACGTGTATTTCCCGGCGCTGGGCCAGCACCTGGATGCCGATATTCCGGTGTACGGGCTCGAGGGCGTGGCCTGGGGCGAGCCGCAATTGCGCACCCTGGAATGCCTGGCGGCGCGGCATATCGACTTGATGCGCAGGGTTCAGCCGCACGGCCCGTACCGCCTGGCCGGCTGGTCGTTCGGTGGGGTATTGGCGTACGAAATCGCCGCGCAGTTGATCGGTATGGATGAGGAGGTCGCGTTCCTCGGCCTGCTCGATACCCACGTGCCGCGCCTGGTGGATCAGGGCAGGGCACGCTGGTCGGTGGCCCATGCCCACCAGTTGCACCTGCTGGAACAATGCCGCGCCTACTGCCAGGCCCAGGTGCCGGTGGACGGTCACGCACTGGCGAGCCTGGAGCAACTGGAGTCCGAAGCCGAGCACATGGCCTTTGATCAGCTGTGGCAGCGCGTCCGTGACGCCGGTTGGCTGCAGCCGCAACTGGCGGCGCTGTCGCGTGAAGCGCTGTGGGCCTACCTGGACCGTGAGGTTGCCCACGGCCATGCGCAGGCGCATTACAGCCTGTTCCCGTTGAACATCCCGGTGCATCTGTTTACCGCCGAACAGCGCATGGACGAGGCCTCGCGCAGCAGCGAAAGCCTGGGCTGGGAGCAGATCGTGCCGGCCGCGTTGCTGCACCGCATCGATGTGCCGGGCGATCACCAGAGCATGATGCAGGCGCCGCATATCGCGGCATTGGGCAAGGCCATCGGTGCGGCGCTGAACGCTACACCGCCGGCGCCGACGCAGGCGGGGTATCAGCCGGTGTTGACGATCCAGAGCGGGCAGGCGGGGCGAGCACCGATCTTCTGTATCCCAGGCGCCGGCGACAGTGTCACCGGGTTTATCGGCCTGACCGACGCGTTCGGACCGGCCTGGCCGATCCATGGCCTGCAGCCTCGTGGGCTGGACGCCAAGGCGGTGCCGCATAGCCGCGTGGAATCGGCGGCGCGCGCCTATCTGGTGGCGCTGGAGCAGCACTGCCCAAGCGGGCCGGTGCACCTGCTCGGGCATTCCTTCGGCGGCTGGGTGGCGTTCGAGATGGCTCTGCGCCTGCAGGCCCAGGGGCGTGAAGTGCTGTCCTTGAGCCTGATCGACAGTGAGGCCCCTGGCGGCACGGGTACGGCGGGCCAGCCCTACACGGCGACCGGCGTATTGCAGCGCTTGATTGAAACCATGCAACTGGCGGCCGGCAAGCCTTTCGGGATTGATCCGCAGGTGTTTGCCGGCCTGGATGAAGCCGCCCAGTGGGTCGCGTTGCACCGTGCCATGGTGCAGGTCGGCATGCTTTCCGCGCGTTCGACGCCTGACGTGATGTTCGGGCCGGCACGTGCTTTCGGTGCCGCGCTGCGCACGATTTACCAGCCACGCCAGCGCTACAACGGCCAGGTCCGCCTGGTGCTGGCCGATGATCCGAGCCTGGATGCACAGGGCAATCAGCGTGAGCAGGCCGGCATGATCGAGGGCTGGAGCCGGTTCACCGATCACCTGGAAACCTGGTACGGCCCAGGTAACCATTTCACCCTGCTCAAGGCGCCGCATGTCTACAGCCTGGCGTCCTGGTGGCACGACGGGCTGGTCGCACCGGTCGGCAAGGTGACCTCATGAAGTGTGACAGAGGGGGAGTCGGCACGGGCGCTTGCGCCCTAACCTGAAGCGAACATTCACGCAATTTAGTGCGAACCCGGCCACCGGTCGGGTCTACCTTTCAACGTATTAGTGGTCATCTATGGAAAAGTCGAAGTTTCGCAAGGTTTTTTGGGGCGTGGGGCTGGCGGTCGTGGCTGGGATGATTGTCTATTCGGTGCAATCACCCGCCGAGCCACCCGAATATCTGACTGCCAAGGTCGAGCGCGGCGAGATCGAGAACTCAGTGCTGGCCACCGGGATTTTGCAGGGGGTCAAGCAGGTCGATGTCGGCGCGCAAGTCTCCGGCCAGTTGAAATCACTGAAGGTCAAGCTTGGCGATAAGGTCAAGAAGGGCGAGTGGTTGGCGGAAATCGACCCCTTGGTGCTGCAGAACACCCTGCGCCAGGCCCAGGTCAATGAAGAAAATCTGGAGGCCCAGCGCAAGGCGACGGCGGCGCAGGTTGCCCAGACCAAATCGGTCTGGGAGCGTTACACCCAGCTGCAATCGGACGCGGCTATTTCCCGGCAGGATTTCGAGACCGCCGAATCCAACTATCTGGTACAGAGCGCCAATCTGGTCGCCCTGGATGCCCAACTGAAAAATGCGCGTATCCAGATCGACACCGCCAAGGTCAACCTGGGCTACACCCGTATCGTCGCGCCGATTGACGGTGATGTGGTCGGCATCGTCACCCAGGAAGGCCAGACCGTGATCGCCGAGCAACTGGCGCCGGTGCTGCTGAAACTGGCCGATCTGGACACCATGACCATCAAGGCCCAGGTGTCGGAAGCCGATGTGATTCATATCCGGCCGGGCCAGGAGGTGTACTTCACCATCCTGGGCGAAGCCGACAAACGCTACTACGCCAAACTGCGCGGCACCGAACCCGCACCGCAGAACTACCTGGACACCCAGGCCGCGGGCACCCCCAAGCAGAACACGGCGGTGTTCTACAACGCCTTGTTCGATGTGCCCAACCCGGAACATCGCCTGCGTATTTCGATGACCGCCCAAGTGCGCATCGTGCGTGACATTGCCAAGGATGTGCTGATGGTGCCGGTGGCGGCACTGGGCAAGCGCAATGGGGACGGTTCGTACGTGGTGCGGGTGGTCGACGAGACCGGTCACGCCCAGGAGCGCAACGTGCAGGTGGGGATCAATAACAACGTCAAGGCACAGATCAAGGATGGCCTGGCAGAAGGCGACAAAGTCGTCATCGGTGATCCTGCGCCTGCCGTGGCGGGGGTCTGACAATGACTCAAGCCTTGTTGGAGCTCAAAGGCATCAGCCGCAGTTTTGTGGCCGGTGAGAAGGCCTTCATGGCCCTCAAGAATGTCAACTTGACGATCAACGCCGGGGAAATGGTGGCAATCACCGGCGCCTCGGGGTCGGGCAAGTCGACATTGATGAATATCCTGGGTTGCCTGGACTACGCCACTGAGGGCAGCTACACCATCAACGGCCGTGAAACCCGCGACCTGGAAGACCATGAACTGGCGGAACTGCGCCGTGATCACTTCGGTTTCATCTTCCAGCGTTACCACCTGCTGCCGCACTTGAGCGCCATGCACAACGTCGAGATGCCGTCGATCTACGCCGGCGTCACGGAAGCCCAGCGCCACAGCCGTGCCAAGGAACTGCTGGCGCGCCTGGGCCTGGCCAATCACCTGGTCAACCGTCCCAGCCAGTTGTCCGGTGGCCAGCAGCAACGGGTGAGTATTGCGCGGGCCTTGATGAACGGCGGTGAGGTGATTCTGGCCGACGAACCGACCGGCGCCCTCGACACCGCCAGCGGCAAGGAAGTGATGAACATCTTGCTGGAGCTGCACGCGGCGGGGCATACGGTGATTATCGTGACCCACGATGCGAAGGTCGCGGCGAATGCCGAACGTATCATCGAGATGCGCGACGGCGAGGTACTCAGTGATCGGGCCAATGAACGCGTCGGGGTCGAGGCGGCAGCGCCGGCGGCCACCCAGCTCAAGGCCAGCCCGGGGCGGCGCCTGGTGGCGAGCCTGGGGCTGTTCAAGGAAGCCTTCGTGATGGCCTGGATCGCGTTGATTTCGCACCGCATGCGCACGTTGTTGACCATGCTGGGGATCGTGATCGGCATCACCTCGGTGGTGTCGATCGTGGCGATCGGCGAAGGGGCCAAACGTTACGTCCTCAGTGATATCCAGGCGATCGGCAGCAACACCATCGATATCTACCCGGGCACCGACTTTGGTGACAGCCATGCCTCGGCCATCCAGACCCTGGTGCTGTCCGATGTGACCGCGCTCAGCCAGTTGCATTACATCGACAGCGCAACCCCCAACGCCGGGCGCAACCTGCTGCTGCGCTTTGGCAATATCGACGTGGATGCCACGGTCAACGGCGTGAGTGCCAGCTCGTTCCAGGTGCGTGGGATCAAGATCGCCGAAGGCATCACCTTCAGCCAGGAGGATGACACTCGCCAGGCTCAGGTCGTGGTAATTGACCACAATACCCGCAACCGTTTGTTCGGCCCGAATGTCGAGGCACTGGGCCAGATCATCCTGGTGGGGAACTTGCCGTGCACGGTGATCGGGGTGGCGGCGGAGAATAAAAACATCTTCAACACCAGCAAGGCCCTGAATGTCTGGGTGCCGTACGAAACCGCAGCCGGCCGCCTGTTGGGCCAGCGTTACCTGGATAGCATCACGGTGCGGATCAAGGACGGGCAGCCGAGCAAGGTGGTGGAAGCCAACGTGGTCAAACTGCTGGAACAGCGCCACGGCACCAAGGACTTCTTCACCTACAACCTCGACAGCATCATGCAGACGGTGCAGAAGACCAGTCAGTCGCTGGCGTTGCTGCTGTCGCTGATCGCCTTGATTTCCCTGGTCGTGGGCGGCATCGGTGTGATGAATATCATGCTGGTGTCGGTGACCGAGCGCACACGGGAAATCGGCATCCGCATGGCGGTGGGGGCACGTCAGTCGGATATTCGCCAACAGTTCCTGGTGGAAGCGGTGATGGTCTGCCTGATCGGTGGGGTCATCGGTATCTCGTTGTCGTTCGGGATCGGCTTTGTGTTTTCCCTGCTGATCAAGGAATGGCAGATGGTGTTTTCCCTGGAGTCGATTGTCACTGCGTTCGTGTGTTCAAGCCTGATTGGCATCATCTTCGGCTTTGTACCGGCCCGCAATGCGGCGCGACTGGACCCGATCGAAGCCCTCGCACGGGACTGAGGCACCCGTTAAAAAGCCCGCCACCGGTGACGGTTGGCGGGCTTTTTTTTGCGGCCGGTGGTCAGGCCGACTGACTAACGCTGTGCAAGCGGTGCGCGGTGGCGGTGCTGACGGCGTCTTCGAAACGCTCGAGCACGCTGCCTACCTGGGCTTCGGTGATGGTCAGGGCGGGCAGGAAGCGCAGGACCGAACCGTGACGACCGCCGGTTTCGATAATCAGGCCGTTATCGAAACAATTGAGCTTGATCGCCCGCGCCAGGGTGCCATCACCCAGGCCCACCCGACCGTCCACGCGTGACTTGGTGACCTCGACCCCGATCATCAGGCCACGACCGCGTACATCGGCGATCGGGTCATATCGCCCGGCGATCTCCTGCAGGCCGGCCAGCAGTTGCGCGCCACGTGCCGTGGCATTTTCAACCAGGCTGGCCTGGCGGATATGGCGCATGGTGGCGCGCCCGGCGACCATGGCGATCTGATTGCCGCGGAAGGTGCCGGCGTGCATGCCCGGGCCCCAGGTGTCGAGGTGTTCGGCGTAGACAATCACCGACAGCGGGTAGCCGCCGCCGATCGCCTTGGACAGCACCAGGATGTCGGGCACGATACCGGCATGTTCGATGGCAAAGGTGCTGCCGGTACGGCCCAGGCCGGTCTGCACTTCGTCGATGATCAGCACAATGCCCAACTCGCGGGTGATCTCGCGTAACCCACGCAGCCACTGGGCGGAAGCGGGAATACAGCCACCTTCACCTTGCACCACTTCGACGAGCACGGCGGCGGGGCGGGTGACGCCACCTTCCGGGTCGCAAAGTACGGTGCGGATGTAGTCGATTGACAGTTGGTCCGTCTGCTCGCCATCGGTGCCGAACGGGCAGCGGAAGCGATACGGGAAGGGCAGGAAGTGGGTGTTTTGCGCGGTGACGCTTGGGATGTTTTTGGGGTTGAGATTGCCCATGGCCGACAGGGCGCCGGCGGTCATACCGTGATAGCCGCCGTGAAAGGCCATCAGCGCCGAGCGTTTGGTGTAATGACGCGCCAGTTTGATCGCGGCTTCCACCGCATCCGAGCCGCTGGGGCCGCAGAACAGAATCTTGCTGGAGTCACGCATGGCGGCCGGCAATTGGGAAAACAGTTCCTGTACAAACGCCTGCTTGGCGGGTGTGGCCAAGTCCAAGGCTTGTTGCAGTTGGTCGGTGCCGAGGAAATCCAGCACCGCTTCTTTGACGACGGGCGGATTATGCCCCAAGGCCAGGGTTCCGGCGTTGGCCAGGCAGTCGAGGTATTCCTTGCCTTGGGCATCCTTGACCCACACGCCTTTGCCGCTGACGAACAGGCGCTGGAACGTGGCGGCATAGGTGCGTGCATTCGATTCGACTTTCTTCAGATAACTTAGCTCTTCCATAATCATGCACTCATCGGCTGCGGCAAAGCGCAGCGCTGGATAGTTGATGGAACAAGAGACGGCGTGTCGTTAATAACGAGCGTTATTCAAGGCAGTAAACGGTGGGCCGGTTATATGACCGTATGACGTTTGTTGCTGGAAAAATAAACGCAGCCGTAAAGTTAGCCGAACAGCCTGTAAAGTGAGCACTGTCAAGTTAACTTATGACCCGGTTTAGTTTGAAGGAAGGCGGCAACGGCCGCTATCGGTTCAGGCGCGGGATGTCCCCGGAATCTCTGTCAATCAGGTGACAATAAGAGTAATAACCCGCGCCTGCGCTTGAACCGTGAAAGTTGTGCGTGGTTGCACGAAGAAAGTGTCAGTGATTCTGCTGTTAAATGAATAAACAGGGTGTTTTTTATTGCAGGCGTGTCACCGTCGGGTTACCGGGATTGGCATGCATCCAACGGATCAGCGAATGGCGCCCGCTGATGCCCATCTTGATCACCGCGCGTTTCAAGTAGCTTTCCACGGTATTGACTTTGAGCTCCAGCGCTTCAGCCAGCTCAGGCGCGGTACGCCCCGCCAGCAGGCCGGCGCAGATTTCCTTTTCGCGGTTGGACAGCCTCAAGCCAGATTGCACCAGGCGAGCCTCAAAACGCTGGCGCAGGGAATCCATGTCCCGGTTTTGTGGGACAAGCCCATCAACGGCGATATTTTTGTCCGGCATGCCTTGAGAATTTATCGCATTAATGTGCTTCTCTACCAACGCCAGCAGGAGCAAGGAGAAATCCTTGAGGATTATCTGCTCCTGCATCGAGAAGTCATCGATGTGTTCGCGGTAGAACGAAATTATATAAAAGTATTCTTTTTTCCGGGATTTGAGATGCAGCTGGGAGCTGAAGGGAATGGGCGTCAACGCCGGTTTTGAAGGCGCGCCGGCCGACGCTGAAAAGCTCGCCACGGATTGCGCGAGGACGGGCTTTGCCACCTGTAGGGCGGTCGGTGATTCAGGTGTTCTGGGTTGAGCGGACTTGATCAACGAAGACATGTGCTCCGGGCTCAGGATCTCCGCGCCGGCCCCGGTGGGCTCTACGCGCGCGCCGTCAGCGCCATCGATGCGCACATGGGTGATGTGCGTGGCATCCACGGGCACCTTGGTGAGTACCAGATCATGCAGAAATCGCGAGAAGTGGCGGCTGCCCGTACTGGCGATGACTTTACCGATGAGAGGAAACAGTGTTTGAGCGTTCATTATTTCACCGTCATGTTTCGGTTGATGACTGTCACAGCGGTTGGGTCGGTTGAAGCGCAAGCCTCACGGGGTAAAGCGGCAAGAAAGCCCGAGCTTTGGTTGCATGTTTTTAAACGGTGACCTAGCATCATTTTTGAATGATGGCTTAATGATATTATTTGGCGTTGCACGTTTTCATCCCTGCATCAGCCGCTGTGTGCCCATCACTCCGGACAGCAGGCCGATCCCCAGCAGAAATACACTGGGGGCCTTGGCCATGACTTTCTGGGCCACCGCGAAGGACAGCATCTGGCGCGAGATGGCGCCATAGATCAGCAGGATGGTGATATCGATCACCCCCCAGATCAGGGCGAGGATCAGTCCCTGTTTAATGAAGTCGCCATTGGGTTCGATGAACCCAGGCAGGAAAGCGAGGAAAAACAGGATGTCTTTCGGGTTGGACAACCCCACTTTCAGGGCGCGCCAGAAAAAATGACGCTGGCTTTTTTGCACCGTGGCAACGCTGTCCGAACTGGCCAGGAGGCTGGACACCCCCAGCCAGGCCAGATACAGCCCGCCGACCACTTGGCCCCAGTTCAGCAGCACCGGGCTCACATCCAGCGCGGTATAGATGAGCGTCAGGGTGATCAGCAGCAAGAGTTGGGCGGACACCACGCCGCCTGTGATCGTGGCCGCAGGCCAGGCTTGCCTGGCATCGGAGATGACCAGGGCCACCACCGGACCGGGCGAGGCAATCAGGAAAAACACGGCCAGGGCAAAGGTCAGGTGCAGCATGCTCATAGGGTGGTTACCAGGTCCAGGACACGTTGGTTTTTGCCCAGGCGTTGCGCGTAGTAGCGATAGCCGGCGACCGCGAACGTGCGTTGGATCCAGCGATCGCGGCCGTCCAGGCCAGCCGAGAACGCACTGCGGGCATGCGCGGTTTTACGGTTGTCGATAATCAACAGGTCACCGGCCTTGAGGTGCACCGGGTGGGCGACTTCCCAGGCGGCCTTGCGCAGGAGTTCAAGCTTGAGTTGCGCGTGCTTGCTGCTGGCCACCATGAATTGAGGGTCAAAGCGGAAATAGGGCGACTCGGGGTCACCGTAAAGAACCGTTTGTTTTTGGTTTATATCAATGCGGCAGTTTTTTTCTGTGGCGCAGTAGTCCGACAGAAAGTTGTATTTTTCTTCATGGAAATAATTCAGGTCATGCGGGGTAATAATGTCGCGAATGCCATCGATGGAGCTGATGAAGGTCGCGGCCTCGGCGCCGGGGTCCTGGCGCAGGCAGAAAAGCACCAGATAATCCGGAGACACGGCATGAAAGGCATTTTCGGTATGCAGTTCCAACTCGCAGTCGTAGCTGTCCGAGTTGGCACCCTTGGAGTACTTTTTATGCGGGAAAAAGTTATTGATGATATCGCCGTTGGATTCCTGGATATAACCAATTGGATCGCCCAGCATGGCCGTGGCTTTCAGAATGATTTGCTCACTGATCGTGCACTCTTTGTGCAGGCTGGCACGGTCGCTCGGTGTTGGCGGAATTGTGCCGATGGGCAGGTCTTTTAAATGCAGGAAGCCTTTTTTATTACCAAATAAACGAAAATTCAATATATCGGATTCGGTCGCCTGGTCGAGTTTCGCTTGCTGGATACTGGAAGACAGGAGTTGATTGAAATTAGGCATGGTGAAGGATCTGCTGTGTGTTTAAAAACTATTAAAGGCCGCAGAGGTTAGGCGCATGCCAAGCATGATTGGATTTTTTATAGGGTTCGGTTGCGCTTGAAATGACTAATAAGTCTGTCGCTTATTTGTACGGTTGATTATTTGTCAATCGCACGGTATTTAAAAACGGAAAAAAATGATGGGTAAGGATGAGTATGAATCATGATGCGCTTGATCAGGGCGCGCGCCGGCTGCCGCCGCTCTACGCATTGCGGGCCTTCGAATTGGCTGCGCGTTTCAGTTCTTTTACCCAGGCTGCCGACACCCTCTTTATCACCCAAAGCGCCGTAAGCCGGCACGTCAAGGCCTTGGAGGAGCATTTTGGCTGCGCATTGTTCGAGCGCAAAGGGCCGAAAATTTTCCTCACCCAGACCGGACGATTGTTGGCCCAAGAATTGAAAGTCGGCTTTCGCCTGATCGAAAATGCCTGCACCGTCACCAGCCGCAAGGAGAAAACCCTGAGGGTCAAGGCGCCTTCCACCTTGACAATGCGCTGGTTGCTGCATGTGCTGGATGAGTTCAATGCCGTGAACGGTATAGAGCAGGCGCAATTGTCCAGCGAGTGGATGGACGTCGATTTCGTCAACTTCGATGTCGAGCCGTTCGACTGTGCCGTGTTGTTGGGCAACGGGCGTTTTTCCGATGACCTTGAGTTTATCAAGCTGTTTGATGAATGGCTGATACCGGTCTGCTCGCCGAGCCTGCTGGAGCAGCACAACCTGAGCGGTGAGGGGATATTCTCCGCGGAATTGATCCACCCGTCCCGGGACCGGCGCGATTGGCAACGCTGGCTGGAGCGTGTGGGCTTGATGTCGGCGGTTTCCTGGCAGAAAGGCAAAATTTTCGACACCCTGGAGCTGGGTATCTCCGCCGCGATCCAGGGGCGCGGCGTTTCCATCGGTGACCTGGCGCTGGTCGGTGACGAATTGGTCAAGGGCTCACTGGTACTGCCCTACAACAAGGCGGTCAGTACCGGTGACAGCTACTACCTGGTATGGCCCGCACGCAGCAATCACAACGCCGCGCTGGAGAGCTTCAAGCGTTATTTGCTGGAAACCGTGCCGGTGATTGACGAGCGCGGGTTGGAATTCTTGAGTTGACGCAGCCCTGGCAACGTCAGGTTCGAAAGCGTCCCACCAGCGTGCTCAACCCCGCGGCCAGCGTTGCTAGCGCCTGGCTGGCTGCGCGGGTCTGCAAGGCACCTGCCGCAGACTGCGCCGACAGGTCGCGGATCGCCAGCAAATTGCTGTCCACCTCACGGGCAACCTGAGCCTGCTCTTCGGCTGCACTGGCAATCACCAGGTTGCGCTCATTGATCTGGCTGATGGCCGCGAAAATATCTTCCAGCACGGCCCCCGACGCCTGGCTGATACCCAGTGTGTCTTGCGCCCGCGCCGTGCTGCTGCGCATCGAACCCACCGCCTGTTCGGCCGTGCTTTGCACGTTCGCAATCATCTGTTCGATCTCGCGGGTCGATGTCTGGGTACGGTAGGCGAGGGTGCGCACCTCGTCGGCCACGACGGCAAACCCTCGGCCTGCTTCACCTGCGCGGGCCGCTTCGATGGCCGCATTGAGGGCCAGCAGGTTGGTCTGCTCCGAGACCGAGCGGATCACGTCCAATACCTTGCCGATGTTGCGCACTTCATCGGCGAGGTGCTGGATATGCGTTGCGCTGCCCTGAATCTCGGTGGCCATCGATTGCGTGCCGCTGATGTTCTCGCGTACTTGCTGGCGGCTTCTTTCCGACAGCGTATGGGAGGCGGTGGCCGCTTGCGAGGTAGACACTGCGTTGCGCGCCACTTCTTCGACCGCGCTGGTCATCTGGTTGACGGCTGTCGCTGCCTGTTCCAGTTGCATGTCCTGCTGTTGCAGGCCACGGTTGCTTTCTTCGGTGACGGCATTGAGTTGTTCAGCGGCTGAGGCCAACTGCGTGGCGGAGTCAGCGATCTGGATCAGTGTTTCGCGCTGGCGGGTCTGCATGCGTTGGAGTTCAACGAACAGCTCGCCGATTTCGTTGCGACCAGGCGAGACGACCTCACAGGTCAAGTCGCCCCCGGCAATGCGTTTGAAGTGCTCGCCGGCCTCGCGCAATGGCCGCAGGACCCTGCCGGCAATGAATGTCCAGCAGACGAGCGCGAGTGCCAGGGTCGACAGGGTCAGGGCGATAGCCAGCGTTTGCGCGGTCTTCAGCCGTGCAGCCGCTTGCGTGTTGATCTCTTGGGCGCGGGCATTCAAAGCGTCGACCAGCTTCACGCGGATTTCCTGCAGCTTGGTCATGCTATTGCCTGCAGCAATATTGACCTGGAAATACTGATCGGCCGAATGCGCACGAGTGGCGGCGCGCTGGCCGGCGATGGCCGTCCCGTATTCGGCGAATGCCTCTTTGAGAGTGTCGGCGAGCGCTTTCAGCGCCGGCTCA
Organism: Pseudomonas sp. R11F; assembly: GCF_050312575.1. Classification (NCBI taxonomy): domain Bacteria; kingdom Pseudomonadati; phylum Pseudomonadota; class Gammaproteobacteria; order Pseudomonadales; family Pseudomonadaceae; genus Pseudomonas; species Pseudomonas sp. R11F. The sequence continues at coordinate 204,678 of NZ_JBNPJU010000077.1, read as the reverse complement.
CGCAAGTCTGTGGTCGAGGCATCGAGCTTGGCGATGGCCTCGCTCCAGATAGCCTCGCTGCGAACCAGCCGTGCCTGCGACTCATCAAAGCGTGCGCCGACGGTCTCGATAAACGCCGAGGACACATTGGCGCTGGTGCGAATGGCCAGTAGCAATGCGTTGTTGATCCCGTCGATTTGGCGTGAAGTGCGCCCCAACTCGTCAATCTGGTCGTGACTGCGTTCGGCCGACCACCAACCGTTCAGGGCCGAGAACAGCAGTGCAATGACGAACAGCAGGAGCACCCCGAACATACCGGTGCGAATTTTCAGATGGGCGAGCATGAGGCCACTCCGTGAACGACTGGATAATAGTGACCGAGCTATCCGCCGCCGCTTCAGGAACTTAAGCGGCAAAAGTGGGAACTCGTTCGATTACCGGACGTTAAATGCGGCGCGGGTTGAGGCTTATGGATGAGCAGGGTAATCAGTGTATCCGCGCTGGTCGCCACCAAAGAAGGTACTGGGGTCTGACGCGTTGAGCGCCAGTCCCTCCCGGATGCGCCGCGGCAAGTCAGGGTTGGCCAGGAACGGCCTTCCGAAGGCAATGATGTCAGCACGGTTGGCGGCCAGGGCACGTTCTGCGGTTTTCGGATCGTAACCACCGGCCACCATCAGCACGCCTTTCCATTGCGTACGAAGTTGGCCGATGATTGCGTCCCAGCGTGGATCGAAATGCTCGTCCTTGACGGTGCCGACCACGGCAGGTTCCACAAGGTGCAGGTAGGCCAGCGGCCAGCGGTTCAGGGCGCTGACGATATGGCCGAATGTGGCTTCGGGAGTCGCATCGCCCATGCCCATGAAGCGGCCCATCGGTGTCAGCCGTACACCTACGCGCTCCGCCCCGACCTCATCGGCAACCGCCTCGACGACTTGCAACAACAGGCGCGCGCGATTTTCCACACTGCCGCCGTAGGCGTCTTCACGCTGGTTGCTGTTGCTATTGATGAACTGGTCGAGCAGATAACCGTTGCCCGCGTGGATTTCAATGCCGTCCATGCCGGCTTTCAAGGCGTTGCGCGCGGCGCGACGGTAATCCTCGATGATCTGCACAATCTCTGCAGTTTCCAGGGCGCGTGGTACGGGTACATCCCCCCAGACGCCGTTGCCATCGTCATCCACGATGAATGTCTTGCCTGGCACCGGCAGTGCGCTGGGGGCAACCGGCAGGGCGTTATCGGGTTGGAAGCTGGGATGGGAAACACGCCCCACATGCCACAGTTGCATGAAGATCAGTCCCCCGGCTTCGTGCACCTGTGTACTCACCTGGCGCCAGCCTTGCACCTGTTCATCACTGTAAATCCCCGGGGTCCAGGCGTAGCCCTGACCTTGACGAGAAATCTGCGTGGCTTCGGTAATGATCAAGGCGGCACCGGCGCGTTGCCGGTAATACTCGGCGTTCAGGGCGGTCGGGAGATCGCCCGGCTGGCCGGCTCGGGAGCGGGTCAGAGGGGCCATGGCCACACGATGAGCCAGTGTGTAGGGGCCAACGGCGATAGGTTGAAACAGGTGCTGAGTCATGGGTAGTTCCTTTGCGTCAAACGCAATGCGTTGAAGGGGGCTTGGGGCTATGCCTGCTGCACTGAGCGGGTCAGGGGCAGGTTCAGCCAGCGGCGGCCGGTGGCGTTCGCAACGGCGTTGCCGATGGCGGCGGCCATGGGGCCCTGGACGATCTCGGCTGCGCCAAGAAAAGGTTGCCCCGGTTGATCGAGCAAATGTACGTCGACCTGCTTGGGTAACTGAGGAAAGCGCAGGATCGGGTAACCGCTCCAGTCGTAGCTGCGGACTCCGCCCGGGTCGTAGTCGACTTTTTCATACAAGGTCCAGCTGGCGGACTGCACGATGCCTCCCTCCACCTGGTTGCGCAGGCCGTCGGGGTTGACGATTTGCCCCACGTCCACGGCGGTTATTACTTGGTCGAGCTGAATCTCGCCGGTTTGCGGATGCACGTGCAAACGCACGGCGAGTGCGCAGTAGCCCATGATGTTTTTGTAGCGGGCAAACGCGAAGCCAATGCCGGAGCCCGGTTGATTGCCTTTATGCGGCCAGCCGCTGGCATCCCGGACGCGTTCGACTACCGCACGGGCTCGCGGGTCTGCCAGATGGGCAAGGCGCAAGGCAACCGGATCGGTGCCGGCCTGGATGGCCAGTTCATCGATGCAGGCTTCGATGGCGAAGATATTGATGTGGGCCCCCAGCGAACGCATGGCGGATGTGCGAAACGGCATTGTGGTCACGAAGTTCATGTCGATGCGCGTAGAGGCCAGGGTGTACAGCGGCACCGCATTCCGATCGCCATCCCCTTCGGGCTGGGCGATTGGAACCGACGGCGCGGAGACGAACGGACGGGCCAACAACCGAGCGGGGATCAGTCTGCCGGCATTTACGATGCGTTCGTTGTGTGGCGTGGTCCACAGTTCATAGGCCCAGTCCTGCAATTTGCCCTGTGCATCGAGGGTGGCCCGGACCTCGGTGAGCATGGCACTGCTGTAGGGCTCCCAGAGGTTTTCCTGCTCGCGCATCCATTGCACGCGCACAGGCGTGCCGGCGACGCGCATTGCAATCAGCGCGGCGTCGGCCGCCGCGTCGTCCGCGCCATTGTGGCCGTAACAGCCGGACCCCTCGACATGGATGCAGCGCACCTGCGCCGGTGCCAGCCCCAGCATCTCGGCGATCCCGGTGCGAAGAGGGTAGACACCTTGCGTGTGGGTCCACACGGTGAGCATGCCATCCTTGAACCAGGCCACGGCGCAGGACGGGCCAATGGACCCGTGCATGAGGTACTGCTTGGTGACGCGCGCGTGATAACTCGCGCCGGCTACGGCGGCCGGGTTGCCTTCATGGCTGATGGGATAGCGATGGGCGGGCAGGCGGGTCAGCAACGAGTGGATGTCATCCGCGTCGGGAATCGCCTCTGCACCGCTCCAGCGGGCCAGCGCATACCCGCTGCGCATCGCTTTGATCGCTTGCCATTCATCTTTGGCCACCACAGCCAGGTAGTTGCCGTCGCGCACCACCTGTACGACGCCGGGCAGGTTTTTGACTGACTCGGTATCGAACGCTTCGAGCAGGCAACCAGGCCGTGGTGGACGGATGACGCGGGCATGGAGCATGCCGGGCAAGCGCAGATCCTGGACGAACGCTGCGCCACCACTGACCTTGGCCGGGATATCCAGGCGTGCAAGAGAATGGCCGATCAGCTTGAACGCGGACGCCGGCATCGAGGGTGATTGCGCCTTCGCATAGTGGTGCAGGTCAACGCCCTTGACGGCTTCGGCATAGGTCATCCGTTGCCCGTTTGGGCCCTGGATGATGCCCTCCTGAGTGGTCAGCAAGGCGGCTTCGACTTTCCAGCGGCGTGCCGCCGACTCCAACAGCAACTCGCGAACCTGAGCCGCCGCATTGAACAAGGCTGTGCCGCTGTCGAAAATACTGTGGCTGCCGGCGGTGTAGCCTTCGTCGGGCGTCAGGGCGGTATCCGCAGTGAGCAGACGGATCGCGGAGGGTGAGATATCCAGGCGTTCGGCGGCAATCTGCAGGAGTGCGGTTTTCACGCCTGTCCCCAATTCAACCTTGCCGGTGTAGACGGTGATGCCCTCGGCATCGACGCGGATCCAGGCATCGAGGTAGGGATTGGTGCGCAGGCTTCCAGGAAGATCGGGTGCCAGCACCACCGTGCCGAGCGTATCGACTTCGCTGTCGGCCAGTGCATGCCGCGCTGCCGGTAAAAGGGTGAATGTCAGGACCAGCGCGCCTGCGCGCAGAAAAGCGCGGCGCCCCTGATCAACCTCAGGCTGAAGGGTCATACGGCGCTCCTGTCTTGCCTGGCGACACGGCTGATGGCCTCGACGATCCGCAAGTGGGTTCCGCAGCGGCACAGGTTGCTCGCCATATGCTCGCGAATGGTGTCTTCGTCTGGATGGGGAGTGTGCTCAAGCAACGCCTGGGCGCGCATCAGCATGCCGGCGATGCAGTAACCGCATTGCGCGGCCTGGGTCTCGATAAAGGCCTTTTGCAAAGGGCCTGGACGCTCTGCCGTGCCCAGGCTCTCGACCGTGCGGATGGCCTTGCCCTCCAGGCCCGTGCAGGGGGTCAGGCAGGAAAATACCGGCTGGTCATCCACCAGCACAGTGCAGGCACCGCACTGTCCCAGACCGCAGCCGTACTTGGCGCCGTTAAGCCCCAGATGATTGCGCAGCGCATACAGCAACGGCATGTCGGGCGCGAGCTCCAGCGAGTGGGGCGAGCCGTTGACGTTGAGGGTCATTTGGGTCATTGCGCCTCCTGGCGTAACTCGTGAAGGGTGGAAGAAAGGTCTGTCCATGGCTGGCCCGGCTTCGCCTGCTCGCGAAGAAATGCAGCCAGTGCCGCGATCTGCTTGTTGTCCAGGCTGGCAACGAACGGTGGCATGGCCGGCCCGGGTTGCCCTGGGGTGGCCGGCACGCCTTCGAGCACCGTCTTGAGAAAGTTGCGCGCGCTCACTGCCTGCAGCGCTGAGGTCTGGCCCAGGGCGGGGCGCCCGTCGATCTCGCGCATCGGCGCGGCCGGGCCATGGCAGCCCGCACAGGCGCCTTCGAACAACAGGGCGCCAGACGCCTGCTCGGCTGCCCCGATGGGGCGTGTGACCGCTGGGGCGGGGGAGGGAGATGCGGCGCTCGTGAGGCTCAGCAGGTATTCGGCAATGGCTTCGGCGTCGCCGGCGGGCAGCTTGGCCAGGCCCAGGCTGACCGGGCGCATCGGCCCGGCCGCGGTACCATGGCCTGCCACGACTTCCGCGCGCAGATAGCTCACCAACTGCTCGCTGCTCCAGGCAGGGGCACGGTTGGCCAGGCCCAGCAGGGAAGGCGCGTCCCATCCGTCGACCCGCCCTCCCGCAAGGTGCTCAGCGGTTTTCTCGGCGCCCAGCGGGTCAAGTGGAGAATGGCAGCCGGCGCAGTGGCCTGGACCTTCGACCAGGTAGCGGCCACGGTTCCAGCTTGCCGATTGCTGCGCCACGGGCGTCAAGGGTTGGGTATGCAGGAACAGCAGATTCCAGAACGACACCAATGGCCGGATGTTCATCGGGAATTTCATCTGGTTCGGTACGGCTGGCGAGTGCACGGCGGGGCCACTCATCAAATAGGCATAGACGTCCTGGATATCCCCTTGAGTCAGGCGGCGGTAGTGCACGTAGGGGAAGGCGGGATACAAGAAGTGCCCATCGCGTGAGACCCCTTCGCGCATGGCTCGCTCAAAGGCCGGTAATGACCATTGGCCAATACCGGTCTCGGCGTCCGGTGTGATATTGGTGCTGTAGAGCGTGCCGAACGGTGTTACCAGAGCCAATCCACCCGCCAGGTATTGGCCGCCGGGACGTGTATGGCAGACTGCGCAGTCGCCGGCTTCGGCTACCCGCGCGCCCTGTTTTACCTGAACGGGATCGAAGTGCCGTGGCGGTTCGGCCGGTGCGATCGCCGGGCGCCACATCAGCAGCACCGCGCATATTCCACCGGCCAAGGCGAGAACTGCAGCGCCCACTCCTAGCTGCCTGGCTTGCATGACATCACCCTTCATTCGTCCGTGAACCCGCAAGGGATTCGTATCGCCGAGGGTAGAGAAGAGACGCACGCGGCGGTATTGCCAAACCGCGCAACGGCGCTTTGCGTCATACGCATCGCTCAGTTGGCCCAGCGTTGGATGTTCCTCGGCGCCGGTGCCTGAGCACACGTATGCAAGACACTCCATGCACGCTTGGGCATAGTGGTTCGCTTGTTTTTTTGTTCGGAATTGGCTGATGGACAAATTGCTGGCGCTGAAGATGTTCGTTGAAACCGTGCGGTGTGGCGGCTACTCATCAGCGGCGCGCAAGCTTGGTCTCTCGACGTCTTCGGTGACGCGCCAGGTGGCCGGCCTGGAAAGTGCCTTGGGCGCCAGCCTGCTTAATCGCACCACACGCAACACCAGTGTCACGGCTGCGGGGCAGGCTTATTTCGAAAAGGCCGTGGTGATTCTCGACGCCGTCGACGAAGCCGATGCCACCGTCGCCGACCGTGGCACCGAGATCCAGGGGCACCTGCGTGCCAGCGTCCCGGTGGAGTTCGGGCGACGCATTATCGCGCCTCACCTGGGGCGTCTGCTTGAGCGTCATCCGGGCCTGGAGATCAGCCTATCGTTGAGCGATCGGGTCAGCGACCTGATCAGCGAGCGCATCGACGTGTCTGTGCGCCTCGGTTCTTCGATGGTCAACGAGGACGTCGTCAGCAAGAAGATCGGGGATTTCCAGCGTTGGGTCGTGGCCAGTCCCGAGTACCTGGCGCAGGCCGGGCTGCCGCTGCATCCCAATGACCTGCTCAACCATCAGTGCCTGCGGTTTGACTATGGCGCGGCGCACCACGACTGGACGTTCCAGGGCGACGAGGACACCTTGCGCCTGAGCGTGCAGGGGCGCTTGCAAAGCAACAACGCCGACATCCTGCGTGAAGCGGCATTGGCGGGTGGCGGGGTGGCGCTACTGGCCGACTGGCTGGTGCGTGACGATGTCGGCCGGGGCCATCTGACCCGCGTGCTGGAACAGTATGAAGTCAATCCCGGCACCGCCAGCACCGGCATCAATGCGCTGTACCTGCCTAACCACCGTGGCTCGCGGCGTATCAATGTGTTTATCGCATTCCTTGAGGAAATCCTCGGCTAACGCCCTTCATCTGGCGTACGGTTTCTGCCAGCCAGCGCAAGACTGGCGGGTGGGTTGCGCGGTAGCGCGAGCCATTTACGATCAAAGCTGAAATCGAAATACTGTCTCGCCAAGGTTGACAGTAGTGTGCGTGGGTTCACGTTTCCTTCACGTTGCAATTGGCCATAATGGTCAGTGCTGACCCACGTCTCCTATTTCCTTTGACATCAGTGATTTCCAACCCATGAAAACCGTGGCAATGGTGCTGTTTCCAGACTTTCTCCTGCTCGATATGGCCGGGCCCATGGAAGTGTTTTCCATCGCCAATCGTTATCTGGCGGCGGCCGATCATTATCAGCTGTTGACGATCGGCACCGAGCATGGCGCCTTGCGCGCCTCCAATGGCGTCAATGTTCAGGCCGACGTGCACATAGACCAGGCCGGCGACAGCTATGACCTGTTGCTGGTGCCGGGCGGCCCGGGGGCCTACAACGGAAAACACCGGCCGTTGCTCGACTGGCTGCAGGGCGCGGTCGGCCGGTCGGCCAGGTATGGCTCGATCTGCACCGGGGCGTTCATATTGGGGCATGCCGGTTTGCTCGACGGTTATCAGGTGACGACTCACTGGCATTACACGGAGCGGTTGATTCGGGCGTTCCCCAAGGCAATCGTCAAGACCGATCAGATTTACGTGCAGGATCGCAACCTGAACAGTTCCGGCGGGGTCACCGCCGGCATCGACCTGGCGCTGGCGCTGGTCGCCCAGGACCACGGCAAGAAAATTGCCCAGGACGTGGCCAAGGTCTTGCTGGTGGTGATGAAGCGCCAGGGCGGACAGGCGCAGTTCAGCCCGTTGATGCCCGCCGTGGCGCCGCCGGAAACGCCGGTAGCCCGGGTGCAGAACTATGTGCTCGAACACATTGATGAGGCCTTTAGCGTCGAACGCATGGCCAGCCTGGCGAATATGAGTGCGCGACATTTCGCCCGGGTGTTTGCCCGTGAAGTGAACATGACGCCCATGGAGTTTTTGCAAAGCGCGCGGATCGACTGGGCCCGCAGCCTGCTGGAAACCAGCGACCTGCCGCTCAAGACCGTCGCCTACAAGAGTGGTTTCGGCAGCGTGCGGCACATGCGTTTTCTGTTCGGTGAAAAACTCGGCTTGACACCCGCCCAGTACCGCGAACTGTTCAGCTGAGGCGCGGTTGTCCGTCCTGCGCACCGGGATGGCCGTGACGCTCCCTCCAGGGCGGTTGTCCCGTCACGGGTGTCTGCCAAGATGTTTATGAACTCTTGGCAATGGAGATGCGAGAGCCTGGGCGAACTCGTGCAATGCGCTATCTCGAGTCGGGCCGGGTTTTGCGCACTGAATGTGCATGAACAGACTCAGCGATTTAAACAACAGTGCGGTGTTGCGGTTTGGTCCGTATGTGTTTCACACGCGTCAACGGCTGATCCTGCACGGTGATCGGCCGCTGCGTATGGGCGGGCGGGCCCTGGATATCCTCCAGGTACTGGTCGACCACGCGGGCGACGTGGTCAGCAAGGAGGCATTGATTGCCCAGGTCTGGCCGACTTCGGTGGTCGAGGAAATCAACCTGCGCGTGCACATCGCCGCCCTGCGTCGGGCCCTCAACGATGGCCAGGACGGCTGTTGCTACATCGTCAATGTTCCCCAGCGCGGTTATTGCTTTGTCGCCCCGGTGCAACGCGAGCCGGACGGGCTGCCGGTTTCGATCGAGACCGTTGAGCAACCCCGACACAACCTGCCGGTACGGATCACGCCGGTGATCGGTCGGGATTCGCTGGTGGGCAGCGTGGTCCGGCAGTTGCCGGTTTGCCGTTTCATGACACTGGTCGGCCCCGCCGGCATTGGCAAGACCACGGTGGCTTTGCGCGTGGCCGAACTGTTGTTGCAGCACTATGACGATGGCGTCTGGTTGGTGGATCTGGCGGCACTCGATGATCCGGCGCGGCTCGTCGATTATCTGGGCCAGACGCTCGAACTGGACGTGGCTGGGAAGGCGCTGGCGCAACGGCATGCTTTGCTGGTGCTCGACAATTGCGAGCACTGGCTCGAATGCTGCCGAAAGCATGTGGAGAGCCTGTTGGCTGCGGCGCCACGGTTATCGATCCTGGTCACCAGCCGCGAGCCGCTGCGGGCTGCGCGGGAGACGGTGCAGTGTCTGCCGGCCCTGGCGGTGCCGCCGATGTCGGCGTTGCACAGTGTCGGCGAGACCCTGAGCTATTCGGCGGTGCAGTTGTTTGTCAGCCGTGCCCGTAGCCGCCAACAGGGCTTTACTCTGCGTGAACAGGACCTCCCGGCCGTGCGGGAAATCTGTCGGCGCCTCGACGGTCTGCCGCTGGCCATCGAGCTGGCGGCGGCGCAGATCGATGCGCTGGCACTGGTTGGGCTGCGCGCGCAACTGGATAACTGTTTTCAATTGCTGACCCAGGGCCGGCGCACCGCCGTCGCGCGGCATCAGACACTCAAGGCCGCATTGGACTGGAGCTATCAGCGCCTGAGCCCGCTGGAACAGACCGTCCTGCAAGGGCTGGCGGTGTTCAAGATAGCCTTTACGTTGGACGCAGCCATCGGCGTCATCAGCTGTGCGGTGCTGCGGCCCGCCAGCCTCGTCGAAGTGATAGACCGGCTGGTGCATAAATCGCTGTTGTCCGCAGAACAAAGCAATGGCATCACCCGTTATCGGTTCCTCAACACCACCCGCACTTACGTACTGGAAAAACTGGAACTGAGCGGGCTGCAGCGCGTGTTTGAAGTGCGTTATGCCGGCTACATCAGCCGGGCACGCTGGGTTTCAGGCAAGCCGGTGTTGTTGCAACTCGTCAAGCAAGCGACGGACTTTGCTTAGGTCCGGGGTGGCAAAGCCTTCGGTAAACGCGTTGTAGAGGGGCGCCAGCAAATCGTGGGCTTGTTGCAGGCGTCCTTGACGCTGCCAAAGCTCGGCCAGGGATGTCGCCGTGCGCAGTTCCCACGCCCGTGCCCCCTGGGCCCTGGCAATTTCCAGGGCTTGGAGCAGCACCGTCTCGGCAGCACTCTGGCTGTTTTGCGCAAGCAGGGCATTCGCTCTGGCCCGCAGGATTTCCGCGGTGCTCCAACCGGCAGCGCCGTTTTCGGCGCGTGCCAGCAAGGCGTCATCGACGAAACCGCTATCCAGGGTGACCATGATTTCATGGATCAGCCCGTTGCCGGCTGTCGCGGTCGGATGTGCGCCCTCGGCATCGAGCACCTGCGCATACTGCCGGGCCCAGTTATAGAACAGCAGCACCGAGTGCTTTTGTGCCTGTTCGAGCAGCAGGCGCAACAGCTCGCGGGCCGTTTGGCGGTCACCGTTGTAGTGCGCGATCAGGCACCCGGACAGCGCCAGCGTGTAGCAGATGGACGTGCCGTGGTCGATCTGGACGGCAATGTCCAACGCCTGCCGGGCAGTCTGCCAGGCCGTTTCGGGAAGGCCCTGCAACCAGAGGATCCGCGCCAGAATGGTCAGGGACGCGACGCTCTGGTCGTACTGGATGCCAAAGCCATGGGTGAAGCGATTGAGGTGCCCGCTCTGGGCCATGCACTGGAGGACCTGTTCGGCGCGCTGGCGTGCCTGGTGCTGGTCACCGGCAAAGTGCAGGGCCAGCACCTGCAAACGCTGGGTACTCAGGGAAACGGCGGCGTTGCCTTGCACGCCCAGGCGATCGAATTGCAGGCTCTGTTCCAGGGCCGTTTGATAGTTGCCGCAACTGAGGTTGACCGCCATGTGCCCGGACACGGCCCGGAGCTGGCCGGCCAGGTCGTTGTTGCTTTCGGCCAGGGTTCGGGCGCTTACAAAGGCTTCGACGGTTTCGGCGGTGCCCCCTTGGGTGTGGTAGCAGGCGCTGCCGAGGGCGAGGTTGAGGGCCGTTTTCAGGCGGGGGCAGGGCGCGGGCGTCAATTGGAGCAGGGCCAGGGCCTTGCGCACGTAGACACCGTGCTCCTTGAGCAGCGACAGTTCCTGCCAGAGGGGCGTCGACACCGAAGCCAGCTGGATCGCCACGGTCTGTGGCCCTTGCGCGTTAAAACCCCAATCCAGGGCCGCGCGGATGTCTTCCAGGTGGCGCGCGTAGCGCTCGATCCAGACCTCGGTCTGGACCTGCTCCCAATCGTTGCCGGCCTGGTGCATCAAGGCCAGGCAGCTCTCGGCGTGGCGTTGCAGGGTGCCCTGCAAATCATTTGCCTGGTCGAGTTTTTCCAGGGCATAGCTGCGGGTAGTGTCGAGCAGACGGTAGAATACCTGCTCGTCACCGACCTCCACGTTCAGCAGGGACTTGGCCACCAGTTGCGTAATCGCGCCTAGCACCGCGTGGGGTTCGAGCTGCTCTCCGACAATCACCGTCGCCGCGGCCTCCAGCGTGAAACTGCCCCTGAATACACTCAGTCGGCGCAGGCTGATCTGTTCACAGGGCGTCAGCAGCTCGAAGCTGCAGTCGAGTGTTGCGCGCAGGGTCTGATGCCGGCCCAGGGTCGTCTGGCCGCCCTGTGCGTACAAGCGAAAACTGCCTTGCAGTTGCTTCAACAGTTCGCTCAGGCCGAGGCTGTTCACGTGTGCGGCGGCCAGTTCGATCGCTAACGGAATACCGTCCAGGCGGCGGCAGATCTCGATCGCCAGGGGCAGTTCGTCATCGCTCAGTTCGAAACTGTCATGGCTGGCCATTGCCCGTTCGACGAACAGTTGCACTGCCGAAAAGCCCAGGGCCTGGGAGCGCTCCAGCGCAGCGATGGGCGGCGGGCAGTCGAGTGTTTCCAGGCGCTGCACGAATTCGCCTTCGGCCCGCAGGCTCTCGCGGCTGGTGGCCAGAATGTGCACATCGGGCGCCCCGCGAAGGAGGCTTTCACTGAGTAGCGCAATCGCGTCGATCAGATGCTCGCAGTTATCGAGGACCAGCAGCATGTGCCGTTCATGCAGGAAGGTCGTCAGCGCGCTCAGCGGCTCGGCGTCGTGCAACGACAGCTCCAGCAGCGTCGCCAGGTGGTTGGCGATCATCGCGGGATCGCTGATCGAGGCCAGGTCCAACAGGCGAATGCCGTCCCGGTAGCGACCGATCAGCTGTTCCGCGACGCGCAGCGCCACGCTGGTCTTGCCGATCCCCCCAGGGCCGACAAGGGTGATGAAACGCTGGCGTGGCAATTGCGTTACCAGACTGTCAACCAAGGCCTGGCGACCCACCAGGCGCGTGTGACGAATCGGCAAGTTATGCCCGCGCTGCCCCTGGCCGCTGCTCGGCGGGCGTTGTTCGGCAGGCGCCAGCGAATACGGCGCGACGAAGCTGTAACCCCGCTGGGCCACGGTGACGATATAGCGCTGGCCGGCTTGACCGTCGCCGAGGGCTTTGCGCAGCGCCGCGATATGCACACGCACATTGATGTCTTCGACAACGCTGTTGGGCCAGACCCGTGCGATCAACTGCTGCTTGCTGACCAGATCCCCGGCGTGCTCCAGCAGGATCAACAGAATGTCCATGGCGCGCCGGCTCAGGCGCAGGGGCTGGTCGGCCTCCAGCACCAGGCGTTGTCCGGGGTAAACCCGGTAAGGGCCGAAATGTACAGCCTGTTCGGGGGAAAGGGTCAACGGGTCACTCCTGCCTGCATGCGTCTATCACCGGGTATCCGAGCATGTTCCTGAGTTTTTTGCGGCAGCGCAACGCGGCGGTACCGGGTATACGTTGCCGGCGGCGTTTGTGGTGCCGTTCACCCGTGCCGTATCGACTGGGGCTGCGCTGACAAAAGGCTGAGTCGCGGCTTTTGGCGCACCCCTGAGAATTAACAACGTTTAACTCGTCCTGCGTCTGGTTTACACCCAAAAATCCAAGGCTTCCAGTCCATCAACCGAAGGCACTGGTTTTTGTGCTCGTGCAGCAAAAGGGATGGACACTTCAGGAGAAGGCTGGAATGAGCGACGTGGTGGTGGTCTATCACAGCGGTTATGGCCATACGCGGGTTATCGCCGAAGCGGTGGCTCAGGGGGTGGAGCGGCACTCGGGCAGTACGTGCCGGCTGATTCCGGTCGAGGAGGTGGACGAGCAGTGGGACTGCCTGCACCGCGCCGACGCGATCATCTTCGGCGCTCCGACTTACATGGGCAGCGCGTCGGCGTCCTTCAAGGCCTTCATGGAGGCCACCGCGTCGTTCTACCTGGCGCAACCCTGGCGCGACAAGCTGGCTGCCGGGTTCACCAACTCCGGTTGCCTGTGTGGCGACAAACTCAACACCTTGCTGCAGATGGCCGTGTTCGCCGCCCAGCACTCGATGATCTGGGTCGGCCTCGACCTGTTGCCGGCGCGCTCCAGCGTTGGCCGGTTCGATGGGCAATTGAATCGTCTGGGCAGCTCGCTGGGGGTCATGGCTCAATCAAATGTCGAGCAGTCCCCGGACCATGCGCCACCTGCCGAAGATCGCTGCACCGCCGCTCACCTGGGGGAGCGGGTGGCGCGCCTGGCCGAACGCATGCACCCTGCGTCGGGTTGATGCATCGCGTCCCATCCCCACAAGGCTCAGCTCAGCAGTGAGCGGCTTGCGCTGCTAAAGAGGCAGGCAGGGCCCGTACGGCCTGGCAGCGCCAGGCGAACGGCGTGATGCCTTCGCTGCGGGTGAACATGTGGCAGAAGTGCGCCTGATCGCAGAAGCCACACTCCAGGCTGATTTGCGTCAAGGTCAGGTCGGTGTCCTGGATCAGTTGCTTGGCGCGCAGGATGCGCTGGCAACGAATCCAGTCCTGGGGCGACAAGCCGGTGCTGGACTTGAAGGCGCGAGAGAAATGACTGCGCGACAGGGCGCAGGCCCGAGCGAGTTCGGTGACTTCCAGCGTTTCACTCAACCTTTCGAGGATCAATTTCTTGACCAGGCTTTCCCGCCAGGGAGAAAGGCCTCCGGTGGCCGGGACGCGCGTTTGAGTGGTTGATACACGGACGGCGTTGTACTGAGCGTGGGCCATGGCAAATATCCGTATCGATGGGAGCGCGCTGGCGCACTGCGCGATGGCTCAGCAGCTTCCCGCGTTAGAAAACAGTCCTGCACAGAGGGCTTCATTTTTGGGCGCGGGTCGGTGGTTGGCGAGTTAAACGTTGTTAATTCCCTGCCTGTGCAACAGCATCCATTGAGCACATTGCTGCAATTTCTTGCGCCGAAAACGCGTGCATAATTGCGCGTATTTCGCCGGAGCCTATCGAACGCGGGTTTTACCGGCGGGCGGCAAGAGCGCCGATGCTCGAGTGAAGTTCGACTGAGGCGTACCTGGCTCAACACACAATGGGACTGTGCCTATGAACCGTAATGATCTGCGCCGCCTGGACATGAACCTGTTGGTGATTTTCGAGGCCCTGATGTTCGAAAAGAACCTGACCCGTGTGGCTGAGAAGCTGTTCATGGGGCAGCCTGCGGTGAGTGCTGCGCTGGGGCGCCTGCGCGATTTGTTCGACGACCCGCTCCTGTTGCGCAATGGTCGCGGGATGGAGCCGACGGCGCGAGCGTTGGCGATTCTTAAAGAGCTGCAACCGGCGATGGACATCATTTCGGGTGCCGTCAGCCGGGCCAAGGAGTTTGACCCGGCGACCAGCTGCGATGTGTTTCGCATAGGCCTTTCGGACGATGCCGAATTTGGTCTGTTCCCGCCGTTGCTGCGCCAGTTGCAGCAGGAGGCGCCGGGCATTGTCGTGGTGGTGCGCCGGGCCAATTATCTGTTGATGCCGGCCTTGCTCGCCTCGGGGGAGATCTCCGTGGGGGTCAGCTACACCACCGACTTGCCGGCCAACGCCAAGCGCAAGCGGTTGCGTGATATTGCCTGCAAAGTGTTGCGCGGGGATGACCGGCCTGGTGAGCTGACGCTCGATGAGTACTGCCAGCGCCCCCACGCGATGGTGTCGTTCTCGGGCGACCTGAGCGGCAACATCGACCTTGACCTTGCCAAGGTCGGGCGTGCCCGGCGCGTGGTGCTGGGGGTTCCGCAGTTCAGTGGCTTGCGGGCGATGCTCGCCGGTACCGAAATGATCGCCACCGTGCCCGACTACGCGGCGTGCGCCTTGGTCGAAGGTTGCGCCCTGCGAGCCGAAGACCCACCGTTTCCCATCGATGCGGCGCAACTGTCGATGGCCTGGAGTGGCGTTCACGATAACGATCCGGCAGAGCGCTGGTTACGTTCGCGGATCAGTCAGTTCATGTCGCAACCCCTGGATATCGCGACCCCCTAGATCCGGCTGAAAGCGGGGTCAGCGTTTTTGCAACCAGCCCAGGAAACCGCCTTTCCTGACCGGCACGGGCTTAGCCATCAACGCCAGCCGACTGTTCTGTTGCCGTACCGCCTGCAACTTGTTCAACGCCTGGCCGACCTCGCTGCGCTGCGCCATGCACTGGCGGGTCAGCTGCTTGTCGAGACGGTAGATGATCGAGGAGGTCAGCGCGGTGAAGGTCGCCTGGGACGGTGTATCGGCAAGGATGCTCTGTTCGCCCATGACCTCGCTCGGCCCCATGCGACCGGCCTCGGCCAGCCCATTGCTGTCGGACACGCTGACACTGACGATACCGGTGGCAATCACAAACAGGCTGTCCGGCACTTCGTCCAGATCCAGCACCACCTGGCCGGCGCTGTATTGTTGCGGCACCATTGATTCGGCGAGGCGGTCACGCTCCTCATGGCTGAGCGAGCGGAAAACCTTCACCTCATCGAGCAACGCACGGGCGCGGCTCGAGGGTTCGATCACACCGTCCGGATGCCGCGAGATACCCGCCGCCTCAAGATGCCGATGGGCGAGGTCGAACAACTGGTTGCGCACGTCGCCTTTCCTGGCCAGTTCGGCGATGAAACCGCTGGCCACGTATTCGGACATTTCCTCTCCCGCCTCTTTGAGCAACGCTTTCGGCGCCGGGTTGAGCAACAGGCTGCTGCTGCCTTGCAGCGTCCGGTCGAGGGCATCGAGTACCCGGCGCGGCCGCACGTGATTCGGCACCTTGATGCTGATCGACACGCCGTGCAGGTTGGTGGGGCGGCTGAGGTTGACGATCTTGGCCTTGGCCGCCACCGAGTTAGGCACCACCGCCAGGGTGCCGGCGCTGGTCAGCAGATGGGTGGCACGCCAGTCGATATCGAGCACCTTGCCTTCGACGCCGTCGATCATCACGAAATCGTCTACCTGATAGGGCTTGGTGGTGTTGAGCACGATGCCGGAGAACACGTCGCTCAACGTACTCTGCAGCGCCAGGCCGACCACAATGGCGACCACCCCGGAGGTCGCGAGCAAGCCTTTGACCGGCAGCTCCAGCACATACCCGGCGGCGGCGACAATGGCCGCCAGGAACACCAACGCGCCGATCACGTCCTGCAACAACCGACCGCTGTGCCCGATGCGCCGCATCAGAATCAGGCCGACCACTTCGGTCAGCACCCGTGCGGCGTACAGCCACCAGAGTATTCCCAACGCCGTAGCGCCCAGTTGCGCAACCCGGTCATCGGCAAACAACGGCGCCTGCAACGGGCTGACGCCGGTATTGATCACCAGCGCGCTGAACGCCACGAACAACAGCAGGCGCACGCCGATCCGCGAGGCGCGGTGCGTGAACGGGGCGAGATGCCAGAGCAACGCGTCGAGCACCAGCAGCAGGGCGCTCCAGGACAACGGGTGGGTGAGGAAAAGGCTCATGGATTGCACTCCGGCGGGTACAAAAAAACTCGCCACACCCTGAGGTGTGGCGAGAGGTCGGACTCAGTTCAGATGCGTCTTGAGTTCGGCTGCGGCTTGACGTACCGCCGCTTGGACTTCCGGAATCCGGCTCAGCGGATTGAGCAGGCCGAAGTCATGAATCATCCCGTTGTAGCGCACCGCCGTCACCGGTACACCGGCCGCGTCGAGGTGGCGGGCGTAGCTTTCGCCTTCGTCACGCAGCACGTCGAACTCGGCGGTTTGCACCAGCGCGGCAGGCAGGCCCTTGAGCTGTTCGGTGCTGGCATTCAGGGGGGATGCGTGGATCTGTGCACGTTCGGCCGGGTTGGTGGTGTAGTTGTCCCAGAACCACTGCATCATGCCTTTGGTCAGGAAGTGGCCTTCGGCAAACTGCTGGTACGAGGCGGTTTCGAACCCGGCGTTGGTCACCGGCCACATCAGCAACTGGAAGCGCAGGGCCGGGGTGTGCTGTTCCTTGGCTTTCAACGCCACCACCGCTGCCATGTTGCCGCCGACACTGTTGCCGGCCACCGCCAGACGCTTGCCGTCGACGCCGATGTCTTTGCCGTGCTCGGCCACCCATTGAGTGGCGGCGTAGGCCTGGTTGATCGCGGTCGGGTAATGAGCTTCCGGCGACGGGGTGTAGTCGACGTACACGGCAACTGCGCCCGAGCCCACCACCAGATCACGAATCAAGCGTTGGTGGGTCGGAAAGTCGCCCAGCACCCAACCGCCACCGTGGAAGAACATGAACACTGGCAACTCGCCCTTGACCTTGGCCGGACGCACCACTTTCAGGTTGATCACCTGACCGTCAACCTGGATCGCCTTGTCGCTGACCTCAACCCCCGACAGATCGACCTTCACCGACGCCTGGGCACCGGTCAGCACGCTGCGGGCATCTTTCGGGCTCAGTTGCTCCAGCGGTTTGCCACCGCCGGCGGCAAGGGCGTCGAGGAACGCCTGGGTGTTGTGTTCGACGCCAGGGCTGCCGGCGGCGAAAGCATTGCCGATGGACAGGGCGAGCAGGGAAGCGGTGAGGGTTTTCTTGAGGCTCATGATTAATTCCTTTTTCAAACGTTCGAGTTTTTATGCCGTGGGATCGGGCTGCTGTGACGCTGGGTTCAGGTCTCAGCAACACCGTGAGCACAGATTAATGAGGCGCTCGAAAGTGAAAAAGCGGCTGGAAGCCGTTTAACTGTCAATCAGAATGTGACAATGAGCTTATTCGAAGACGGCTTTATAAGGCCGCGCCCGCTGCGTTTTTGATCTTGATCTTGCTTTTGATCTTTAGCGCCCCGTCAAACCACGCTGGCCGAACGCAGGCTTGAATCCGAGGGTAACCCGGCAGGACGCCGGGTTAGCCGTCCTGGGCCAGGGATGGCCCATGACGGCGGCCCACGGATTCAAGCCTGTGTTCGGGCACACCGAGCCTGAGCGAGGTGCCGAGTGGTGGGGCAGGAGCCCTTTGGTTACTTTGGGGCTCCTTTCCAAAGTGACCCGCTGTAAGAGCGGAACCCTAAGCCGCCGTTACCACTTCAATGGATATGTACTCGGTCCACTCCAGCATCCCGGTCGGCCCATAGGCCGCCACGGGAGCAAGCTCCCTCGCCATAAGTGCCAACCCGGCACCAGAGTTTTAGATAGGGAAAGAGGCGAGCAACGACCCTACAACGGCGTCAACACATTCATCACGGTATCCAGCGCCACACGGGTGTCATCCAGCTGCACCAGCGAAGCATGCCGGGCACCGAGCGCGTCTCGGTTCTGGATCGCGGTGAGGATCGCCTTGTGCCGGGGCAGGCTGAGGCCCTGGATATCCGGGCGTCGGTTGGTGATGTTGATCGACTCGCGCAACGGCAGCGACAGCATGTTGCACATGTAGGCGAGCAAATCGTTGCGCGTGGCGTCGGCGATGGCCCGGTGAAAATCCAGGTCGGCCTGCAGCAATTGTTCGTGAGTCTGCGCGGTCTCCATGCCACGGTAGGCCTCCTCGATCGTGGCGATGTCCTCGACGGTGGCGGTGGTCGCGGCCATCGCGGCGATTTCCGGTTCGAGAATGCGCCGCACACCGGCCAGGGTGTTGAAAAACTCACTATGGGGCGTGGACTGCATCAGCCAGGACAACACGTCCGGGTCGAGCAGGTGCCATTTCACACGCGGCCGCACCACCGCGCCGACCCGCGGCTTGGAATACACCAGGCCCTTGGCGCTGAGTACTCGCGTGGCCTCCCGCAACACCGAGCGGCTGACCTTGTATTCCTCGCAGAGCGTGGCTTCCAGGGGCAGTTTTTCTTCGGGCTTGAAGCGGCCGGAAACGATGTGCATGCCCAAGTCCTGAACGATCTGGGCATGCATGCTCTTGCGCGGTTTGGGCGGCTGGTGATCCATAACGACAGGGATGCTCTGACTTAGATTCGCGGCATCATAGCATCCCAATTAGTGGGAATGACGTGGGACTTCAGCGCCACGGCAACCCACCAGGAAGTCAAAGTCGCAGCCTTGGTCGGCCTGCAACACATGGTCGATATACAACTGGCGGTAGCCACCGACGATCAGCTTCTGCGCGGGCTTGAGGTCGGCCATGCGCGCTGCCAGCTCCGCGTCGGGGATGTCCAGGTGCAAGCGGCCGTTGGCGCAGTCGAGTTCGATCCAGTCACCTTCCTGCACCGCAGCCAACGGCCCGCCGGCTGCGGCTTCCGGTGCGACGTGCAAGACCACCGTGCCGTAGGCGGTGCCGCTCATGCGTGCGTCGGAGATGCGCACCATATCGGTGACACCCTGGGCCAGCAGCTTGGCCGGCAGGCCCATGTTGCCGACTTCCGCCATGCCTGGGTAACCCTTGGGGCCGCAGTTTTTCATGACCAGGATCGAGTTGGCATCCACGTCCAGCTCCGGGTCGTTGATGCGTGCCTTGTACATATCGAAGTCCTCGAACACCACCGCGCGGCCTCGGTGTTGCATCAGCTCGGGGCTGGCGGCCGAAGGCTTGAGGACTGCACCCAATGGCGCCAGGTTGCCACGCAAGACGCAGATACCGCCGTCGGCGCGGATCGGATTGTCGAGCGTGCGGATGACCTCGTCCTGGCCGTAGATCGGCGAGTCCTGGGTGTTCTCGCCGAGTGTTTTACCGTTCACGGTCAGGGCATTCGGATGCGGGATCAGGTTGGCTTCACCCAGACGGCGCAGCACGGCGGGCAGGCCGCCGGCGTAATAGAACTCCTCCATCAGAAAACGCCCCGACGGCTGCAGGTCGACGATGGTCGGCATGCCACGGCCAATGCGGGTCCAGTCGTCGAGGTCGAGTTCCACGCCAATGCGCCCGGCGATGGCTTTCAAGTGGATCACGGCGTTGGTCGAACCGCCGATGGCTGCGTTCACACGAATCGCGTTTTCAAAGGCTTCCTTGGTGAGGATCTTCGACAGTTTCAAATCTTCGCGCACCATCTCCACGGCGCGCATGCCGGACATATGCGCCAGCACGTAACGCCGCGCATCCACGGCCGGTATTGCCGCGTTGTGGGGCAGCGACGTGCCCAGCGCCTCGGCCATGCAGGCCATGGTCGACGCGGTGCCCATGGTGTTGCAGGTGCCCGCCGAACGCGACATGCCACCCTCTGCCGCGAGGAAATCATCCAGGCTGATGGTACCGGCCTTTACCTGTTCGCTGAGCTGCCAGACCACGGTGCCCGAGCCGATGTCCTGGCCCTTGTGCTTGCCGTTGAGCATCGGCCCACCCGTGACCACGATGGCCGGTACGTCGCAACTGGCCGCTCCCATCAGCAGGGCCGGGGTGGTCTTGTCGCAGCCGGTCAGCAGCACCACGCCGTCGATGGGGTTGCCGCGAATGGCTTCCTCCACATCCATGCTCGCCAGGTTGCGGGTGAGCATGGCGGTCGGGCGCAGGTTCGACTCGCCGTTGGAGAACACCGGGAATTCCACGGGGAAGCCGCCGGCCTCGATCACGCCGCGTTTGACGTGCTCGGCGATCTGGCGGAAGTGCGCGTTGCACGGGGTCAGCTCCGACCAGGTATTGCAGATGCCGATGATCGGTTTGCCATGGAACTGATGGTCGGCAATGCCCTGGTTCTTCATCCAGCTGCGGTACATGAAGCCGTTCTTGTCGGCAGTACCAAACCACTGGGCGGAGCGTAGGCCGGGCTTTTTATCAGACATGATCGATTCTCTTATTGTATGACTATATGTTCTATCTGCGGCTAAACATAAGCGTAAAAACCCTGCTTTGGAAGAGTTGTTTTGCAAATAGTCATACTATATAGTTTGTCTCAACTGAGGTATGACCCTGGCGGATGTTCGCGAGAGGTGTCCCCCGAGCTTCTATAAAAACAACAATCGGAGATCGACCCATGAGCCAGGAACTGCGGCTTATTCGGCGCATCACGCTGAAATTGATTCCCTTCCTGATCCTGCTGTACCTGATCGCCTACGTGGACCGTTCCGCCGTGGGCTTCGCCAAATTGCACATGGGCGCCGATGTCGGCATCGGCGACGCCGCCTATGGCTTGGGTGCCGGGTTGTTCTTTATTGGCTACTTCCTGTTCGAGATCCCCAGCAACCTGATGCTCGACCGCTTCGGCGCACGCCGCTGGTTTGCGCGCATCATGGTGACCTGGGGCGCGATCACGATCGGCATGGCCTTCGTGCAAGGCCCGCACAGCTTCTATGTGATGCGCTTTTTGCTGGGCGCGGCGGAGGCGGGCTTCTTTCCGGGCGTGCTCTACTACATCACCCAGTGGTTTCCGGTACGCCATCGCGGCAAGATCCTTGGGCTGTTCATCCTGTCCCAACCCATCGCGATGATGATCACCGGCCCGGTCTCCGGTGGCCTGCTGGGCATGGATGGCCTGCTCGGCCTGCACGGCTGGCAGTGGCTGTTCATCGTGATCGGCACGCCGGCGCTGCTGCTGACCTGGCCGGTGCTGCGTTACCTGCCGGACGGTCCCCGTCAGGTCAGCTGGATGAGCGACGACGAGAAGGCCTGGTTGACCGGTGAACTCACCAAAGACTTGCAAGCCTACGGCCAGACCCGTCACGGCAACCCACTGCACGCCTTGAAAGACAAGCGCGTGTTGCTGCTGGCGCTGTTCTATCTGCCGGTCACCCTGAGCATCTATGGCCTGGGCCTGTGGCTGCCGACCCTGATCAAACAGTTCGGTGGCACTGATCTGGTTACCGGTTTCATCTCGGCCGTGCCCTATGTGTTCGGCATCATCGGCCTGCTGATCATCCCGCGCAGTTCCGACCGCTTGAACGACCGTTACGGCCATCTCGCGGTGCTTTATGTGTTGGGAGCCATTGGCCTGTTCTGCAGTGCCTGGCTGAGTCTGCCGGTGCTGCAAATGGCGGCGCTGTGCCTGGCGGCGTTCGCGCTGTTTTCCTGCACGGCGGTGTTCTGGACCTTGCCGGGGCGGTTCTTTGCCGGCGCCAGCGCGGCAGCGGGGATTGCCTTGATCAACTCGGTGGGCAACCTCGGTGGCTATATCGGCCCGTTCGTGATTGGTGCGCTCAAGGAGTACACCGGCAACCTGGCCTCGGGCTTGTACTTCCTGTCTGGCGTAATGGTGTTCGGGTTGTTGCTGACCGGCGTGGTCTACCGCCTGCTGGAACTCAAGCATGTACTGCCCGCCGACCAATTCGCCGCCAGCGCCCGTGGCGCCACCCGTACTTAATGGAGGAGAAGCTTCATGCGTTTAGTTCAGTTCGAGTTGCACAACGGTGAGCGCCGCGTCGGCGTAGTGGACGGCCATCAACTGCGCGAAGTGCGGACGGCCCACAGCGTGCGAGAACTGGCGCTGGCCGCCATCGAGGCGGGCGTCAAGTTGCAGCAGCAGGTGGAGAGCCTCGGCCTGGGCGCCAGCCACGACTACGCGGCCTTGCTGGCCGGGCAGCAGATCCTGCCCCCGCTGGACCATCCGGACCCGGCCCATATGCTTATCAGCGGCACCGGCCTGACCCACCTGGGCAGCGCCGCCGCACGCGACAAAATGCACCAGGCCGGTGACGACAGCGCACTGACCGACACCATGCGCATCTTCAAGTGGGGCGTGGAGGGCGGTAACCCCCCCGCCGGCCAGGCCGGTGTGCAACCGGAATGGTTCTACAAGGGCGATGGCAGCATCGTCGTGCGTCCGGGCCAGGCCTTCGCGGTGCCGCCATTTGCCGAAGACGCCGGTGAAGAACCGGAAATCGGCGGCCTCTATGTGATCGGCCCGGACAGCCGGCCGTATCGCCTGGGCTTCGCGGTGGGCAACGAGTTCTCCGACCACGTGATGGAGCGCAAGAACTACCTGTACCTGGCCCATTCCAAACTGCGCAGTTGCAGCTATGGCCCGGAGTTGCGAGTCGGTGAGTTGCCCCAGCACCTGGCCGGCACCAGCCGCATCCTGCGCAATGGCGAGGTGATCTGGCAGAACGAGTTCCTCAGCGGCGAGGCCAATATGTGCCACAGCCTGGAAAACCTCGAGTACCACCACTTCAAATACCGGCAGTTCCTCAAGCCTGGCGATGTGCACATCCATTTCTTCGGCACCGCCACGCTGTCATTTGCCGACGGTATACGTACCCAACCGGGCGATGTCTTCGAGATCAGCCAGGCCGAGTTCGGCGCACCGCTGGTCAATAGCGTCGGCAGCGTTGACGCGGCATTCGAACCCGGCCAAGTAGTGCCCCTTTAAGGAGATCGACATGACCCAGTTCCTCGGCCACAACTACATCGGCGGCCAACGCAGCGGCAACGGCAGCGTCAAGCTGCAAAGCATCGACGCCACCACCGGCGAAGCCTTGCCGCAGGATTTCTACCAGGCCACTGCGCAGGAAGTCGACGCCGCCGCCCAGGCCGCAGCGCAAGCTTATCCGGCCTACCGTGCCTTGAGTGCCGCACGTCGTGCACAGTTCCTGGACGCCATTGCCGATGAGCTGGACGCGCTGAGCGACAACTTCGTTGAGCTGGTGTGTCGCGAAACCGCATTGCCCGCCGCCCGTATCAAGGGTGAGCGCGCACGTACCAGCGGCCAGATGCGTCTGTTCGCCAGCGTGCTGCGCCGTGGTGATTTCTACGGTGCGCGCATCGACAAGGCCTTGCCGGATCGCCAGCCATTGCCACGTCCGGACCTGCGCC
Organism: Pseudomonas sp. R11F; assembly: GCF_050312575.1. Classification (NCBI taxonomy): domain Bacteria; kingdom Pseudomonadati; phylum Pseudomonadota; class Gammaproteobacteria; order Pseudomonadales; family Pseudomonadaceae; genus Pseudomonas; species Pseudomonas sp. R11F. The sequence continues at coordinate 181,160 of NZ_JBNPJU010000077.1, read as the reverse complement.
AATACCGCATCGGCCTGGGCCCGGTCGCGGTGTTCGGTGCAAGCAACTTTCCGCTGGCGTTTTCCACGGCCGGCGGTGACACCGCCGCCGCGTTGGCGGCCGGTTGTCCGGTGGTCTTCAAGGCTCACAGCGGGCACATGGCTACGGCTGAACAGGTGGCCAACGCAATTATTCGCGCGGCCGAGGCCACCGAAATGCCGGCGGGCGTGTTCAATATGATCTTTGGCGGTGGCGTCGGTGAGGCGCTGGTCAAGCATCCCGCGATCCTGGCGGTGGGGTTTACCGGTTCGCTCAAAGGCGGGCGTGCCCTGTGCGATATGGCGGCGGCACGCCCGCAACCGATCCCGGTGTTCGCCGAGATGTCGAGTATCAACCCGGTGATCGTGTTGCCCGAGGCCCTGCAAGCGCGTGCCGACACCATCGCCCGCGACCTGACCGCCTCGGTGGTGCAAGGCTGCGGCCAGTTCTGCACCAACCCTGGCTTGGTGATCGGCATCGCTTCGCCGGCGTTCACCGCGTTCACCCGGCAGGTGGCGCAGTTGATCAGTGAGCAACCGGCGCAGACCATGCTCAACGCCGGCACGCTTGGCAGCTACGGCAAAGGCTTGCAAAAGCTGCTGGCGCATCCGGGTATTCAACACCTGGCGGGGAATGCCCAAACCGGCAACCAGGCGCAGCCGCAGTTGTTCAAGGCCGATGCCCGCTTGCTGATCGGCGGCGATGAAGTGCTGCAGGAAGAAGTGTTCGGCCCCACCACGGTGTTTGTCGAAGTGGCCGATCCGGCGCAACTCGACGCCGCCTTGCACGGCCTGCAGGGTCAGCTCACGGCGACGATCATTGGCGAGCCGGCCGACCTGCACCAGTTCGCTGCGCTCACGCCGCTGCTGGAGCAGAAGGTCGGGCGCATCCTGCTCAACGGCTACCCGACCGGCGTGGAAGTGTGCGATTCGATGGTGCATGGCGGCCCGTACCCGGCGACCTCCGATGCGCGTGGCACCTCGGTCGGCACCCTGGCCATCGACCGTTTCCTGCGCCCGGTGTGCTTCCAGAATTACCCTGATAGCCTGCTGCCCGACGCGTTGAAAAACGCCAACCCATTGCGTATCCAGCGCCTGGTGAATAGCACGCCATCGCGCGATTCGCTGTAAGGCACCCGGAGGTTCCATGTCGTGTCATGCGGTCACTGCACACCGTGCACAATTGGGCGAAGGCCCGTTCTGGGACGTGCCGACCCAGGCGTTGTATTGGGTCAATATTGCCGGCAAACAGGCACTGCGCCTGATGAACGGGCAGTTGCAGATCTGGCAGCTGCCCGAGCACGTCTCGGCGTTTATCCCGTGTGCCCGTGGCGACGCGCTGGTGACGTTGAGCAGTGGCGTGTATCGCCTGGACCTGAGCACCGAAGCCTTGACGCTGCTCTGTGTGGCCGACACGCAGCCGGGCAACCGTGGCAATGAAGCGCGCTGCGATGTCCAGGGCCGCCTGTGGCTGGGCACCATGCAGAATAATATCGGCGAACACGGTGAAGACCTGCCGATTACCCGGCGTTCCGGCGGGCTGTTCCGTATCGACGCCGATGCACAGGTCACGCCGTTGCTGCGGGGCCTGGGCATTCCCAACACGTTGCTGTGGAACGAGGAGGGCACCCAGGTGCATTTTGGCGACAGCCTGGACGGTACGCTTTACCAGTATTCGATCCAGCCCGACGGCCAGTTGGCAGCGCCACAGGTCTGGTTCGGTCCGCACAGCCGCGGCGGCCCGGACGGCTCGGCGATGGACGCCGAAGGCTACCTCTGGAACGCACGCTGGGACGGCAGTTGCCTGCTGCGCCTGACGCCCACGGGGGAGGTGGACCGCATCATCGAGTTACCCGTCAGCCGGCCCACCAGTTGTGTCTTCGGTGGGCCGAACCTGACCACCCTGTATATCACCAGTGCCGCCAGCCCCTTGGATCATCCCCTGGATGGTGCGCTGCTGGCCATCGAGGTCGACGTGCCAGGCACACCCTGTCACCGCTTTGCCGGTTAAACAACCAGACTTGAAAACAACAATAAGGAGTCACCCGTATGAATCTTCGTCGTGGTATCCGTTCCCTGTGCTGCACCGCGGTGGCGGTCTCGGCCCTGAGCCTGAGTGGCCTGCTGCTGGCCGCTGAAGAAGTGAAGATTGGTTTTCTGGTCAAGCAGGCCGAAGAACCGTGGTTCCAGACCGAATGGGCGTTTGCCGAGAAGGCCGGCAAGGAACACGGTTTTACCGTGATCAAGATCGCCGTGCCGGACGGCGAGAAAACCCTCTCGGCCATCGACAGCCTGGCCGCCAACGGCGCCAAGGGCTTTGTGATCTGCCCGCCGGATGTCTCCCTCGGCCCGGCGATTGTCGCCAAGGCCAAGGCCAACGGCTTGAAAGTGATTGCGGTGGATGATCGCTTTGTCGATGCCAAGGGCAACTTCATGGAAGACGTGCCGTACCTGGGCATGGCGGCCTTCGAAGTGGGCCAGAAGCAGGGCGCCGCGATGGCTGCCGAAGCGAAAAAACGCGGCTGGGACTGGAAAGACACCTATGCGGTGATCAATACCTTCAACGAGCTCGACACCGGTAAAAAACGTACCGATGGTTCGATCAAATCCCTGGAAGAAGCCGGCATTCCCAAGGACCACATCCTCACTGCCGCGCTCAAGACGCTCGACGTTCCCGGCAGCATGGACGCCACCAACTCGGCCCTGGTCAAGCTGCCCAGCGGCGCGAAGAACCTGATCATCGGCGGCATGAACGACAACACCGTGCTCGGCGGCGTGCGCGCCACCGAAAGCGCAGGGTTTGCCGCCGCCAACGTGATCGGTATCGGCATCAACGGCACCGACGCCATCGGCGAATTGAAGAAGGCCAACAGCGGCTTCTTCGGCTCCATGCTGCCCAGCCCGCACATCGAGGGTTACAACACCGCGCTGATGATGTACGAGTGGGTCACCAAAGGTACCGAGCCGCCTAAGTACACCGCCATGGACGAAGTGACGCTGATCACCCGTGCGAACTTCAAGGAAGAACTGACCAAGATCGGGCTGTGGAAATGATGGCTGCGGCCCTGCGGTTTGACGGTATCGGCAAGACCTTTCCCGGGGTCAAGGCGCTGGACGGCATCTGCTTCACCGCCCACCCGGGGCAGGTGCACGCCTTGATGGGCGAGAATGGCGCAGGCAAGTCGACCCTGTTGAAGATCCTTGGCGGCGCCTACATCCCAAGCAGCGGCACGGTGCAGATCGGCGAGCAGACCATGGCCTTCAAATGCGCCGCCGATAGCATTGCCAGTGGTGTCGCGGTGATCCACCAGGAGTTGCACCTGGTGCCGGAAATGAGTGTGGCCGAGAACCTGTTCCTGGGGCATTTGCCGACGCGCTTTGGCGTGGTCAATCGAGGCCAACTGCGCAAGCAGGCGCTGGCGTGCCTCAAGGGCCTGGCCGATGAAATCGACCCGGACGAAAAGCTGGGACGCCTGTCGCTGGGCCAGCGCCAACTGGTGGAAATCGCCAAGGCACTGTCCCGTGGCGCCCATGTGATTGCCTTCGACGAGCCGACCAGCAGCCTGTCGGCGCGGGAGATCGACCGCTTGATGGCGATCATTGCGCGCTTGCGCGATGAGGGCAAAGTGGTGCTGTACGTGTCCCATCGCATGGAAGAGGTGTTCCGTATTTGCGACGCGGTGACCGTGTTCAAGGACGGCCGCTTCGTGCGCACCTTCAACGACATGCGTGCGCTGACCCACGACCAGTTGGTGACCTGCATGGTCGGGCGCGATATCCAGGATATCTACGACTACCGTGCGCGCGAACAGGGCGCGGTGGCGCTCAAGGTCGACGGCCTGCTTGGCCCGGGCTTGCGCGAGCCGATCAGTTTTGAGGTGCGCAAAGGCGAGATTCTTGGGTTGTTCGGGCTGGTCGGGGCCGGGCGCACCGAGCTGTTGCGCCTGCTCAGCGGCCTGGAGCGTGCCAGCGCCGGCACGCTGGAACTCTGTGGTGAGCCATTGCCGCTGCGCTCGCCTCGCGACGCGATTGCCGCCGGGGTGTTGCTGTGCCCGGAGGATCGCAAGAAGGAAGGCATCATCCCGCTGTCCAGCGTGGCCGAGAACATCAACATCAGTGCCCGTGGTGCGCATTCGAGGTTTGGCTGGTTACTGCGCGAGGGTTGGGAAAAAGGCAACGCCGACCAGCAGATCAAGGCGATGAAGGTCAAGACGCCGAATGCGGCGCAGAAAATCCTGTACCTCTCCGGCGGCAACCAGCAGAAGGCCATTCTCGGCCGCTGGCTGTCGATGCCGATGAAAGTGCTGCTGCTGGATGAGCCCACGCGCGGCATCGATATCGGCGCCAAGGCCGAGATTTACCAGATCATCCATAACCTTGCGGCCCAGGGCATCGCGGTGATTGTGGTGTCCAGCGACTTGATGGAAGTCATGGGCATCTCCGATCGCATCCTGGTGCTGTGCGAAGGCGCCATGCGCGGCGAACAAATCCGCGAGCACGCGACTGAATCCAACCTGCTGCAGCTGGCCCTGCCGCGCGGCCTGGCGAACTGAGAGAACACCATGACCACTCAAAACAACGCGTTGCCAACGGCACGCAAACCCTTGGATATACGTGCACTGCTCGACAACTGGGCGATGCTGCTGGCGGCGGTGGGCATCTTTGTGCTGTGCGCCTTGCTGGTCGATAACTTCCTCTCGCCGCTGAACATGCGCGGGTTGGGCCTGGCAATTTCCACCGTGGGCATCGCCGCGTGCACCATGCTGTTCTGCCTGGCGTCGGGGCACTTCGACCTGTCGGTGGGCTCGGTGATCGCCTGCGCCGGGGTGGTGGCGGCCATCGTCATGCGCGATACCGACAGCGTGATGCTGGGCATCGGGGCGGCGCTGGTGATGGGCCTGGTCGTCGGGCTGATCAACGGGATCGTGATCGCCAAGCTGCGGGTCAACGCGTTGATCACCACGTTGGCGACCATGCAGATCGTGCGGGGCCTGGCTTATATCTTTGCCGACGGCAAGGCGGTGGGCGTATCCCAGGATCAATTCTTTGTGTTCGGTAACGGCCAGTTGTTCGGCGTGCCGGTGCCGATCCTGATCACCATCCTGTGCTTCCTGTTCTTCGGCTGGCTGCTCAACTACACCACCTATGGGCGCAACACCATGGCCATCGGCGGCAATCCGGAAGCGGCGTTGCTGGCGGGGGTGAACGTTGATCGCACCAAGATCCTGATCTTCGCCGTACACGGCGTGATTGGCGCCCTGGCCGGGGTGATCCTGGCCTCGCGCATGACCTCCGGCCAACCGATGATCGGCCAGGGGTTCGAACTGACGGTGATCTCGGCGTGTGTGCTGGGCGGGGTGTCGTTGAGTGGTGGTATCGGCATGATCCGGCATGTGATTGCCGGGGTGTTGATTCTGGCGATCATTGAGAATGCGATGAACCTGAAAAACATCGACACGTTTTATCAATATGTGATCCGAGGGTCCATCCTGCTGCTGGCCGTGGTCATCGACCGCATGAAACAACGCTGATCCAAGCCATGTGAAGAGCAAATGTGGGAGGGGCGGTGCGACGATTCGACTTGCTCCCGATAGCAGTGGGTCAGCACCGGATGTAACAACTGACCCACCGTCATCGGGAGCAAGCCCCCTCCCACAGTTTTAGTCAGTGGTGAGTTTGAAGACGGTGTGATCCTCGATGCTGTTGGCCAAAGCTGATCCAAGCCATGTGAGAATCAAATGTGGGAGGGGGCTTGCTCCCGATAGCAGTGGGTCAGCACCGGATGTAACAACTGACCACACCGTCATCGGGAGCAAGCCCCCTCCCACAGTTTTAATCAGTGGTGAATTTGAAGACGGTGTGATCACTCGGTGCTGTTGGCCAGCGCTGATTCAAGCCATGTGAGGAGCAAATGTGGGAGGAGCAAGCCCCTCCCACAGTTTTAGTCGGTAGTGAATTTGAAGACGGTGTTCTGGGTGTAGGTCTGCCCAGGGTTCAGGCGGGTGGAGGCAAACTTCGGTTGATTGGGCGCGTCCGGGAAGTGTTGGGTCTCCAGGGTGAACCCGCCCCAGTGCAGGTACGGCTTGCCTCCTTTACCCTTCACTGTGCCGTCGAGGAAGTTGCTGGTATAGAACTGCACTCCAGGCTCTGTGGTGTAGAGCTGCAACCGCCGCCCGGACTCAGGGTCATGCACCTCGGCCGCCAGTTGCTTCACATTACCTTTGCTATCCAGCGCCCAGTTGAAGTCGAACCCGCCTTGTTTCGGCTCGGCGAATTTCAGCTGCGGGTGATCATCCTTGATGTGTTGGCCGATGGCGGTGGGTTTGAGGAAGTCCATCGGCGTGCCCTGGACAGGCGCAAGTTCGCCGGTAGGAATCAAGGTGGCATTCACCGGGGTGTAGTGGCTGGCATGCAAGGTCGCGACTTGCTTGAGGATGTCGCCGTTACCCGCGCCGGCGAGGTTGAAGTAACTGTGGTTGGTCAGGTTGAGCACGGTGGGCTTGTCGGTGCTGGCCTTGTAGTCGATGTGCAGTTCGTTGTTATCGTTGAGGCTGTAGGTGACTTCGGTTTTCAGGTTGCCCGGGAAGCCCATCTCGCCGTCCTTGGACAGGTAGGTGAGGGTGACGCCGACCGAATCCTTGCCGTTGACCGGCTTGGCTTGCCACACCTGCTTGTCGAAACCCTGGGCGCCGCCGTGCAGCGCATTGGGACCGTCGTTGAGCGGCACCTGGTAGCGTTTGCCATCGAGTTCAAAGGCACCGCCGGCGAGTCGATTGCCGAAGCGTCCGATGGTCGCGCCGAAAAACGCCGTGCCGGCCTGGTAACCCTGCACATCATCGAAGCCGAGCACCACGTCGTCGACCTTGCCGTGTTTGTCCGGCACCTTCAGCGACTGCAACACGCCGCCGTAGGTAATCACCGTGGCTTGCATGCCATGGCTGTTGCGCAGGATGTACTGTTCGACGGGCGTGCCGTCGTTGGTTTTACCGAACGGTTTGTGCTCGCTGCTGAGCCCTGCTGCCTGGGCGCCGCCGCTGGCAATCAGCAGGGACATGGCGAGGCCCGAAAGCAGGTATCGAGGGTGATTCATGATCGAACTTCCTTTTGTTGTTTTGAGTGGAATAGTTCTACTAATGTGCGATATTTGTCGCTGTGACAGCGAATTTATAGCCTTTAAAGCCGGTTTCGTAAAATAAAATAAGACTAATTGATCGAGGCAACCGTTATATGAGTACTGCACAGGCTGTTTATCCCGACCTTGAAGGCAAGACCGTACTGATCTCCGGAGGCGCGTCAGGCATCGGCGAGTTCATGGTGCGTGCCTTCGCCGCCCAAGGTGCCAAGGTGGCCTTTGTGGACCGCGCGCAAAGCCAGGGCGAGCGCCTGGCGGCACTGCTGAACTCAAACGGGCACAGGGTAGAGTTCGTGTGCTGCGACATCACCGATGAAATCGCCTATAAGGCCGCCATCGGGCGTTTCGAGCATTCCCTGGGGCCGATCAGCGTACTGATCAACAATGCAGCCAATGACGTGCGCCACACGTTGGACGAGGTGGATTCGCAAACCTTCGACAAGCTGATCTCGGTCAACCTCAAGCACGCCTTTTTTGCCGCCAAGGCCGTGGTGCCGATGATGAAAAGCGCCGGCGGCGGCTCGATCATCAACCTGGGCTCGGTCGGTTGGATGATGGCGTCCGCCGGCTACCCCGTATACGCCGCCAGCAAGGCCGCCGCCCATGGCATGACCCGCGCATTGGCGCGGGAGCTGGGGCCAAGCCGTATCCGCGTCAATACACTGGTGCCCGGCTGGGTGATGACCGAAAAACAGCTGGCGATGTGGGTAGATGATGCGGCCCGCGAGTTGATCAGCCGCAGCCAGTGCTTGCCGGGGTCTGTCGAGCCTCAGCATATTGCCGATATGGCGCTGTTTCTGGCGTCTGATGTGTCCGCGATGTGCTCCGCGCAGAACTTTATCGTGGATGGCGGCTGGGTTTAGGTGTGATTTGGCCAGCCGTAGCCCGGCTGGCCAATGCTCTCGAGACGAGGTACGGTTTTTAACAACTCTTTACTTTTAGCGTCTGGATTACCCAAAAAACAAAGTGCTAATTTGCGCGTTTTCTGGGGGCGATGGAACGGTGTGGACAAACTAAGGGAAGTGGCTTTAAAAAAGCCGTGCTCATTTATCTTCATCATGGCTTTTGTGGTCTTGGCGGTATTGCAGTACAAGCCTGCGGTACTCAACTACACCACGCGCTTTGTCGATTTTGCCGAATATATGCTGCAGTACGGCGTCACCCTGTTTCCTATTGCGGATGATCTGCAGCCCTATCCTGACTATACGGTCTTCAATACATTACTTGTCTATCTGGTCTCCCTGCCATTTGGGCGCATCTCGATTCTTTCGATGGGCGTTCCCTTTTGTATAGCCGCCGCCTTGATGCTGGTGTTCATTTACAAGTTGGGAGCACTGCATGAAAAGAAATGGGGTGCATACGGTGTCGTGTTTGCGCTGTTCACCTGGTCTTTCCTGGACGGTGTGAATTCCTTGGCGCTGGATGTCTACCCGGCACTGTTTACGGTGATGTGTTTTTACCTGGCTTATACGGGAGAGATGTACAAGCAACGTTTGCGCTTGCTGCTGGTTCTCGCGGTTCTTGCGCTGGGCTTCGCATTTCGTGGCCCGATTGGCCTGATTGGTCCGGCCAGTGTGGTCGCCTCTTACTATCTGCTGAGCCGGCAGTGGCGCATGCTGGTGGTGTTTTCCTTGCTGGCTGGCGTGGTGCTGGCCTTGGGGGTTGCCATACTCGCGTGGGCGGCCTATTTACAAGGCGGCGAGGCTTTCCTGCATGAGGTGCTGGTCATGCAGGGACTGGGACGCTTTGGCAGTGATCACGCTCCCCGTTATTACTTCTATTTTTCGGCGGGCCTGTTGACCTACGGCGTCACCGCTTTAATTGCAGTGGGCGTCATTATCAAGAAGGGCAAGCAGTTTTTTGCCGATACACCTCACCCGTCGACAGACATGCTGCTGTATCTCACCGGCTGGTTCCTGGTGGTGCTCGTGCTGTTCACGATCCCCAGTTCGAAGAAGGCGCGTTATATACTTTCAATTACGCCTGCTATTTCATTGTTGGCCGCTTATATTTTTGTAGAACGTAGCCAGCTATTTGCAAAGACGCGACAAAAGTTGTTGAAGTTCTGCTTGAACTTGCCGGCGATCGGGCTGGGCCTGTTGTTGCTGGCTTGGGTTCATGGTTTGTATGCCCAGACGCCCCTTCATCCCAATTACCTCGGTGCGTCCGTTGGCTTGATTGCCCTCGCTGCACTTCGGCCCTGGATGGAGTCGCGCCTGCGCACCTACCCACATCGCGAGTTCGTGGTTTTCTGCTTTGGTGCCGCCGCCTTCCTCCTGCTGGATTTGTTTTTCTTTAATTCCATTACTTACCATTTGGAGTTGGCCAATGAGCCGACTCCCAAATTCCTGCCTTATTGGTTTTGGTAAGGCATGCCGTCAGCGGTGCATGAGGCTATCCGCAGGGCCGGCCTTGTGCCTGGAGCGCTTGAAGGCTCCCGCTGCGGCAATGTTGAGTAACCGGCGAAAGTTCGGGCATTGCGCGTGGTTGGGGGCGGGGCATGTGGCGGCATGCCGCAAGCCCTTGCTCATGGCCTGCAGTTGCTTGACCGTCGCATCAAGCTCATCGGCCTTGGCCAACAGCACCGCTCTGTCCACGGTCACCTGACCACTGGCGGGCAGCATGGCCTGTATCTCGTCCAGTGAGAGGCCTCCCGCTTGCCCGAGTGCAATCACCGCCAATTGCTCGACCACTGCTGCGGCAAACTGGCGGCGAGCGCCGGGTGGGCTGATTGCCGTGATCAAGCCTTTCTTCTCATAGAAACGCAAGGTGTGGGCAGGAATGCCCGTGCGCTTGACGACCTCAGTGATATCCATTGATAGACCATTGACTTGAAGTTGACTTCAACTTCTATGATGCCTGCGCATGTTTAATCGGTCCATGGACAAGAGGTGGATATGGCATCGCTGGAGATGGCTGCACAGGTTGTTTTGTTGGGCGCCGGGGCTACGGTGGTGATGGATGTGTGGATGTTGATCCTGAAAGCCCTTGGCGTTCCAACGCTGAATTTCGCGCTGGTTGGACGCTGGGTCGGGCATGCCTGCCGAGGGCAGTTCGCTCATCGCAGCATTGGGCAAGCGATGCCCGTGCGAGGTGAAGTCGTTTTGGGCTGGATTGCGCACTACGTCACGGGCGTTGTGTTTGCGGTGTTGCTGGTGTGGATTCAAGGTGTTGACTGGCTGCAGCAACCCACCTTCCTGCCGGCACTCGCGTGGGGCGTGGTCACAGTGGCTGTACCACTGTGTGTGATACAGCCCGCCATGGGGGCGGGATTCGCATCCTCCAGGACGCCGACGCCGGGCAAGAACCGCCTGCGCAGTTTGATCAGCCATGCCGTGTTCGGCGTGGGCCTCTACCTGGCCGGGGTCGCGATTAGCTGGGCCTAGAGGGGCACCCAATGCAATCGCGGCCAATGTCGTAGCGTCGCCCCTGTGGCTTTTTTCAGCCCTGAGGCTGCACAAAGTCTTCTTCGAAGTGCTCGTGTTCACCTCGTGTATCACCCTGACGACGCAGCACTTCCATCTGGCGCAGTTCCACGCGGCGGATCTTGCCGGAAATGGTCTTGGGCAGCTCGCTGACGAACTCGATACGCCGCACCCGCTTGTAGGGTGCCAATTGTTCACGGGCGAAAGCCAGGATGTGGCGGGCCAACTCGGCGTCGCCGACGCTGTCATGGGCCAGGATCAGGAATGCCTTGGGCACGGCCAGGCGCAACGGGTCGGGGCTCGGCACCACGGCCACTTCCATCACGGCCGGGTGTTCGATCAGTGCGCTTTCCAGTTCGAAAGGGCTGATGCGATAGTCGGAGGCTTTGAACACATCGTCGGCGCGCCCCACGAACGTGATGTAACCGTCGGCGTCGATCTGTGCGGTGTCGCCGGTGCGGTAGTAGCCGTCGCGCATCACTTCTGCGGTTTTTTCCGGGCTGTCTTCGTAGCCGAGCATCAAGCCGAGCGGGCGTACCGCCAGGGGCAAGGCGACTTCTCCCTCGGTGCCGGGCCGGCCGTCGGGATCGAGCAGCGCCACTTGGTAACCCGGTAATGGGCGGCCCATGGAGCCTGGCTTGAGCACCTGGCCGGGTGTGTTGCCCACCAGGGCGGTGGTTTCCGATTGGCCAAAACCGTCGCGCAGCGGCAGCCCCCAGGCCAGCTGGATCTGCTCGATGATTTCCGGGTTCAGCGGCTCACCGGCGCCCACCAGTTCACGCAGGTTCAGGCGTGGCTTGTAGGAGGCCAGGTCTTCCTGGATCAGCATGCGCCACACCGTGGGCGGTGCGCACAGGCTGGTCACGCCGTAGCGTTCCAGTGCACCGAGCAAGGCCGGTGCGCTGAACCGCGCCACGTTATGGATAAAGATGCAGGCACCGGCATTCCAGGGGGCGAAGAGGCAGCTCCAGGCATGCTTGGCCCAGCCCGGCGAGGAAATATTCAGGTGCAGGTCGCCCGGCTGCAGGCCGATCCAGTACATAGTCGACAGGTGGCCCACCGGATAGCTCTGGTGACTGTGCAACACCATTTTGGGTTTCGAGGTGGTGCCGGAGGTGAAGTACAGCAGCATCGGGTCGATGGCCTGGGTGCTGCCGTCGGCTTGGAACGCCTCGGGATATTCGAAGGCGGCACTGTGGGCGACCCAACCGGAGGGTGGCGAGCCGACACAAATACGATTACAGCCGTCAGCCAGGCCGGTGAACTTGCTGATATGTGCCTGGCCGACCACCAGATGGCGTACTTGCCCGCGCTCGATGCGGTCGCGCAGGTCATCGGGGTTCAACAGCGCCGTGGCGGGGATGACCACGGCGCCGAGCTTGAAGGCGGCGAGCATGGTTTCCCACAGCGCCACATCATTGCCGAGCATCAACAGGATGCGCTCACCACGCCGCACTCCGAGGGCACGCAGGTGGTTGGCGACCTGGTTGGAGCGTGCCGACAGTTGCTGGAAGCTGTAGCGCTGCTCACTGCCGTCTTCTTCGACGATCCACAGTGCATCGGCCGAATTGCCCTCAGCCATGGCATCGAAGTAATCCAAGGCCCAGTTGAATGCGTCCAGCTGCGGCCAGCGGAAATCGCGGACGGCGGTGGCGTAGTCAGTGCGGTGAGCGAGGAGAAAATCCCGAGCGGCCAGGAAGGGCTGGGTCATGGTGGCTGTCCTTAATTATTGTTGTGGGGACTGGCCCCCGGCGCGACCGGGTGGCTGAGCCGAGTATAGGCACGCATAAATCAGAGCAGAACGCTCAAAAACACCACTGCGTTGTGCAAAAAAGTCATGGGGGGCGGCAACATCGAGGTGTGATTGACGGTTAATACATAAAAGTCCAGTATGGAATTATAAGTATAAAAAAGTAGCGTCACCTCGTTCTTCACGCTTGCCAAACCAACAACAACTTGCGAGAACACGACCATGAAGAAACGCGCGCTCATCACAGCCTTGACCTTGGGTTTGATCGCCTCCAGCCATCTGCTGGCCGCCGAGAAAACCCTGCGCATCGGCATTGAAGCGGCCTATCCACCGTTCGCTTCCAAGACCCAGGAAGGCAAGATCGTCGGGTTCGACTACGACATCGGCAACGCGTTATGCGCGCAGATGCAAGCCAAGTGCGTGTGGGTAGAGGGTGAGTTCGACGGGCTGATTCCTTCCCTCAAGGTGAAGAAAATCGACATGGCCTTGTCGTCCATGACCATCAACGAAGACCGCAGGAAGTCGGTGGATTTCACCCACAAGTATTACTTCACCGGCTCGCGGCTGGTGATGAAGGAGGGAGCGGTGGTGGACGATCAGTACGCGAGCCTCAAGGGCAAGACCGTCGGCGTGCAACGCGCCACGACCACCGACCGCTATGCCACCGAGGTGTTCGAGCCCCAAGGGATCAACGTCAAGCGCTACAGCAACAATGAAGAGATCTACATGGACCTGGCCGCAGGCCGCCTGGATGCGATTTTCGCCGACACCATCCCCCTCAGGGACTTCCTGTCGATGCCGCGTGGCAAGGGCTATGCCTTTGTCGGCCCGGAGCTAAAGGACCCCAAGTACGTGGGCGAGGGCGCCGGTATTGCGGTGCGCAAGGGCAACACGGCGTTGGTCAGTGAGCTGAACGCCGCGATTGACGGCATCCGCGCGAGCGGCGAGTACCAGAAGATTTCCCAGCAGTACTTCAAGTCCGACATCTACGGCGATTGATAACCCTAGTCCCAACTGCAGGCTTGTCCTAATGTCTGTCAGCTAAGCGATAGAGCAGACGATGGATAACCTGTGGGAGGGAGCAAGCCCCCTCCCACCGTGACAGCGTTAAGCCTTAACTGACTGGCATCAGGCCAAGCCCGCTCACTACAACTTCAGTTCTTTCAGGTGTTTGTAGACGGTCGCCCGGCCCATACCCAGCACATTGGCCACATAGTTGGAGGCACTCTTGCCCTTGAATGCGCCCTCGGCATGCAGCGCCAGTACCAGTTCGCGTTTGTGGTCACGGGTCAGCAGGTTCAGGCTCAGTTGGCGTTCACGCATCCAGGCGTGCAGGAACGTGTTGATGCGTTCCTGCCAGTCATCGCGAAACAGCGAGTCCGGCTGGGGGATCAGCTTGCTGGGCGACAGGAACAGGTCCAGCGCCGCCTTGGCGTTTTCGAACAGTGAAATATTCAGATTGATGCACAGTACCGCGAGGCGATGGCCCTGGTGGTCGTGCAACACGGTACTCAGGCTACGAATTTTCTGACCGTCCCAATTGAGCTTTTCGTAAGGGCCGATATTCACTTCGCTGACGTCATCGCTGAGCATGTCCTCCAGCGAGGAGTCATCGCCAATGGCCCGTTTCGACAGGTTATTGGCGATGTAGTCGACGGTTTGCGTGCGCAAGTCATGCAGCACCACTTCCGCATGGGGAAAGAACAACGTGGCGATCGCATCGGCGATCGCACGGAAGTTCTGCATGACCTTGTCGTGTTCAGCGGTGTTCATCAATGGGGCTCCAGGCGGACGGGGGAGAGCATACCAGCGTCCAGGCCGAACCGCGTCAGGTGCTCGGGCAATGGGGCGCCGCGTGCCAGGGCGGCGCTGGCCTGGCCCATGGCGGGCGAGGTCTGGATGCCATAGCCGCCTTGCGCCGCGACCCAGAACAGCCCGGGCACGCGGGTATCGAAGCCCGACAGCAAATCACCATCCGGCACAAAGCTGCGCAGGCCGGCCCAGGTGCGGGTGGGGCGGCGGATGGTCAGGGTGGTGGCTTCTTCGATCTGGTAGATGCCCATGGCGATGTCCAGCTCTTCGGGCTGCACATCCTGGGGTTCCACCGGGTCGGCATTGGCCGGTGAACCGAGGAACATGCCGGCATCGGGCTTGATGTAGAAGGCTTCGTCGAGGGCCACCAGCATCGGCCAGGCATGGCTGTCGACACCCTCAGGCCCGGCGAAGATAAACGCCGAGCGGCGCTTGGGTTGCAGGCCGATGGACGCGGCGCCCGCCAACGCGCCGATGTGATCGGCCCAGGCCCCGGCGGCATTGATGATAACCGGGGCAGTGAAGGTCGAGTGCTGGGTACGCACCTGCCACAGGCCGTCGGCATCGCGGCTCAGGTCCAGCACGTGGCTGTCGGTGTGCACTTCGCCCTGATTGCGGCGGATGCCGCGCAAATAGCCTTGGTGCAGGGCGTCGGTGTCGATGTCGCTGGCCGTCGGATCATAGATCGCACCATGGACTTTTTCGCGGCGCAGGATCGGCAAGCGTGCGCAAGCCTCGTCGGCACTCAACTGTTCGACCTGCGGCACCGTGGCCTTGGCGCTCAGGTATTGGGCGTTCAATTCGGCGGGGTCATTGTTGAAGTCGACGGTCAACTCACCCCGTGGCGTGAGCAACGGGTGCTCACAGAAACCTGCGGGCGGGTTATCGAAAAACGCCCGGCTGGCCAGGGTCAGGGCACGCACTTGCGACGTACCATAAGCGGCGGTGTAGAGCGCCGCCGAGCGCCCGGTGGAGTGATAGGCCGGGTGGTTTTCGCGCTCCAGCACCAACACCTTGCCGTGCGGCGACAGCCAGAAACCGGTGGACGCACCCGCAATGCCGCCGCCGATGATGATGAAGTCTGCATGGCTCATGAACATCTCCTTGAATGGGATTCAGCGCTGGATCTGGTAGAGGGCATTGGCCAGTGCCACGTCTTCCAGGCCCAGCCCGATGGAACGGAAAAAAACGTGGCGATCGTAGCTCGGAGGCTGTGCCCTGTCGCTGAGCAACTCGGGCAGGTCGCCGACCACGGCGCGTTTATCCCAGCCGTGCTGCTCGGCAGCAATCAGCATTTCACCGGCCGCGTCCGGCGTGGTCTGGCGATAGTCGCAGAATACATGCATGGCGTTCAGGCACTGGGGCGGTACTTCATGGGCACGCGGGGCGTTGGTGCTGATGGAGGTGATCAGCGCCGGTTTACCGAGGTGCGAGGGATCGATCACCGGACCGGCCGACGAGGTGCACAGCAGGATAACGTCGGTGTCTTGCAGGGCCTCGTCGCAGGATCGGGCCAGGCTCAGGCGCGGGTCCAGCGCCTTGAGTTGCGTGAGGGTTTCAACACTGGCACTGCCAAGGCTTGGCGAATACAGGCGGATGCTTTGCCAGCCGCGCAGGTGCTGCACGTAGTGCAGGTGCGCCTGGGCGACCTTGCCGCTGCCGATAATCGCCAGGCGTCGGGCTGCCACGGGCGCCAGGGCATCCACGGCCAGTGCTGTCGTGGCGGCGGTGCGGGCGGTGGTCAGTTCTGCCGCGTCGCACAGCAGCAGCGGCTGCCCGGTGTGCATCGACATCAGCAATGTCCAAGCCGTCACCAATGGCCCTTGCTCGCGCACGATATACGGCGAAGTCTTGACGCCGTACACCGCGTCGGCGGCCAGCACGCCCAGGTAATTGATGAAGTCACCCGCGCCGTGCGGGAACTCTACCCACTGTTGCGCGGGCTGCACCGCTTGCCCGGCGTCCAGGTCGCGAAACAGCTGGTGCAGGATGTGCGGCACATCGACTTGTGCGAGCAGTTCACGGGCCTGGCCCTGGTTGATCACGAGAGGCGTGCTGGACATGGATATCTCCGCATAAACTATTTTGTCCATTATGGACTTTTAGTTATGCCTGGCAATATCCGCACGAAAAAAGCGTTGCGAACGTTACGTCGCCAGCCACACCGTGACACACAACCCCCGCTGCTGCGCCTCATCGGTAAACCCCAGCTGCACCCGCGCCCCGGTGCGCTCGGCAATCGCCTTGACGATCGACAGGCCCAACCCGGAGCCGGCCTCCTCAGTGCCCAGGCTGCGATAGAACGGGTCGAACACCCGCGCTTGTTCTTCCACGGTGATACCGGGCCCCGAATCCTTGATTTGCAACTGGACCGCGCCAGGCATCGCCACCACCGACAGGTCGATCCGTCCGCCCAAGGGGGTATAGCGGATGGCGTTATCGACCAGGTTTTTCACCAGGGTGAACAGATCCATCGCGTTGAACATCACCGGCACGTCCACGGCGCTGTCGACACCGATATCGATCTGCTTGGCCTCGGCCAATGGCAGTAGATCCTCCAGCACCTGCCGATACACGTCATGCACGGACAGTTGGGTGGGCGCCCGATCCGCCGCCGATTGCGCCGCTGCCAGGCTCAGCAGTTGGTCGATCAGTTTGCGGCCACGCTCGATGCCCCGGGACAACGGCAAGAACCGTTCGCGGGTGATCGGCGACATGTCGGTGGCGGCCAGTCGGTCGGCCTGCAGCGACAGGGCGGTCATGGGTGAGCGCAGTTCATGGGCGGCATCGGCGACAAAGCGGCGCTGGCTGTCCATGGACTGTGCGACACGGCCCAGCAGACGGTTGATCGCCACCACGAACGGGCGCACTTCGGTCGGTAGATGCTGCTCATCAATCGGGTGCAATGCCTGCTCGGCACGCTGGTCGATCTCCGCTGCCAGTACCCCGATCGGGCGGAACAGCTTGCGCACCAGGTCGCCCACTACCAACAACAGCACTGGAAACAAAATCAGAAACGGCAGCAGACTGCGCCATGCGCTTTCGCGGGCATCCTTGTCGCGTGCATCCTGCTCCTGGGCCACGGCAATGCGCTCGCCTTTGGAGGTGGTGCGCACCAGCACACGGAAGGCTTCGCCGGCCACCTCGACCGTGGACAGGCCATCGGTGAGCGTGGTGGGAAAGGGCAGGGGCAGCGCCTCATCGGTGGTGCCTGTTGAGTGCCGGCTGTCACCCAGGTACTGGATGATCACCCGGGACTCTTCGTCATCCCCCTCGATGGCCTTGCCTTGCGGGTAGTTCAGGCTCATCTGCTGGCGGTCGAACAGCATGGCGACCTGGCGCAGGGTGTCGTCCTGTTGTTCGTGGGTTTCTTCAAAAGCGGAGACGAAGGCAAACACACTGGCCACCAGCGCCACCAACAGAATCGCCAGGGACAGGGTCACCGATAACCGCAGTTGAACCGACTCACTCAAACGTTTTTTGAAACCATCCATCCCATGCCCCTGACGTTCTTGATCACGTGAGTGCCTAACTTGCGCCGCAAGGCGTGAATCAAGAACTCGATGGCGTTGCTTTCCACCTCGTTGCCCCAGCCATACAAGCGATCTTCCAGTTCACTGCGCGAGAGGATCGCTCCCGGGCGGATCAACAAGGCTTGCAACAGCGCGAACTCGCGGCTGGAGAGTGCCACGCCAGGTTGTTCCGCGCTGCTGGCTTCTTTGGAGAGCAGGTCCAGCGAGACCACCCCGTTGCTGAGCAAGGATGAGGCGCTGCCGCCTTTACGGCGCAGCACGGCGCGCATGCGGGCCAGCAGTTCGGGCATGTCGAAGGGCTTGAGCAAGTAGTCGTCGGCACCGCCGTCGAGCCCCCGCAGGCGGTCGTCGAGGCTGTCGCGGGCGGTGATGATCAGCAGCGGCACCGGGTTGTTGCGGCTGCGAAGGGTCTCCAGCACTTGCAAGCCATCCTTGCCGGGCAGGCCCAGGTCCAACAGCACCAGGTCGTAGGGATGGGTGTCGAGGGCGGCCAGGGCCGTGACACCATTGTTGACCCAGTCGGCGGCATAGCTCGCATCGCTGAGCGCGCGCTGGATGGCATCGCCAATCATCGGGTCGTCCTCGACCAGCAGTATCCGCATGTTTCTCTCCACGCAAAAAAAACGCGGCGAAAGGATCGCCGCGTGTGTATTGAAGCACCTGTGCCGAACCGCGTCAGCCTTTCATCGAGTCGAAGGTCTTGAGCAGGTCATCCATCGAGGCCTTGCAGGTGGCCTGGTTCGGGTTGCCGTCACGCAAGTCCGAAAGGGCACGGTCGATGGCTTTGTCCAGCACATGCCAGTCGTTCGCGGCCCGTGGCTTGATGCCGGCTTCG
The DNA here is from genome assembly GCF_050312575.1 of Pseudomonas sp. R11F. Lineage (NCBI taxonomy): Bacteria > Pseudomonadati > Pseudomonadota > Gammaproteobacteria > Pseudomonadales > Pseudomonadaceae > Pseudomonas > Pseudomonas sp. R11F. The sequence goes on along the minus strand of NZ_JBNPJU010000077.1, from coordinate 162,656 downwards.
GCGGCGTCCCAACTGGTTTCCAGGTCCTTGATACGGGCCTTGGCGCCGGGCAGGTCATGCTTGGCGACCCGTGCGGACACATCTGCCGCGATGCTGCGGAATTCGGACAGGTCACCCAGTTTCGAGGCGTGGGCCTGGCTGCTGGTCGGGTTGGCGTCGGCGGCGTCCTTGGGCTTGTCGGCTGGTTTCGAGCAGCCCGTGGCCAGGGCCAGCATAAAGATGGCCGAGGCGATGGCGACGCGGCGAAGCAGGTTTTGAGCGATGCGCATGAGGATTTCCTTGATAGCAGAGATTATTGAGTGATGACTTTGCGGTTGCCGACGCTGATTTGCGCGACCGCCACCAGCAGTACGATGACGCAGAGGAACAGCGCGCTGGTCCAACTGGCGCCCATGCCCAGGCCGCCGTAGGTCTTGGCTTGGGTGAGCAGGTCGCCGAGGGAGGCGCCGAACGGCCGAGTGAGGATGTAGGCGACCCAGAAGGTCAGCACGCTGTTGACGCCCAGGCGCCAGGCCACCAGGGCAATCGCGATCAGACCGGCGAAGATCACTGCACCGAGGGTGAAGCCCAGGCCCAGCGCTTCGGTGGCGAGGTCCCCGGCGGCGGTGCCCAGGGCGAAGGTGCACAGCACCGTGGTCCAATAGAACCACTCACGCCGTGGGGTCACGATGTCGCGGATCGACAGGCTGCGTTCCGTGCGGAACCAGACGATGAAGTTGAGGGCGAGCAATACCGAAAAAATCGCCGTGCTGGCGTACAGGCTCACGTCGAGTTTATCGGTAAGGATATCGGTGATCTGTGTGCCGACGATGCTTACCAGCACCACGGTCAGCCAGTAGATCCAAGGCGTGTAGGCTTTGGTGCGCATCTGGCAGAACAACGCCACCGCCAGCAGCGCGGCCATGCCGATGCTGGTCCAGCCGGCGCCGAAACCGGCATTGACGGCGAGGTAATCCGCGCCGGTTTCGCCCACGGTGGTGGACAAGATCTTGATCACCCAGAATGACAGCGTCACCTCGGGTACTTTGTTCAGCCAGCGGGCTGCTGTGGCATTCATGGGTTAGTTCTCCTTGACTGCGCTGTGGTTGGCGCAGGGGAGAAGGTAAGCCCCGAAACTTAGCTGAGACTGAGCGCCGCGTCTTTTTTCAGGATATGTGCCATGCCGATCGTGGTGAGGTGCACCTCAGTGCCGGTCGGCGGCGCCTGCAAGCCCGAACTGCGCACCAAAATCGCCTGGCCCGGTTCGTCCTCTTCGGGGTGCAATACCACGGTCAGGGTGCAGGTATTGCCGCCGAATTCGCGCTCGGTCACCACGCCACGGCAACCGGCATCACCGCTGGTGCTCAACTGCAGCTGCTCCGGGCGCAGCATGATCCGTGTGGTGTCGTGCAGGGACGGGTTGTCGACCGGTACGCGCCCCAGGCCGCAATGCGCCCAGCCGCCTTCGACCCTGGCGGGCAGCACCACCGCTTCACCGAGGAACAACGCGGTTTGCTCATCGACCGGGTATTGGTACAGGTCCATCGGGTGGCCCGATTGCACCAGGCGGCCCTGGCGCATCACCGCCAGTTGGTCGGCAAACGACAGCGCCTCACTTTGGTCGTGGGTCACCAGGATTGTGGTGATGCCCGCGTCGCTCAGAAGGCGTGCAACCATCTTGCGCATGGCCGAGCGCAAGCCGGTGTCCAGTGCCGAAAACGGCTCGTCCAGCAGCATCAGCCGTGGCTGTTGCGCCAATGCACGGGCCAGGGCAACACGCTGCTGCTGGCCGCCGGACAACTCGTGGGGCCAGCGCCGGGCCATGTTGGCGTCCAGGGCCACGCTGTCCATCAGCTCGGCGATGCGGGTGTCGCGGGCCTCACCTTTGGTCGCCAGGCCGAAGCCGATGTTGTCGGCCACGGTCATGTGCGGGAACAGCGCGCCGTCTTGCGGCACGTAGCCGATCTGGCGCTGGTGCGCCGGTACGGCGTGGGTGGCGTCCACCAGGGTCTGGCCGTTGAGGGTCAGGCGGCCGGTGTCGGGGAATTCAAAGCCTGCGATCATGCGCAGCAAGGTGGTCTTGCCGGAGCCGGACGGCCCGACGATCACTGTGCGGCTGCCCGTGGGCACCGACAGACTGACGTCCGCCAGGGCACGCTGGGTGCCGAAGGTCTTGCAGAGGGCGTGGAGTTCGAGGGCGTTCATCGGCCTGCCGTGCGTTTGGATTGGTGGTAGAGAAGGCCGGTCAACGGCAGTGAGAGCAGGATCATGATCAGCGCATAGGGCGCCGCGGCGGCGTAATCGATTTCGCTGGTCATTGCCCAGAACCCGGTGGCCAGGGTGCGCGTGCCGTTGGGGGCCAACAACAGCGTCGCCGTCAGTTCATTGGTGATCGCCAGGAACACCAACGCGGCCCCTGCAGCGGCGGCGGGAGCGGCCAGGCGCATGGTGATCAGCCACAACGCGCGGCCCGGCGAACGGCCGAGGCTGCGTGCCATGTTTTCCAGCTCTACCGGCGCCTGGGCGATACCGGCGCGCAGACTCACCAGCGCCCGTGGCAGGAACATCAGCAAGTAGGCGAGCAGCACGGTGATCGTGGTCTGGTAGATCGGTCGGGCGAAGTGGATGGTCACCGTGACCAGGGCCAGCGCGACGACGATACCCGGCAGCGAGCTGGTGATGTAATTGCAGCCCTCCAGCATGCGCTGCAAGCGCCCCGGCGCACGGATCGACAGCCACGCGATCGGTACCGCCGCGCACGTGGTCAACAGCGCCCCGGCAATCCCCAGCAGCACGGTCTGTTCCAGTGCCGGCAACAGTTCGCCGAGCTGCCAGACCTCGCTGCCACCGGCGATCAGCCATTTGCCCAGGGTGACCAGCGGAACGCCCAGGGCCAGTGCGCAGGTGGCGACTTGCAAGGCCAGGGCGAGCAGGGTGGTGGTCGCGCCCAGTGTGACGGTGCGCTGTTCGCGGGCGCTGCCGGAACCGACCCGCGCATAGCGCGCATGCCCGCGTGCGGCGGATTCGACGGTCAGCATCGCCAGGCAGCACAACGCCAACACCGCAGCCAGCATGTTCGCCGCCGGGCCGTTAAAGGTGGATTTGAACTGATCGAAAATGGCCGTGGTGAAGGTGTCGAAGCGGATCATCGCGTACAGGCCATATTCGGCCAACAGGTGCAGGCCCACCAGCAGCGCGCCGCCGCAGATCGCCAGGCGCAGTTGTGGCAGCACCACCCGCCAAAACACCGCCCAGGGCTTGAGACCCATGGACTCGGCCACGTCTTCGATGGCCGGATCAAGCCGGCGCAACGTCGCCGCCACCGGCAAATACAAAAACGGGAAGTAGGCAATCACCGACACCAGCACGCCCGCCGGCAAGCCGTGGATCGACGGCACCAGGCTGACCCAGGCGTAACTGTGCACAAACGCCGGCACCGCCAGCGGCGCCACGGCCAACAACGACCAGGCGCGCCGCCCCGGCAGGTTGCTGCGCTCGGTCAGCCATGCCAGCGCAATGCCCAGCGCCATGCACAACGGTAAGGTGAACAGCACCAGCAATACGGTGTTGAGCAACAGTTCGCCCACACGCGGGCGCCACACCAGCGCTTCGATCTGCGCCCAGCCAATTTGCCACGACACGCCGATCACAAACGCGATCGGCAGCAGGGCCAGCAGCGAAACCAGTACCGACAAACTGGTGACCCACGTGCCGCCACGGCTTTTGAACAGGCCGTGGAAGCGTTTGCGCGGCGACGCGTGGGCGATGCCGGTCAGGGAAGGTTCAGGCAACAATCAGAGCAGTCCGGCCTGGGTCATCAGCTCGACCGCTTTTTTGCTGTTGAGCTTGGACGCGTCGACTTTCGGTGCATCCAATTGCGCCAGCGGGGTCAGCTTGGGGTTGGACTGGGCGTTCAGGCCCACCGCGTATTCGAACGAGTTGCCGTCCTTGAGAATCGCCTGGCCGTCTTTGCCGGTGATCCACTTCAGGAAGGCTTGGGCCTGTTCTTTATGTTTGCTGGAGGCCAATACGCCGCCACCGGAGATGCTCACGAACGCGCCCGGATCCTGATGCTTGAAGTAGTGCAACTGGGTGTTCTTGCTGTTTTCGCCGGTCTTGGACTGATCGACGAAGCTGTAATAGTGATAGATCACGCCGCTGTCGACCTGGCCAGCGTTGACGGCTTTGAGCACGGCGCTGTTGCCACGGTAGATGCTCGCGTTGGCCTTCATTGCCTTGAGCCAGTCGAGGGTGGCGGCTTCGCCCTTGAGTTCCAGCACGGCGGCGACGATGGCCTGGAAGTCGGCACCGGCCGGCGAGGCGGCCCAACGGCCTTTCCAGCTTGGCGAGGCCAGGTCCATCAGCGATTTGGGCAGGTCGGCGTCTTTCAGTTTGCTCGGGTTGTACACAAACACCGTGGAGCGTGCGGCAATCCCCAGCCATTTGCCGTGAGCCGGACGGTAGGCAGGATCAACCTGTTCCAGGGTGGCGGGTGCGACCGGCGCGAACAGGCCGGCGTTGTCCACCAGGACCATGGCCGGGGAGTTTTCGGTGAGGAACACATCCGCCGGGGAGGCGGCGCCTTCCTGCACGATCTGGTTGCCCATCTCCGTGTCATCGCCATTGCGGATCGTCACCGGAATCCCGGTTTCCTGGGTGAAGCCTTCGACCCAGGCCTTGGTGAGGCTTTCGTGCTGGGCGTTGTACACCACCAGGCCGACCGGTTCACTGGCGGCGTACACGTGCCCGGCGCTGACCAAGGCAGTGGCAAGCAGGGCTTTTTTGACGAACGAGGGAAGGCGGCTGGTCATGCGGTGAAAGCTCCGGGTTTTTATGGCTGCACGGGAGATCCGCGAGTGGTGTTCGAGATTAAACCAATAGGAATCATTTGCATATTGAAGCGCGGCGAATGTAGGGCCGGGAATGAGAAAAAAACGTCAAAAAAACGTGATAAATATCGTCGGGCGCAGCGCTCAAAACCAATGAGGGAGGTAGCCTCATTCCCGTCAGTCAAGAATATCCGCCCCGACCCGGCCTTGTAGTGAGCGGGCTCGCCCCACGCTGGGTGGCGCAGCCGCCCTAATCCAGGCACCGCGTTTTTTCTGAAACACCACGGCGTCCTTATTGGGGCGGCTTCGCCACCCAGCGCGGGGCAAGCCCGCTCACTACAGATGGGGGCCACAGGGGGCTAGAGCGTCTTGGCGGTAGTCTTGCCTACCAATTCCACCCGGCACCCAGGCTGCGCATCGCTGACCGTCAGTTGCATGTCATGCAGCCGCGCCACCGCCGCCACCATGCTCAACCCCAGCCCATTGCCCGGTGTGTGCCGGCTCGCTTCGGCGCGATACAAGCGGCGTAGTACCGCCTGGCGCTCGGCTTCGGGAATGCCGGGGCCGTTGTCGGTCACGTGAATGCCGGTCCAGGCCGCATCGGCAATCACGCTCAGCCGCACCTGGCTGTTCCCGGGTGAAAACTTGATGGCGTTATCCAGCAAATTGCACAGCGCATCGAATAACAGTTGCGCATCACCGGCGATGATCACCGGGGCGTCGTGGGTGTCGACGCTGAGGACCGTGCCACGCTCTTCGGCCAGCGGCTCGTAAAGCTCGGCGGCGTCGGCGGCGATCAGGTTGAGGTCGACCGGGGCGAAGTGGCTGCGCCGGGCGCTGTTTTCGATTTCAGAGATGCGCAGCAATGCCTTGAAGGTCAGCAGCAACCCCTTGGCCTCGCTCAGCGCGGCGTCCACGCTGGCGGCATAGTCGGCGGGGGCCATGTCACGGCGTTGTGCACGCTCAAGGCCGGCGATCAGGCGGGTCAAAGGGGTGCGCAGGTCATGGGCGATGTCATCGCACACGCCTTTGACCTCACTCATCAAGCGCTCCAACTCATCGAGCATGCCGTTGACCACCTGGGCCAGGCGGTCGATGTCGTCGTTGTTGCCGCGTACCGGCAGGCGGCCGCTCAGGTCGCCTTCGATAATGCCTGTGATCGAACGGCTGACCTTGTCCAGGCGACGATGGGCCAGGTAGCCCAGCCCTACCGCGCCCACCAGTCCGACCAGCAGCAACAGCAGCCCGCCGGAGATCAGTGCATTGATCAGCAGTTCGTCGAATTCGCGGATGTCATGCACATCCTGGGCAACCAGCAGCAGCTTGCCGTCATCCAGTCGATGCACGATAAAACGCACGGGCCGGTGGTGCCCGTTGGTTTTGAGCCAGCGAAATTCCTGGGGTTTGTCCAACGCCGTATACGCCGGCAACTGACGAATCGCGCCGGCAATGAACTGCCCCTGTGCATCGAACAGGCTGTGGGGCAGGCGGCCGTCGGTGTCTTGGGCGGCGTGTTTGCGGATTTCATGCAGGCGCAACTCGGCGTCTTGTGCACTGCGGTTTTCCACCTGGCGATACAGCGCGGTATCCGCTTCGGTTTTCAGGTAGAACGAGGTCTGCCAGTAGATATAGCCGAACAACGCCAGGAACGAGCAGCCGAACAGACCCAGAAACAAGAGCCCGGTACGAAAGCTGATGGTCCGCGGGATTTCACTCAGGCGTGCGAAGGACATAGCCGGCTCCTCGCACGGTATGGATCATCTGCCCTTCGCCGTCGCCATCGATTTTACGGCGCAGGCGGCCGATGTGCACTTCGATGACATTGGTGCGCTCGTCGTAGCGGTAATTCCACACGGCCTCGAACAGCATGGTGCGGGTGATGACCAGGCCGGCGTTGCGCATCAGGTGTTCGAGCAGGGCGTATTCGCGCGGGACCAGTTCGATGGTGCGCTCGCCACGGCGTACGGTACGGCGCAGCAGGTCGACTTCCAGGTTGGCCACGCGCAGGTGGGTTTCCGGCGCCGGGGCCACCGGTTCGGCGCGGCGGCGGTTGAGCGCGTCCAGGCGAGCGGTCAGCTCAATGAACTCGAAGGGTTTGGTCAGGTAGTCATCGCCACCGGCACGCAGTCCGCGCACGCGTTCATCCAGGGCGCTCAAGGCGCTGAGGATCAGCACCGGCGTGGTGGTGCCCGCCGCACGCAATGCAGTGAGCACGCCCAGGCCATCGAGGCCGCCGGGCAACATGCGGTCGAGCACGATCAGGTCAAACGGCTCGCTCAAGGCTTTGAGCAGGCCGTCGCGACCGTTCAGCGCCGTGGTCACGCTGAAGCCGTAGTCGATCAGCGCCAGTTCGATTTCGCGGGCGGTGGTTAAGTCGTCTTCAACGACCAGAACATGAGTCATGGCAAGAGAACCGGTCACGTCTTCAGGGCAGAGGTGGCATAGTGTGGCAAAGCCTGGAGCGGCGCCACGTTCCCGCCAGATAAATTAAAGTTTAGATTCGAGCTGGAGAGACAAGCGTGCGCATCCTTGTGGTTGAAGATGACGAGCAGACCGCCAACTACCTGCTGCGCGGTTTAAGCGAAAGCGGGCATGTGGTGGATGTGGCCGTGGACGGCACCAGCGGCCTCGGCCTGGCGCTGGAGGGCATTCACGACGTGTTGATCGTCGACCGGCGCCTGCCGGGCCTGGACGGCATTGCGCTGGTCAAGGCGCTGCGCACACGCCAGTCGCGGGTGCCGGTGTTGATGCTCAGCGCCCAATCATCAACCCGCGACAAGGTCGAGGGCCTGCAAGCGGGTTGCGATGATTACCTGTCCAAACCCTATGCGTTTGCCGAAGTGCTGGCGCGACTCGATGCGTTGCTGCGTGGCCGCGAACAATCGGGCAGAACCCTGCACGTCGGCGAGTTGCAACTTGACTGCGCCACCCGCACCGCCGTGCGCCAGGGGCGTAGCATTGCCCTGCAGCACCGCGAAGCCCTGTTGCTGGAAAAGCTCATGCGCCACAGTGGCCAGGTGGTGACCCGCGACATGTTGCTCGACAGTGCCTGGGACTATGACTTCGACCCCAACGACAACGTGATCGACAAACACATCCACCGCTTGCGGCGCAAATTGGATGAAGGCTTCGAGTACTCGCTGATCAAGACCATCCCCGGGGCCGGCTACAGTTTCCAGGTTTCTTAAACAAAAGTTTATCGACTGACGAACGCCCTGGCAGGCACCTCTCGCTATCTTCGCCGCATTCTTTAGCGGGGGGCGGGTGCCCATGTCAGTTGCAAGAACCTCTTTATGGCTTGTCGGCCTGCTGCTCAGCGGTTGTTCGATGGTGCCCGATTATCAAACGCCCACCTTACCCCTGGCCGCGCAATGGGATGCCGGGGCGTCGGCGTCGGCGGCGCAGGGCGGGCGCTGGTGGCGCGAATTCCACAGCGCCGAGCTGGACCAGTTGATCGCCCGTGGCCTGGCCGCCAACTACACGCTCAAGGCGGCGGTCAGTCGTATCGATGAAGCCCGCGCTTCGTCGCAAGTGGCGGGCGCGGCGCAGTTTCCGGCGCTGAATCTGGGAGGCAACTTCCAACGCCAGAACAATTACGGCACCACACCAAAACGCAGCGTGTTTGCCGAAGCCACCTATGAGCTGGACTTCTGGGGCAAACAGCGTGCAGCGGCAGACTCGGCAGACGCACTGGCCAAGGCTACGGTGTTTGATGCCGGCACCTTGCGTATGAGCTTGAGCGCAAGCATCGCCGACAGTTATTTCCAGGTGCTGTCCCTGCAAGAGCGCCTGCGCCTGGCCCAATCCATCGCCGACGATGCGCGCCAAGTGCTCGACCTGGTGGAGGTGCAAGCCCGCCAGGGCGCCGTGTCCAACCTGGAAGTGGCCCAGCAGCGCAACGCCCTGCAAACCTTCGAAGCGGCCATGCCACCGCTGCGCCAGCAGCGCGACCAGGCGTTGTATCAACTGGCGGTGCTGGTCGGCGCGCCGCCCGAGGGCTTCCATTTGCAAGGGGATGGGCTCAAGGGGCTGCAAATTCCGCAGCCGACCACGGGCCTGCCGATCGGGCTGCTGCGCCAGCGCCCGGACATTCAGGCCGCCGAAGCGCGCCTGGTATCGGCCAACTTCGATGTCGGCGTGGCGCGTGCGGCGTTTCTGCCCAACCTGTCCCTGGACCTGCTGGGCGGTATCGACACCCTGGCCGGCGGGCAAATCTGGAGCACCATCGGCACCCTCAGCCAGCCGCTGTTCCAGGGCGGCCAACTCAAGGGCCAACTGCATTTCGATCAAGCCCATGTGCAGGAGCTGACCGCCAGCTACCGCGAATCGATCATCGAGGCCCTGCAAGACGTCGAGACCCAACTGAGCGCTACCCGTGAGCTGGACAAGAGCTACGCGCTCAACCAGGCCGCTGTCGACTCGGCCCGCGAAGCCGCGCGGCTGGCCCAGGTGCGCTACCGCTTGGGCTCCACCGATTTCCAGACGCTGTTGATCGTCGAGCGCACCCAGTACCAGGCCGAAGACAGCCTGCTTCAGGTGCGCCTGCAGCATTTACAGGCCGCCGTCGGTTTGTTCCGCGCTCTGGGCGGTGACTTCTCCGACGCCGGCCTTGCTTCCCAATCTCCCGTACAGGTGGCTCAGCCATGAGTGTCTCCAATTCCCGTCATCGCCTGGTTCTGGGCACCCTGATCGTGCTGTCGCTGGCCGTCGTGGCCGGGGGCGTTCATTGGGTCCGGCGCGCGCAGGCCGCACCGCTGCCGGTGGAGGCAAGTGCCGTGCCGGTACGTTTGTCGACGGTCAGCCGTCAGGACTTGCCGATCTGGATCAGCGCCATCGGCAATGTGCAGGCGCTCAACAGCGTCAATGTGCGGGTGCGGGTCGACGGCGAGTTGCAAAAGATCCTGTTCAACGAAGGCCAGATGGTCAGCGCCGGCAGCCTGCTCGCGGTGATCGACCCACGGGTGTATCAGGCGCAAGTCGCCCAGGCCCAGGCATTGGTGGCTAAAGATCAGGCACAACTGGCCAACCTGCGTGTCGACCTCGACCGCGCCAGCAAATTGGCCGCCGCCAAGGCCGGGCCGACCCAGGATGTGGACACCTTCCGTGCCCAATTGGCTGCGCAACAGGCCACGGTGCAGGCTGATCAGGCCGCGCTGGACAGCGCACGCCTGCAGTTGGAGTTCACCCAGGTCAAGGCGCCGTTCACCGGGCGCACCGGCCAGCGCCTGCTGGATGTCGGCGCTATTGCCCACGGCGCCGAGGCCACGGGGCTGGTGACCATTACCCAGATGAACCCGATTTCGGTGGCGTTTGCCGTGTCCCAGGATGACTTGGCCGAGATTCTTCAAGAGAACGCCAAGGGCGCGTTGCAGGTGGTGGCGATGACCCGCGATGGTCGCCAGGCGATTGCGCAGGGGCGCTTGAGCTTTATCGACAGCCAGGTGGCGGCGGCCAGCGGTCAGGTGCAGCTCAAGGCGCAATTCGATAACACCGCCGGCCAGCTGTGGCCGGGTGAACTGGTCAGCGCGCGCTTGCTGGTGCAAACCCACCAGGATGTGACTGTGGTACCTGCCGAGGCCGTGCAGTTCGGTCGCCAAGGCAATTTTGTGTACGTGGTGGGCGAAGATCAGCGCGTGCAACCCCGGCAGGTCGACGCCGGTACCGTGGTCGACGGCAAACAGTGGATTCGCCAGGGCCTGAACGCCGGGGAAACCGTCGTGGTACAAGGCCAATCCCGTGTCGCCCCCGGCGTCAAGGTGATGCCTGCCAACACCGACACTGCTGTGCTGGCGGAGACCAAGCCATGACGGGCCTGGCCGGTTTGATTCAACGCCGCGTCGGCCTCAGCCTGTTGGCGGTGGGCGTGATGCTGCTGGGCGCGTTTGCCTACTTCCAGTTGCCGGTGGCACCGCTGCCGACCGTGGATTTTCCGACGATTCAGGTCACCGCCAAACTCTCCGGCGCCAGCGCCGAAACCATGGCCTCCTCGGTGGCGACGCCGTTGGAGCGGGCGTTCGCCGCCGTGCCGCAAGTCACCTCGATGACCTCATCGAGCGCCGCCGGCAAGACTCAGATCGTCCTGCAGTTCGATCTCAACCGTGACATCGACGGTGCGGCCCAGGATGTGCAGACCGCGATCAATACCGCCACGCCCAACCTGCCCAAGACGATGTCCAGCGCGCCGACCTTCAACAAGGTCAACCCGGCCGAAGGCACCGTGCTGTCCCTGGCGGTCACGTCGCCCACACGCACCTTGCCGGAGCTGGACCGCTACGCCGACAACTACATCGCCCAGCGCCTGTCGCAGATGCCCGGTGTGGGTCTGGTGGATTTTCACGGTGAACAGAAACCTGCCGTGCGCGTGCAGATCGACCCGGATGCGCTGGCCGCCCGTGACCTGACGCTGGAGGACGTGCGCAGCGTGATCGGTGTCAGCACGCTCGACCAGCCCAAGGGCAGCCTCGACGGGCCCAGCCGCTCCATCACCCTTGGCGCCACCGACCAGATGCTTGACCCGCAGCATTACCGGGACCAGGTCATCGCCTATAAAAATGGCATGCCGATCAAGCTCGGCGACCTCGGCCGCGTCATCGCCGGGGCCGAAGACACCCAGCAAGCCGCCCAGTTGGGGCGTGAGCCGACGGTGATCGTCGATATTCATAAACAGCCGGGCTTCAACCTGCTGTCGACGATCGCCACGCTCAAGGCCAAGTTGCCTGAACTCACCGCTTCGTTGCCGCGCGATGTGCAGGTCCAGGTGGTCGGCGATCGCACGCAAACCATCGAAGCCTCGGTCAACGACATGCAATTCACCTTGCTGCTGTCTATCGCGCTGGTGGTCGTGGTGATCTTTATCTTCTTGCGCAAGGCCACGGCCACGCTGATCCCGAGCCTGACCATCCCGCTGTCGCTGGTGGCCACGTTCGGCGTGATGTACCTGTTGGGCTACAGCCTCGACAACCTGTCGATCATGGGCCTGGCGATTGCCGTGGGTTTTGTGGTGGACGATGCCATCGTGGTGATGGAAAACATCGTGCGTCACCTGGAAATGGGCAAGTCGCGCTTGCAGTCGGCGGTGGATGGCCTGCGCGAAGTAGCGTTCACCATTGTGTCGATGACGGTGTCGTTGATTGCGGTATTCCTGCCGATTTTGTTGATGTCGGGGATCGTCGGGCGCTTGATGCGCGAGTTTGCAGTGACGGTCAGCGTGGCGATCCTGATGTCGTGCATCGTTTCGCTGACCATTACGCCCATGCTTTGCGCCTGGCTGCTCAAACCTCACGCCGAGCAACCAGAGGGGCGCTTCGCCCAGGCGTGCGAGCGCGCCTTCACGCGCTTGCACAATGGCTACCGACGCAGCCTGGACTGGGTGCTGGACCATCAGCGCATGACCCTGGCGGTCGCCATTGCGACCTTGGCCGCTACGGCGGTGCTGTACGTAGGCATTCCCAAGGGCTTCTTCCCACAGCAGGACAACGGCCTGATCCAGGGTGTGGCCGAAGCGGCGCCGGATATCTCGCCGTCGGCGATGCGTGCCCAGGTCAACCGCGCCGCCGAAGTCATCGGCCAAGACCCCGCGGTGGCACGCGTGTATTTCTGGATCGGTCCCAACCCGACCGTCAGCCAGGGCAAGGTGATGATCAACCTCAAGCCCTTCAGCGAGCGCACCGCCAGTGCCGCTGACGTGATCCGTCGCTTGCAGCCGGCGCTGGATCGCCTGGACGGTGTGAAAGTGTTCATGCAGGCCAACCAGGACATCCAGATCGGCGGTCGCGCCAGCAAGACCCAATACCAATACACCCTGCAAGACCCGGACAGCGTTGAATTGGACCACTGGAGCGGCGTGCTGCTGGCCAAGCTCAAGACCTTGACGCAACTGCAGCATGTGACCTCCGACCAGCAGCAGGCCATCGCCCAGTCGACCCTGGTGATCGACCGCCCGACGGCCGCTCGCCTGGGCGTGACGGTGCAGGCGATTGATGACGTGCTGTATGACGCCTTCGGCCAGCGCCAGGTCGCAACGATGTTCACCCAACTGGACCAGAACCATGTGATCCTCGAACTCGACCCGAGCTGGCAAACCTCCACCGCCACCCTGGCGCATCTGTTTGTGCGCGCCAGTTCCGGCGCGCGGGTGCCGCTCGACCTGCTGGCGAGCGTGCAGACCGAGCAAGTGCCGATCATCATCAACCATCAGGGCGTGTTCCCGGCGATTACGCTGTCGTTCGACCTGGCGCCCGGCCAAGCCCTGAGCAATGCCGTGGATGCCATCAACCAGGCGAGCCTGGCGGTGGCGATGCCGGACACCGTGGTCGGCAGTTTCCAGGGGACCGCTCAGGCGTTCCAGGACTCGCTGAAGTCGCAACCGTGGCTGATCCTGGCGGCGATCCTTACGGTGTACATCGTGCTCGGTGTGCTTTACGAGAACGCGGTCCACCCGCTGACGATTATTTCGACGTTGCCGTCTGCCGGGTTTGGCGCCTTGCTGGCGCTGATGCTGTGCGGCCAGGACCTGTCGGTGCTGGGCATGATCGGCATCATCCTGCTGATCGGCATCGTCAAGAAAAACGCGATCATGATCGTCGACTTCACCTTGCAGGCCCAGCAGCAGGGTATGTCACCCCGCGAGGCGGTGCGCGAAGGCTGCTTGCTGCGTTTGCGGCCGATCCTGATGACCTCGCTGGCCGCTTTGCTGGGGGCGGTGCCGCTGGCGTTCGGGCATGGGGCCGGGGCTGAATTGCGCCAACCGTTGGGTATTGCGATTGTCGGCGGGTTGGCGGTTTCGCAGATTCTTACGCTCTACACCACTCCCGTAGTCTATCTTTGGTTCGAACGGCGGCGTCGCAAGGCACTGCCCGACACCAAGGGTATTGCGGTTTGAACGCGGCAGTGGAACCTCGTATGGGCATGGATTTCAGGCAAAGCCTGACGAAGCGGATCGTGATTGTGTTTGCCCTGATGAGTGCCTTTGTAGCGGGAGTGTTTGCCGCAGGTATCGTGGCGACCGTGCATGTCGTCGAGTCCAAACTCACCAGTGCCGACCTTGGGGGCGGCTTGAACCGTCTGTTGCGCCAGGACGATGCTGGCGCCTGGAGCCACCACCCGGAAAAAGACGAGTTGTTTTTTGCCCAGGGCGAGTCGGGCGACATGGCCCTCGACCCGGCCCTGGCCACGCTGGCGCCGGGGTTCCAGGAAATCGAGTATCAGGGGCAGTCTTACTACGCGGTTTCCCAGGTGGTGGACGGTCGCCAATATGTGCTGTTGCGTAATCAGGAAAGCTTCGAGCAACGCGAGCGCGTGCTGTTCGCTGCGGTGGCGGTGGGTTTTGTGCTGAGCATTCTGCTGGCGATCCTGTTGGGCCGCTTGTTGGCTCGCCGGGTCATGGCGCCCGTGATCCGCCTGGCGCGGCAGGTGCGCCATCGTGATCAGTTGCTGGACGTGGCGCCGCCCCTGCATCCGGACTACGCGGTAGATGAGGTGGGGGAGTTGGCCCTGTCCTTCGATAAGACCCTGGGTCGGCTGCGCGACGCGTTGAGCCGGGAAAAGCTCTTCACCAGTGACGTCAGCCACGAATTACGCACGCCGCTGATGGTATTGGCCAGCTCCTGTGAGCTGTTGCTCAGTGACCCTTCCCTGGATCAGCGCTCGGCAGCGCAGGTCGGCCGCATTGCCCGGGCCAGCGATGAAATGCGCCAACTGGTGGACACCTTCCTGATGCTGGCGCGGGCTTCGGATGCCCGGGAAAATGGCGCGCAGGCCACCCTGAAAGAAGTGGCCGACGGTTTGGTCGAGATCTGGGGGCGGATGATTCGCGAAAAAGGCTTGACGTTCATCTATGCCAGCGAACACGCCTCGTCGCAGTTGTACAACCAGACGTTCCTGCAATCGGTCATGGGCAACCTGCTGCGCAATGCCTGGCACTACACCGACCAAGGGTTTATTCGCCTGACCCTGAGTGAGCATGGCTTCAGCGTGGAAGACAGTGGTATCGGCATTCCCGATGACAAGCGCGAAGCGATGTTCCAACCCTTCGTACGCGGCGAACAAAGCCGTGGCGAAGGGTTGGGCCTGGGCCTGTCGCTGGTGCAGCGGATTTGCGGCATTCAGCAATGGCGGGTCGACCTCACCGCCAGAGAGCCGAACGGCTGTTGTTTCGCCGTGAGCCTGGAACGCAACGCTTGATCAATGGATGCACCGCGATCCAAATGTGGGAGGGGGCTTGCTCCCGATCGTGGCGGGTCAGTCGGCAGATATACCCACTGACCCACCGCTATCGGGAGCAAGTCGAATCGTTGCACCGCCCCTCCCACATTTAACCCAGGAGCGGCTTGTTTAGCGCATATGCAGGATGATCGGGCTGCTGCTGGCCGGGTCGGTCTGCCCGCGCAACTTGCTCACCGCTGGGGCGTCCACCGCGCCGCCATGGTTGCCCCAGGTACTGCGCACGTAACTCAGCACTTCGGCGATTTCTGCGTCCGACAACTGCTCACGAAACGCCGGCATGCGGTACGCGTCCGGCATGCCGGCGGTCACGACCCGTTGTGAGCCGTTGAGGGTGATGTTGATCGCTGAGGCACTTTCCGTCGCCAACGCCGAGGTAGCACCGGCCAGGGGCGGCATCCACTCGGGCTGGCCCTTGCCGTCCGCGCCGTGGCAGGACGCGCAGCGGGTGGCGTAGGTGTAGGCGCCGGGGCGGGTGTCGACGGCGGCGTTCTGGTATTGCCAGGGCGTGCCGTCACGCTGCGGGTCGCCGGGCAGTGACTTGAGGTAATGGGCGATGGCTGCCAGGTCCTCGTCGTTCATGAACTGGGTGGAGTTATTGAACGCCTCGGTCATCGAGCCATAGACCACGGCATGCCGGTTGCGACCGGTCTTGAGGAACTGCACGATCTCAGGCTCGCTCCAGCGGCCCAACCCGGTGTTGGGGTCCTGGCGCAGGCTGGGTGCATACCAGCCGTCGAGCAGGGCGCCTGCGAGGAACGGGGTGCCGGACTCATCCAGGGCTTTTTCATTGAAGGCCAGGCCGCGTGGTGTGTGGCAACTGCCGCAGTGGCCGGGCCCCTGGACGATATAGGCGCCGCGATTCCATTGCGCATCCTGGCCGGGTTTGGCCGCGTACGGGGCGCTGGGGGCAAACAGGCCGTTCCAGAGTGCAATGGGCCAGCGCATATTCAACGGCCAGGGAATATCACTGGGGATATTGGGTTGGTTGGAAGGCTGCACGCCCTTCATGAAAAACGCGTACAGCGCACGCATGTCGTCATCGCTGAGCTTGACGTAGGACGGGTAGGGCATGGCCGGGTAAAGCCGTCGCCCGCCGGGTGCCACGCCGTGGCGCACCGCACGGTCAAAGTCGGCCAGGGTGTAGGCGCCGATACCGGCGCCCTTGTCAGGCGTGATGTTGGTGGCATGAATCGCCCCCAACGGCGTGGCCATCTCCAGGCCACCGGCGAACGGTGCCTTGCCCGGCAGGCTGTGGCAGGCCACGCAGTCACTGACGCGGGCGACATACTCGCCGCGGCTGACCAGGCCCGGGTCAAAGGTCTGTTCCTGCTCGAAAGGCGTGGCGGGCTGGCGTGTGACATACCAGGCCAGCGCGCCGGCCGCGACCAGGCCGGCCAGCACCAGCCAGCCTGCGGTTCTTGCGAATCGTGGGTTGTTCATGGGCGGTTCCTGTCGGTTAGGCGAACGTATATCGGCTCAATGGCAGGCTGCGGATGCGCTGGCCGGTCAGATGCGCCACCGCATTGGCCACGGCGGGCGCCACTGCAGGCAGCGGCGGTTCACCGATACCGCCCATTTTTTCGCCACTCTCGACGATCTTCACGTGCACCTGCGCCATGCGTGAAGGCGGCAGGATCGGGTACAGGTCGTAATTGCGCGCCCGGGGTTTGCCGTCTACCCACACCGACTCTTCCACCAAGGTTTGCGACAAGCCCAACGCCACGGCGCCATGCACCTGCGCCTCGACAATCGCCGGGTTGACGATGCTGCCCGGGTCGATCGCTTCCCAGATGTGATGCACCTTGACCTGGCCATTTTCAATCGACACTTCGGCGACCACCGCCGCCTGGGAGCCGAACGGCGAGGCCATGGCGATGCCGCGGGCGCGTCGGCTGCCATCTTCCGCGGTGTACGGCCCGCGCTTCCAGCCGCCGGACAGTTCCGCCGCCGCTTGCAGCAGGGTGGTCAGCCGTTTGTTGTCGCGCAACAGGTGCAGGCGCAACTCGTAGGGGTCGTGGCCGCCTTTGTCGGCCAGTTCGTCAAGGAACGCCTCGTAGAAGAAGTCATTGAGCGAATTGCCCACCGAACGCCAGTAGCCGAGCATGGGCGCGCCTTTGACGTAGATCTGCGCGATGCGTTTGTTCGGGATCGCGTAGGCTTTGCCCGACAGCCCTTCAAGGGCCGTGGGGTCGATTTTATCGCCCTGTTTGCCGGCAAGGGCTTCGGTCGGGCCTTCGGTGGCGCTGACCGCCTCGAGGGCGACCGGCAGGCCCTTGTCGTCCAGCGCAGCGCGGAACTTGACCACGGCGACCGGGCGCAGCACATCACGCAGGAACTCTTCTTCACGGCTCCAGATCAACTTGACCGGGCGGCCGACTGCCTTGGCCAAGGCAATGGCCTGCGGATACGGGTTGGCCGAGTCATACAGGAAGTGCCGGCCGAAAAAACCACCGAGCAACGGCGAGTGCAGGGTGATCTTCGCGGGGTCGAGCCCGGTGCGCTTGGCGATATCGCCGCGGAACATGTCCGGCGCCTGGTTGGGCAGCCAGACCTCCAGCGTGCCGTCGGGGTTGAAGCGTGCCAGGGCCGACGGTGGCTCCAGTTGGGCGTGGTTCAGGTATTGGTTGTGGTAGGTGGCTTCGACCTTGGTTTTGGCATTCGCCAGCGTACCGGCTACATCGCCTTCCTTTTCGTCGTCACGGGCTGGCCCCTGTTGGGCGGCAAGGAAGTCACGGTGCTTGTCGCTGGAAAAATTCGCAGGCATGACCCGCAGCGGCGAGTCGGCCTGCGCTTCCAGCCAGTCCACCTGGATCGCCTCGACGGCACGCTTGGCATGCCACCAGCGTTCGGCAACCACGGCCACTGCGCCGGGCAGTTGATGGACCGAGTGCACCCCCTTCATGGCTTCGACCTGCGCCTGGTTGCGCAGGCTGCCGACGGTCATGCCCAGGCGCGGCGCATGTTGCACGGCGGCGTGGAGCATGTTGTCGACCTTGAGGTCGATGCTGTATTGCGCCTTGCCGGTGGACTTGTCGTAGGCATCCAGGCGTTTGACCGGCTTGCCGATCCAGCGGAACTGGCTTGGATCACGCAGGGTGATCGTTGCCGGATCGGGCACCGGCATGTCCAGCGCGCGACCGGCCAGTTCGCCATAACCCACCGAGCGGCCGGAGGCGGTATGCACGACGCGGCCGGGTTGCGTGGTCAATTGGGCCACGGGCACGCCGAGCTGTTCGGCACCGGCCTGCAGCAGCATGGCGCGGGCCAGGGCGCCGAGGCGGCGCATGGTCGGGTAGCTCATCCGCACCGACATACTGCCGCCGGTGATGCGCATGCCGTTTTCCATCACCACATAGGCTTCACCGGGCGGGGCAGCCTCGACGATAAAGGTGGCGGGGTCGGCATCCAGCTCTTCGCCGACAATCTGCGCCATGGCGGTGTGGGTGCCTTGGCCGCCTTCCATGAATGGGCTGCGCAGGTGAATGCTGCCGTCCGGGCGGATTTCCAGGAACGCCGGCACCTGGGTACCCCGTTCTGCGGCGTTGGCTGTGGCTGCCAATGCCCTGGGCGAACTCAGCGGCAGGCCGAAGCCAATGACCAGCGCGCCCACGGCGGTGCCGGCAAGGAAACGACGGCGGGACAGGTTGACCGGATCGCCCAGGGGCAGGTCGAGGTTTTTGTCGGAGGTATTCATCAGACGACCTCCTTCGCCAGGTCCTGCATGGCGGTATGGATCGCGTTATAGGTGCCGCAGCGACACAGGTTGACCATCGCCGCGTCGATCTGCGCCGGCGTGGGCGCTGGGGTGTGCTTGAGCAGCGCCGTGGCCGCCATTACCTGCCCGGACTGGCAGTAACCACACTGCGCCACCTGATGTTCGACCCAGGCCGCGACCACGCGCTTGCCTACGTCATCATTTTCAACGGCCTCGATGGTGGTGATCTCCCGTCCCACCACGCCGGCCACCGGCGTCACGCAGGAGCGCACCACGTTGCCGTCCACCAGCACCGAACAGGCACCACACTGGGCCAGGCCGCAACCGTATTTAGTGCCGGTCAGCCCCAGGTCATCGCGGATAACCCACAACAAGGGCGTGTCGGCGTCGGCCTCAACCTGATAGGCCTTTTGGTTTATACGTAATTCCATGGCTGGGTCACCTGCTGATCATCGGTTGGTGGTGCTGATTTCTTATAGGAGTGGTGCGACAACAAGTCGCCCATCGTCGAACTCTAGACCAGCGCGCAAGGGGGATCTATCCGCTAGTCGGCAAGTTCAGAGGATCAGGCAAGTATTCGAGAGGATTGGGTGAGCGTACGGGTTTCAGAAATCGACGGTGGCTGATAGCACGAGGGTGCGCGGCGCGCCTTGGGAGAAGGCACCGTAGGAAGCCACGCCGGACCAATAATGGCGGTCGAACAGGTTTTGCACCGAGGCACGGAATGTGGTCGGTCGTTCGGCGATGCGCGTGCTGTATCGCGCGCCGGCATCGATGCGGGTCCAGGGTGCCAGTTGCTGGGTGTTGTCCTGGTTGACGTATTGGCTGGCGGTGTAGAGCGTGCCGCCGGTCAGCGTCAGCCCTTCTGCCCAGGGCACATCCCATTCGGTCCAGAGGTTGGCCTGCACCTTGGGTGCACCCACCGGCGTATTGCCCAGGTCGGCGGCAACGCCGGTTCGGGTCAATTGCGCATCCAGCAACGTAATACCGCCGAGCAGGCGCACGCCTTGGGCGACTTCGCCCAGCAGGCTCAACTCCAGGCCACGATTGCGTTGTTCACCCTGTACTGAAAATCTCCCGTTGACCAATTCGCCACTGGGCTTGGAAATCTGGAACAGCGCCAGGGTCGACATGAAGGTGCCGTAGTCGAGTTTCAAGCCGAGTTCGTGCTGCCTCGAAACGTAAGGCGTAAAGACCTCACCGGCGTTCGAGGCGTTGGCGGGGGCAATGTCACCCTTGCTCAGACCTTCGACGTAGTTGTAATAGAGCGACACATGCTCCCACGGCTTGACCACCGCGCCGAACAGCGGTGTGGTCTTGCCTGCGTCGTAGGTCGTGGCCACCGTGCCGCTCGCAGTGTAGTTATGCGACTGGATGTGCTGCTGGCGCAGGCCGACGGTCATTTGCACACGTTGCTCCAGCAGCGACAGGGTATCGGCAATGGCGACGCCGGACAGTTCGGAAGTGGAGACCTTCAGGGCGTCCGGCTTGGCAATCGATGGCTCAGGGCGGTCGACGGGATGGTAGAGGTTGGACAGGATCGGCGTACCGGAATTGATCCCGCGCGACAGCTCGTCGCGATAACGGCTGACCTGCACGGTGGTGCTGTGGCTGATCGGGCCGGTATCGAAGTGCAGGCGTGCACCGCCATCCACTGTGTACCGCCGGACCTCGAAACGGTAATAGCCAGGGGTCGATGAGGTGTCGCCGGCGGTATTGATGATTGTGGGTGTCTGATCGGACAGGCGTGCCACGCCCGATTGGCCGCCACCGGCATGGGTGAATACGGTGAGTGTGTCGCTCAGGTCGTACTCTGCGCTGAAGAGGGCGGATTTATCCCGGGTTTTCGACCAGCCCCATTCCTGGCTCACGTTGGTACGCCCATTGGCGGCGTCGGGAATTTTTATACCTGGGGCGATCAGGAACGGTCGGGAAGCGGCGTCGAATTGTTCCTGTTGGGCGATCAGGTCCAGGCTGGTACGCAAGCGGTCACCCTGGTAATCGAGGGACAGGGCACCGATGTCGACTGCACGCGATTGCGCGTCGACGCGTGTATCGCCTTGTTGCACGCCGCCATTGAAGCGCACACCGAAGCGGCGTTCGTCGCCGAAGCGTCGGCTGATATCGATTCGATTCGCGACGTGCGCATCTTGTGCGTAGCTGGCGGTGTAACGGGTCAGGTCCTCATCCAGGGAGCGTTTGGGCACCACGTTGATCACCCCGCCGACAGCGCTGTTCGGCGAGATGCCGTAGAGCAGGGCGCCCGGGCCTTTGACCACTTCGACACGCTCGGCGTAGTCGGTGAAGACCCGATAGTTGGCGGCCACGCCGTACACGCCGTCGAACGCCAGCTCACCGAGGTTGCCTTCCCCGACAGGAAAGCCGCGTATGAAGAACGAATCGACAATCCCGCCCGCCTGGCCGGTGGAGCGCACCGATGAGTCTCGTTCCAGCACATCGCCTACCGTCACGGCCTGCTGGTCCTGGATCAGCGACGCGGTGTAGGTGCTGAGGCTGAAGGGCGCGTCCATCACATCCGTATTGCCCAGCATACCCAGGCGCCCACCGGCGGCGGCCTGGCCGCCCGAGTAGGGCTGCGGCAAACTCTCGGTACGGGGTGTAGCGCCGTTGACCGTGGTGGCGGACAGAATGACCTGGCGCAGCATCAGGGTATAACTGCCGTCGTCGCGCGGCACCATCTCCAGGCCACTGCCGGCGAGCAAACGCGTGACGGCTTGCTGGGCCGAATAAGTCCCGGACAGCCCTGGGCTGGTGCGCCCTTCGGTCAAGGCCGGCAGGAACGACAGGGCAATACCGGCGTCCATGGCGAAACCCGACAGCGTGGGGCCCAGTGGTCCAGGGGCAATCCGGTAGGTGCGTGGGCTGAGCGAATCCAACGGTGGTGGGGTGGCTGCCAGGGCCGCGCCGGCTAGCGCCAGGCTGAGCAGCGTGCTGCGAATGACGAGCATGAAGAGGCCCCTTATTTATCGGTGCGCCGGGTCAGGCGGGGGCAAGGGTGACCCAATAGCCGCTCAAATGGTCGGCCGCACGCACCGGGTAGGTGTGCACCAGCATGTTCAAGGTGCGCTGGGTGTCGCTGATGGGGAAGGCGCCGGAAATGCGCAGGTCGGCAATCGCCGGATCGCAGCGCACGAAGCCTCGGCGGTAGCGTGCCAGTTCGGCGACAAAATCGGCCAGGCGCATCTTGTCGGCCATCAGCATGCCCTGGGTCCAGGTATCGGCGTTGCGATCGGCCAGGCTCGGCGCGTCGACGGTCTGTGCAGAGAAGGCGGTGCGTTGCCCGGCATTGACGACCAGCGGCGACGTCTGACGGTTCTCGGCCAACGCTACCTGCACCGCGCCTTCGAGTACCACCAGCTGGGTGCGCGGACCCCGTTCACGTACGGTAAAGCGCGTGCCCAGGGCACGCATGCGGCCTTGGCGGGTATTGACCAGAAACGGCCGGGGGAGGGCGGCTGTATCCGTTGCGGTCTGCACCAGGATCTCGCCCTCGCGCAAATAGACCAGGCGCTGCTGGTGGTCGAACCGCACATCGATGGCCGTGTCGGTATTGAGGGTGATGCGCGAGCCATCGGCCAGGGTCAGTTCGCGGCGTTGGCCCACGGCGGTACGGTAGTCCGCTGTCCACTGCTGGGATTGGGCCAGCTTCCAGCCGCCCCAGCCCACGGGCATCATTGCCAGTAACAAGGCCAGTTTGCCCAGGGCCGCGCGCCGTTCCGGGTGGCTTGGCCGATCGAGTGCCGACATCGTCAGGGACGGCGGCAGGCCGCCCAGCGTACTCTGCAGCCATTGTGCCCGCGCCCAGGCGCGGGCACGCTCCGGCGTACTGACCTTCCAGCGTTCCCAGTCGGCACGCTCGCTGTCGTTCAGGTCGTTCTCGCTCAGGCGCATCAGCCACTCGGCGGCTTCTTCGAGGGTTTCGGCTGTCAGCGGTGGCTCTCTACGCACTGTGGGCATTCATTCG
Organism: Pseudomonas sp. R11F; assembly: GCF_050312575.1. Taxonomy (NCBI): domain Bacteria; kingdom Pseudomonadati; phylum Pseudomonadota; class Gammaproteobacteria; order Pseudomonadales; family Pseudomonadaceae; genus Pseudomonas; species Pseudomonas sp. R11F. Next base: position 139,924 of record NZ_JBNPJU010000077.1, on the reverse strand, counting down.
ACCCACATCAGGCATTGCAGGAAGGCTTGTTTCATGTAGCGCTTGACGGTGATCAGCGACACGTCCAGTTGCACGGCGATGTCGTGGTATTTGAGGCCGTTGATCTGCGACAGCAGGAAAGCACGTTTGACCATGGGCGGCAGCGCGTCGAGCATCGCATCGATTTCATGCAGGGTCTCCAGCACCAGAAAGTGCGATTCCGGCGAAGGCGCCTCGTGCTGCGGCGCATGGGCGAGCGCATCCAGGTAGGCGCGTTCCAATGCCTTGCGCTGATACCAATTGACCAGGATGCCCTTGGCCACGCAGCTCAAGTAAGCCCGTGGCCGCTCGATGACAGTGACTTGGGAGGCGAGGATGCGAGTGAAGGTGTCCTGGGCCAGATCCGCCGCATCCATGGCATTCCCGAGTTTTCTTTTCAGAGTGGCGTACAACCAGCCGTGGTGCCCGCTGTAAAGCGCCTCGATCGCGCGCAGGTGGTGGTTGTGATCGTCGGAACAGGTTTCGCTCATGGCGCGCATTCGTGCAATTGAGAAGTATTCCCAATGCTAAAGGGCAAAGCCTTGATCGCGCAACGCCCATGAGGTCAAAAAAATATTCAGGAGGCTGATACTTTTTCGCGAGTCGACTGGCAATAGGCGTAATTCCCATTGCCTCTCGTTGAAAGGACCCCGATGTCATGCCCGTCACTCGCCGGTTAACACTCGCCATTCGTAGCGCCTTGATTCTGGCCGTCTCAAGCCCCCACGCCTGGGCCGCCACCCCGGAACCGGCTGACGGCACGCAGCCCCTGACCCTTGACGCAACCAACGTCAACGCCCGTTACAACGGCCCTGGCGACTTGCCCGACGTGCTTGCCGGCGGCCAGGTGGCCCGTGGCGCTCGCCTGGGTATGCTGGGTAACAAGGACGTGATGGACACACCATTCAGCGTGACCAGTTACACCGCCAAGACCATGGCCGACCTGCAAACCGTGACGGTGGCCGATGCCCTGGAGCGCGACCCGTCGGTGCGCTCTACCGGGCAGACAGGAGGCATCGTCGATTCGTTTTTCATTCGTGGGTTTGCCGTCGGTGAGGGCAACCTGGGCGAGTTGGCCTACGACGGTGTGTACGGCGTGGCGCCCAACTACCGGGCCTTCACCGACTATGCCGAGCGCATCGAAGTGCTCAAGGGGCCGGGTGCGCTGATGTACGGCATTTCGCCCAACAGCGGTGTCGGCGGGGTGATCAATATCGTGCCCAAGCGCCCGCTGGACCAAGACTTGACCCGTTTCACCGGTAGCTACGCCTCGGACTCCCAAGTAGGGGGGCACCTGGATATCAGCCGCCGCTTTGGTGACGAAAACCAGTTCGGCGTGCGTTTCAACGGCAGCCTCCAGGGTGGGGACACGGCGGTCGACAACCAGAGTCGCGACGTGGGGGTCGGGGCGATTGCCCTGGATTATCGCGGCGAACGGTTGCGCCTGAACCTCGACTACATCAGCCAGAAAGAAAGCTTCGACGGCGCATCGCGACCGTTCACCATTGCCGCTGGCGTGCAGGTGCCGTCGGCCGCCAATGGGCGTACCAGCCTGCCGCAGAAATGGGGCTGGTCGGACACCCAAGAGCAGTCGGCACTGCTCGGCGGCGAATATGACTTGAACGACTCACTGACCGTGTTCGCCCATGCGGGCGGCGGCCGGTCGGATGTGAAACGCATGTCCGACCAAGTGCCACAGATCCTCAATGACGCCGGTGACACCCGCAATACACCCGGTTACTACAAATTCAATGTCGATCGTTCGACGGCTGATATTGGCCTGCGGGGCAACTTTGTCACAGGCCCGGTGAGCCATATCACCACGTTGATGGCGACTCGTTATCAGGATGAGTTGTCCCGTGGCATCAACAACGGTACGCCGATCCTTTCCAACATTTATCACCCGGTGGATGTGCCGAAGCAGTCCATCAACAGCCCCAAGGTGTTGCGCATTTCCGAATCGGAGTTGTCCGGCCTCGCATTGAGCGACACCCTCGGCGTGCTGGACGACCGTATTCAGTTGACCCTGGGCGTGCGCCGCCAGGATAGCGAGTCGCGTAACTACGCGGCCACGGGCGTCGTCAGTTCGCGCTACAAAGACAACGCTACGACGCCGCTGGTGGGGGTGGTGGTCAAGCCCTGGGAGGATGTTTCGCTCTACTACAACTATGTGGAGGGCCTGAGCAAAGGCGATATCGCGCCGGGCACGGCGGTGAACGCCGGGGAAGCCTTTGCGCCGTATACGTCCAAGCAGCATGAGTTGGGTGTGAAATATGAGCACGGCACCTTCATGACCACCGTGGCGCTGTTCCAGATTGAGAAGCCCGGCGGTGAGGTAGGCGCTGACGGTGTGTATTCGGTGCAGGCCGAACAGCGCAACCGGGGTGTCGAGTTGAGTGTGTTCGGCGAAGTGGCCCCCGGCACGCGCTTGATGGGCGGTGTGACGTTGCTCGAGGGTGAGCTGACCCAGTCGGCCACTGCCGCCAACCGTGGCAATAAACCGGTCGGCGTACCGGACATCCAGGCCAACCTGTGGGGCGAATGGGATACGCCTTGGCTGGAGGGCTTTACCCTGACCGGCGGGGCGATCTACACCGACCGTCAATACGTCAACCAGGCCAACACCCAGGTGCTGGGTTCCTGGACACGCGTCGATGCCGGTGCACGCTATGCGACGAAGATCGAGGGCCGCCCGACAACGTTCCGCGCAACGGTGCAGAACGTGTTTGATCGTGAGTATTGGTCGGGCGTTGCGTCGTATGGGGCTTTTTCGCCAGGCTACCCGCGCACCTTGCAACTGTCGGCCACGGTGGATTTCTAAGCACGGGCCAAACGGCGGGGGAGCGTCCTGCAACGCTCTCCCGCCTGATCACTCAGAGCAGCACCCGCCGCAGCCTGCCGCTCAGCGGTACGCTCCTGTGGTCGGGCGAAGGCAGCGCTCGCCCCGTCAACCCCATCCCTTCACTCACCAGTACCGCACCGTCCACTCGGCATACATTGGACGGTGTATCCAGCCCGCGGGCCAGCACTTCTACCTGCCCGGTTTTCAAGCCGCATCGCAGCAGCCGCCCGCTGAAACGGGTAAAACCGCCATGCAAAGGTTCGCCACTCCAGTCCGGTGGCAAGGGCTCTTGCAGGTGGCTGCAGAGTTCCAGCACCAGTAGATGCCCGTCCGGGCAGAGTGCCAGGCCGGTAGGCAGTTGCAGGCCGTGAACCACCACGTCGATACGCCCACTCGATGGGTCTACCCGAATCACTTGGCCGGCGCGGTCAGCGAAGTCGATGCCTTTGCGCGCAGGATCAGCGTGCAGTTCACCGGAAAACAGGCTGATCAGCACCGCATCGGTCTGGGCTTCGTACACCAGGGTGACGGGCACGGCGTCCTGGCCTTGCGCCAGATCGGGCAATTGCACCAGCACGCGCTCGTCCGCGCCGCTGCTGAACTCCACCAGTTGGTTGGTATCGGGCTTGACCGCCAGCCAACTCTTGCGGGTGGGGTGATAGCACAGCGCATTCAGGTTGCCCCGGCTATGGAATACCGGCTCAGGCGGGCTGTATTGCAGGTCCAGCAGTTTGGAACCGCCAACGTAATCGGTCTGGCTGGCCAGACAGCGCCCGCCACCGCAGGCGATGTCCGACAGGCCCATGATCTCATCGCGCAGCATGCGCGCCTGCATATTCATGGCGCGAAACCCTTGGGCCAATACCTCGCCAGGCAGGTAGGCGCCGGGCTGATGGGGATCGGGTCGCAGGCGGCTGATACGACCGCTGAACGGCTGGTCCGGCAAGCCGGAGCCGGCTTCGGCCAGCAACAGGCTGCCATCGGCTTGCAGGCACAGGCCGCGGGGGTTGAGCAAGCCTTCGGCGATCAATGTGCTGGGGCGCAAGTTTTCGCCGGGCTGCGCAGGTATAAGAAGGGTCATGACTGATGCTCCGTCTGCGGCGGCTGCCACGGTTCACCGGTGAGGTACGCCCGCAGCAGCGCCCGCTGGCAGGGCGACATCGAGCGCACCACCGGCATGAAAAGTGTGGTGCCTTTGTACACGTCCGAGGTGCGCGCGAGGATGGCATCTTTGGCGCCCATGACTGCGTCAGGCTGATTCAACGCGACGTAGCGCGACATGGCAGGGAAGGCCAGGTAGTGAAAACGCAGGACCTTGGGATACATCATTGCCCAGGTGATCGTGGTGCCCTTGGGAATGCCGAAATCGGTCTGCGCGTATTTGCGCAGGTTGGTGAAGTAGGCGCCGCTGGGATGGCCATTGACGCTATAGGCCAGGGCGACGAAACCCGCCTGGGCGGCACTGCCGGGTTTGAGCGTGACGGGGAAGCGGACGCTGGGCTGGCCGGCTTCCAGCGTCACGCTGGCGGGCACGTTGAGGAAATCCCAGTATTGCGGGGCGTCGTAGACCGCCGGTGCGCCGGGCGTCAGGTCGATCCGGGTGGTGTTGGGCACCGCGCCGCCCAGGTAGCTGACATACAGGGTAATCGACAAACCCTTGGGGTAATCCTCCAGGTACACATTGCGCTGGTCGGCATACACCCGGTACACCGACTCGATGGCGTTCAGTGAGGTCTCGGCCACCCGGTTCGGCGCCTTGATGGCCAGGGCGCTGGCCTTTACCGCCTGCTGCTGGCTGGTGTTCAACGGCACATCGACGATACCGCCGTACACGTAGTAATTGACCAGCGGGCTGGCGCTGGGGTCGAGGGTGATCAGGGGGGTGGTGCCGGCGGTCAGCGTGACCGGGCCGTAATTGGCGTTAGGCCCGATGGGGCTGGTGATGTCGTCCCTGACGGCGCGGAAAGTCTGTTTGGGGATCACATTGACCATATCGAGGCTCAACAGCGCCGCATTGGCCAACTGCGCGTAGCCCGTGTTCCTGGTGTCCTGGTTGATCAGTTGCCGGCCCGGCTGGCAATCGAGGGGTTCACCGGCAAACGCCGGGGCCAGGGTGCCGATGACCCGGCCGATGCTCGGGTTCGGCGTATCCCGGCCGTTGGCGTAGTCGTCGACCAATTGCGCGGTGGTCATCTGCGGGCACATTTCGAACATCACGAAACGCAGCACGATCCCGGTGGCCCCCGGCGCCTGGATGATCGCGCGCAGGCCGCTGCTGTTCTGGTTCCAGCTGACGATACTGCTCAACGGGAAAGTCAGTTGAAAGGTGCCGCTGAACCGAAAGGAACCCGGTGCATCCATGCTGGGCGGTTCCAGCACGCGTTTTTTCACATCCAGGCTGCTGCACACCGCATTGGCGTGAATCAACAGTTGGATGTTGTCGTTGTTGCCGATCTGCAGGCCGCCGACGAAGATCTGGGTGGTGGTCGAGGCCGTGGGGTCCAGGTCCACCATCATCGGGCCGGAAATCGGTCCTTGTTGGGTCACCGGGTCTATGGAGCCCAGCAGGTAGACCGGCTGGCCGACCTGGTCGCCGCTGGTGCCGACATTGCCCGGGCTGCCTTGGGAACTGATCAGCGCGTTCTTCATGCTCACCACATGTTGCCCGTAGTGGTTCCAGCCGCCGGCGGTGTAGTAATTGCCGTTGGGCGTGTTGATCATGTTGTTCAGTTGCTCGTCGCTATACAGCTCGGCCTCGGGGGCCAGGGTGGAGGTGGTCAGGTCAAACAGCGGCCAGTTGGCGTCCGAGTTCTGCGGCAGGGTCGGGGAGTTGTTCGGCAGGCTGACGTCCGTGCGGATGCCGCCCCAGAAATTCAGTCGGGGTCCGTTGAGGATGCTCATGGTCTATTCCTTGTCCTTGGGCGATGGGTTGCCCGGCGCGTTGGCGAATTTGAACAGGTAGGAGAAGTCGGACTTGTAGCGGCTCTTCACCGGCGTCGCCATGGAGTGGCAATTCATGCAACTGCTGTTTTGCTGGATATAGCTCTCCATGGTCACGTTGGCCGACAGTGCCGGGGTCGGGTCACCCAAGGGGTTGCCGGGGTCGTTCGGTGTGGTCGGGCGCTGGGTGGTGATGAGCTGGTAGTACTTCAACGGGCTGTTTTGCAGCCCGGTGTTGGCGCGGTAGGTCGTGTTGACGGCCTGGGTGATGTCGGCAATCGGGGTCACGCGGCTGAGCGGGTTGGGGGTTTGGAATGTCATGCCCGGTTTGGGCACGCAGACCAGCTGGGTGCCGTGGGTTTGCCAGTCGCAGGGCGACTGGTTGGTGGTTTTGGCGTCTGGGTTGAAGTAGCTGTAGGTGCCGTTACTACTCTGCGCAGACGGCAGGTTGTCGACCTGCTCGAAGGTTGACCAGATCCACTGCGTATAGCCGGCCGCCTTGGTGATGACATGCAGGCCTACCAGCCCCAGGTAGGCTTCGGTCACACCGGTACGCTGGCCCTGGCTGTCGAATGTGGGCACACGGGCGAGCATCGTCAGATAGCGGCTGGCGTTGTCGTGGGGGGTGAGGATGCGCCAGCTGGACTTGACCTCGATGACCCCATTGGGGAAAGCGATGTTGTTCGCCTTGGACACCACATTGGCGTTGTAGAAGGTGTTGCCGACAATGTAGTTGTAGGAGATCTCGTTGGCCGAAATGTCGTAAAAGGTCGGGTTACCGGCCTGGTCGATCAGCCAACCGCCGACCGCCTGGTCAACCGAGTTGACCTGCGAGCTGTTTTTCAATGCGGCAATATTGATGATGCCCAGGCTTTTGGCGAGTAGCGGGGTGTTCCACGGCCCCGGGTTGGCGGCCTGTGGCAGGAATATTTCTTCGACCGTCTTGTAGGTCTGCCACACGGTGTAACCGGCAGCGCCCGGTGTTTTGCTGCAGTCGGGCTGGCCGCGCTGCCCGTTTTGTGCCGGCCAGTTCAAGGCGATAAACAACTGCCAACTGTAGTTATCGAACGGTCCTTGCCCGGCGTCGGCGGCCGGTGCGCTGGTCGGCGGCCGGCAATTGAGCTGGGTCGCTTGTGCCGACGGCTGGGGAGCTTCCCGGGCCTGGGCCGACAGGCTGGCCAGCCCGAGTAACATCACACTCAGTAGCATTTTCATGGCGGTTCATCCTTGAAGGTCAGGGCTTGCGCTGCATGAGCTGGTTCCACTGCGCCTTATGCCCATTGCTCTGGTCTGCCGGTGGCTCGAACAACTGGCAAGGCGGCGGGTTCGACGGGCACATGGCGGCCACTTGATTCCAGGTCTCGGCCGGGTCGGGCTTGGCGATGCGAAAGTGGGTGTAGTTCTGGCTGACGATGGGCGCGTTGGCGACGCTGGTGTCCCCCGAGAAGAAAAACGATTGCGGCAGTCGGTAAGGCGGCTTGCCCGTCTGCTGCTTGTTGAAGGCATAGCCGAACAGAATCGGCCCCGACGGCGACTGCAAGTCCAGGGCGTAAGCCTGCACGCTGCCATTGAGGTGTTGGCTGCGTTCGACGCTGTAGGGCAGGTGCTGCACGAAGTCCTGGCGCGGCGGGTGGTTCATCGGCGAGAACATGCAGCAGGCCGGCATGTCTTTCGGGCGGTCCTGCGGGTACGTGAGGAAGTACGCCTTATTGCCCAGGGACACGAAGGAGCAGCTGTAATTGTTGTTCTTGATCGGAAAGATCGGCAGGCAGTACTTCTCGTAGTGCTCCATCATCGCGCCGAAGCCGTCGCCGTCTGCCGGGATGTAGGTGGTGTCGTAATAGCTGGTGCCCTTGGATACCGTGTAGTCCGAAGGTTGCAGGGTCGAGGGCGGGTTACTGTAGGGCGGTGGGTTTTTCTCGTAGTTGTGCATCACCCGGTACATCGTCCACTCGCTGATCCATTGCGCCGGGAAGAACGGGTCGGACGGCTCGCCGGGAAGCCGTTTGGCGATGCAGTTGCCGTTTTGTTCATTGCATCCTTCGGTGTTGTGCACGCCGTTGGTGAAGTACACGGCAGCGTCGTCGGCAAACGCGCCGGGGCTGAGCAGCGTTAGCAGCAGCAACAGCCGGTTCAAGAGGCGGGTATTCATCATCACACTCCTGTGTTGTGCCGGGTGACGCAGGTGTCACCCGGTGGTTCCGTCAGTGGTTCAGTGGTAGTCGCTCATGCTGAGCGGTATGGGAGGGTAATTGCGCTTGACCAGGGCTTGTGCCCACAGCTCCAGCACCGCGCGACGGCTTTGCGGCATGTCGCGGGTGATCGGCATCGCCAGGGTGCTTTCTTCCTGGTACGGCTTGCTGATCAGCACAATCAACTGGTCCACGGCGCCTTCAATGCGCGTCAGGGAGTTGAGCGGCATGTACTTGCTCATGATCGGGTACAGGTAATAAAAAGGTTGCAGGATGAAGGGGTAGATGAAGGTCTCCCAGATGATCTGGCCGGCATCTTCGCGCTGGTAAATCAGGTTCCACGCATTGACGAAGTCCTGTTGCAACTGGGGTTCCAGCGGCAGCACGCGCAACGGCGCGAGGAAGTCGGTGTAGGCTTGGTTGAGGGGGAAGCTGAAGGGGATGGTCGGTGCCTGCTGACCTTCCTGCACAAAGAAACGCAGCGTGGGAAACCCCGGTGCCTGGGCCGTGACGGTCAGGTTGGCGATACCGTTGGCGTCGGTCTGCACTTTGGCCAGGCTGTATTGCACGGTGTTGCTGAGGGGGTCCTTGAGCGTGCCTTGCATGGGGATCGGGTTGGCAAAGGTGAGACACGGGCTCAAGGCAACCGAAGCCGGTGTCGGCAGAAATTGCCGGTAGGTCACAGGCTCGGTCTGATCGTCGGACACGGCGAGGCGCGTCGCCATCAGCTGGCGGCCGGTGCCTTCGGTGATCTGGCCGGCCAGCGGTATCGTCCCAATGAATTGCGGCAGGTTGGGGCTGTTGTTGATGGGGTTCTGCGGGTCGTTGTTGAACAGCGTGAAGTCCGCATCATTACTGAATGCCAGGTAGTAATCGGTGGTGCACAGCATGTAGGCGTTGTTGTATTGCGCAACCCACAGCGTGGTACCGGCCGGTGCCGGCTGGCCGTCGAATTGCACCATGATCTGCAGCGTCTTGGTGTCTCCCACATCGATGAAGCTGGCGCTCTGCACCACTTCGGCGGTCCACAGTTGCTGGGTCGCGGCGATGATGGCCGTGGTGCCGGGTTGTTGCAGTTCCAGGCTACCGGTCTGCAACAGGCTTTGTGCATCGACCGTCAACGGCAGGTCGAGGATGCCCGAGCGCTTGTCGAATTGCGCCTGTTGGTAATCGTCGTAGCCGAAGCTGGCGATGGGGGTGAATTGCGTGCCCTGGCGCACGCCCACTTGATAGTCGCCGGCCTGGTATTTGGCTGCGACGGGGATGTCGGTCTTGGGCTCCAGGGGATAAAACGGGAAGGTGTTGCCCAGGTCCAGAGACAAGGTATTGCCATGGGCCTGGGCCGAGATCACGCCGAGCTGCGCCGAGGTGGCATCGCTCGGTGAGGTTTTGTAGATCGGCACCGTCTGGGCGGGTACCAGGCGCCGCCCGGCGGGGGCAGTGGGAAATTCGTCATCGAACCACAGGCCCAGGGTGCCCACCGTACGGCTATAGGCCGGGTTGAAGAAAATATCGCCGACGTTGTCCAGGCCCTGTTGATACATGGCCTGCACTTTAGCCTGGGCCTCGGGCGTGGCGTCGTGGGTATCGATCGGTGGGTAGTTGTTGAGGATGCCGTTCTTGTCGTAGCAGGTCAGGTAGGTGGAAAAGCGGAACATCAACCCCTTGGCATTTTGCTGTTGCATCTGGGTTTGCAGGTTTTGCAGCAACGCTGAATTGCCGAGCACCCAGGACAGGTTTTCTTTCGGGAAGCAGGTTTGCCAGGTGGTGGTGACGTAGGCCAGGCCGCCGAGGTTGGCCCAGTTGAAGTTGAGAAAGCGGTCGAGCATGCGGTGCTCGCGCTTGAGCGTCAGGCCACATTGGGCATTGCCCAACACCAGGCTGTCGAAGTACAGCGCGGTGAAGGTGTTCTGCCAAGGGCTCACATCGACGAAGCGCGCCGGTGAGTTCGGCGCACCGCCGAACGAGTTGCCGAGCAACTGAAAGCTCTGGTTGATCAGCGGGTCCTGGCTCACGTAGCCACCCCCCGGCAGCTCGCCGCCAGTGATCACCGACTGCGTCTGGTTGTAGCTCACGGTGCCGCAGGCGTTGTCGCCGAACAGGTTCCATTCGCCGGGGATGGTCGGCGCGGCCAAATTCGCGGCATTGCCCGGCACCTGCATGACGTAGGCGGGCACCTGGGCCGGCGGCAGCGGCGTTATGGTCCAGGGCAGCAGAGTGCTGGCAGCGTTCCATGGCGTGATGTCGAAGTCTTTCAGGAACCGCCAGTTCATCTGCATCTTCACCGCGTCGTAGAGCGGGAACATGTCATTGTTGTTGGCGGTCGGCGGGTTCCAGAACATATGGCCGCCGAGGTAGATGCGCGGGAAATTCAATACGCTCATGTCAGGCTCCTTAACGTTGCCACTGGGCGCGTTTGAGCGACCAGACAAAATCCAGTTTGTGGTAACCAACAAAGTCGGTGTCCGGTAGCGGGGCGGTGGGGTAGACGATGCCGCCGTCTTTGTTCAGGGCGAAATTGAAGTAGCCCTGCTTGGGCGAATACGCGGCGGTGCCATGGCAGGCGAAACACGACGACTCGCTCTGGAACGCTGATTCCAACTGGGAGTTGGCGAGCAAGGTCGGGGTGGTCTTGGACTGCACGCCGATCAACTCATACTGCGCCAGTGTCGGGTACTGGGCCTGGAATGTGCTGTTGACCGGTTGCGCCGCCGGGGTCGGCCCGGTGCTGTTGGTCATCGGCGTGGGCGGGATTGCGTTGGTCACGGTGTACTTGCCGTTATTGCGGTTTTCGAAGGTGGTCCACACCCAGTCGGGATTGAGTTTGTTGATCACATGCAGGCCACTCAGCGCGGCATACCCCACCACATATTGCGTGCCTTGCTGGTAGTAGGCCTGGGCGATGTAGTAGCCGTCACTGGCCAGTTGCTGCTGGTAGCTTTGGTCGTTGCCGATCCACAGCCAGGCGGCTTTGAGCTCCCAGGCAGTGGCGGGAAAATCAAGGTCGCTGGTCAGCGCGGCCTGGCCATTCACGTTGTAGACCTTCTGCTGCACGATGTAATTGAAGGTGTCCTCGCCCATCAGCAGTTGGAAGCGCACCGCCTGGCCTTGTTCGGCGGCGGGTACCTGGCCGCCCATTTCCAGGATCAGCCCGTCCACCTGCTGGGTGGCGTTGAGGTTGTGTAAGGTGCGATTCGGGTTCATACCCATCGCCTGGGCCTGGGTCAGTACGGCGGCAGGCGGCGCCACGCTCTGGTTGTAGGGTTGGGGCGCGGCGCCATTGGGCAGGTAGACCTGGTCGGAAGGTTTCAAGGTTTCCCATACCACATTCGGGCTCTGTGCAGCAGCCGGCTGATTCAGGCAGGCAAACCAGTTCCAGGCCAGGGTCTCGGGGCTTTGCACGAAGGTGGCCCGGGTCTGATCGAGGTTGCCTCCATACTGCAAAAAGTTCGTGCAGTCGAAGGGGTTGGTGTCTTGGGCATGGGCCAACCCGGCCAGTGCACTCAGGACTGTGATAGATAAGGCTCGCCGCATGGAAGCTCCTTGGCTGTCGCCGGTTCGGTCTGTGGGCGCCCCAGGAAATGCTCCAGGAGCAGTTGCTTCACGGCCGTCGCCGCCAACCGTGGCGGTAACGACAGTGCGCAATCGGTGATCAGCAACGGGCCGTTCTGCGCGTTGCTCGGAAGGCGACCATGGCTGCCACGCACCAGTGAGGTGTCCAGCGGGATCAGGTCCATGTAGTAGCGAAAGCCGAGTTTTTTTTGCAGCAGGCGCCGCGCCACTTTCAGCGTGGGAAAGCGAATGGCCGGGTCGACAAACAGCTCCACCGGGTCGTAGCCGGGCTTGCGGTGAATGTCCACGGTACGCGCGAAGTCCGGTGCTTTGCGCTCGTCCAGCCAGTAGTAGTAATCGAACCAGCACCCGCTGGCGGCCACGGCCACCAGTTCGCCGCTGCGCGGATGGTCGAGCTGCCAGGCGTGTTGCTCGGCCTTATCCAGCACCTGTTCGATGCCGGGCTGGCGCTGCAGCAGGGCCTTGACCCGAGGAATGTCCTGGGCGCGTTTGACGTAGATATGTGCAATTTGATGATCCGCCACCGCAAACGCCGGGCTGGCGCCAGGGTCGAGCAGTTCCCAGCCCAGGGACTGGCGCACCTGCAACAGACCTTCGTTGCGCAGGATGCGGTTGATCGACACCGATTGCTCGACCGCATCGATTCCATATTCCGAGAGCAGCATCACGGCGGCGCCCTGGGCCTGGGCAAAATCCAGCAGGCGCCCGACCTGGCTGTCTATGGCGCGAACTTCGGCGGCGATCGACGGATGCTCAGGCCCCACGCGTTGCAGGCTGTAATCCAGGTGGGGCAGGTAGATCAGTTGCAGATGTGGCCGGTTGATCTGGAATTCGGTGATGGCGCAATCAACGATCCAGCGGCTCGAGGCAATGCCCGCCGCCGGCCCCCAGAACCCCGGGAACGGAAACTCGCCGATCTGCTGCTCGATCTGCTCATGCAGCCCGGGTGGCGACGAATACAGGCCGAACTGTTTGCGCCCATCGGCCGGGTAGTGCGGGCGCGGGGTGATGGCGGCGTCCACGTCGGCATACATGTTGAACCACCAGAACAACTGGCTGCAGCGAAACCCCGGGATTTCGCGTTGGAGCGTGTGCCAGACCTTTTCCCCCTGGATCAGCCCATTGGGTTGCAGCCAGAAACGCACCTCGGCCTGGTCGCGAAAGTACCAGCCATTGCCGACGATGCCATGCTGCGACGGCGGCGCGCCGGTGAGGATCGACGCCTGCACCGTCGAGGTGACGGCGGGGAATACCGGTTGCAAGTGAGCCAACTGGGCGGTCTTGAGCAACCGGTTGATGTGCGGTGTCGCCTCACCGAGCAGCGCAGGCGTCAGCCCTACCACGTTGATCAGCAGCAGCGGTTGCTCAGAAAGCATCGGCGTAGGCCTCCCGGCTATAGGCGTGCAACAGGCCGCGCTGGCGCAACTGGTCCTCGACCCAGTGCAGTTCGGCGACGATGCCTTCGAGCTGGGCCAGGGTGGTGGTGGGGCGCAGTTGAGCGGGCAGCACGCCCCAGCTGTAGGTCTCGACCTCCAATACCGGGTGAAACTCGACGTGGTCGGACAGGTAGTCGAAGGTCTGCGCCAGCGCCTCCTGGCTGCCGCTGAGTTCGGGCAGCAGCAGCCGTTCGCTGAACAGCGGGATATGGAAGTGAACGCGCAGCTCGCGAAATTCACTGCACTGCGCCAGGGCTGCGGGCAAGTCCGCCCAGGCCACGCGTCGACCCTGTGGGTCGAGAGCCTTCACCTGGTGCAGGTAGGTGGCCTCGGCAAAGCGGCCCAGGGTGTCGAGCACGTGTTCGCGTCGCGGATCATGCGGCGGCGGCAGGCGGCAGATCATCGCGTTGGACAGCTGGATCTTGCCCACCGGTACGCCCGCCTGGCGTAGCCGATCCAGGGACTGGTAACAGTCCTCGAACATGACCGCCTGGTGGCATACGTCGAAACACAGGGCCAGGTAGGCATGGTTCGGGTCCATCGCCTGCCGTTGCTGGAAAAACGCAATGGCCTGCTCGGTGTTTTCCAGCACGCAGTCCGGCTCCATCTCCAGGCAGAACACAATTTTCTTGCCGCTGTCCTGGTGCAATTGGGCGAGTGCGGCGGTGAGTTGGCTGAGGTGCTCGTCGGCACGCGCCTGCAGCACCGTGCTCCAGGTGGCGGCATAGCCCAGCGGCACCGTGGATATCACCCCTTGGCGGCAATCCGGCGGTAACGCCTGGGCCAGCAGGTACGCCAGGTCGAGGCTGTAGGCCAACCGCTGCGGGTCGGCCCAACTGGGCAGGTAGACCTCGGCTTTCACCGCGCCCTGATGGAACTCGCCATAGGGGAAGCCATTCAAGGAGGTCAGGCGCAACCCACTGCTTTGCAGCAACGCCAGGAATTCCTGGCGCGCCGCGGGTTGCTGCAACTGCCGGGCCGCGTGAGCGCAGATCCACAAACCACTGTCCTGCACGTCCAACCCGCGCAGTTTGCGCACGCCCCGGAAATGTTCGGCGATCGAGGCCCTGAGCCCGGCCAGGTCGCGGGTCGGGTGCACATTGCTGCAATAGCCGACCTGAGTGGCCGTCCAACCGCCGATGTCGCTCATTTGACCACCGGCTCCTGGCCGCGCAGGGCCGAGTTGTCCTGCCATTGCTTGCGCTGGTCGATGGGCAGCGGTGTGCTGACCAGGGCCTTGTCCAACTGGCCGCTCTGGGCGAAGAAATCCACCGGGTTATGGAACAGCACCTGTTCGACCTGGGCCTGGCTGAAGCCCGCCGCCAACATCGCCTGGCCGGTCTTGGGCACCTTCAGCGGGTCGCTGATGCCCCAGTCAGCGGCACTGTTGACCACCATTTTTTCCGTGCCGTATTCCTGGAGCAAGGCGACCATGCGCTGCTCCGACATCTTGGTGTTGGGGTAGATGGAGTGGCCGCGCCAGCAGTCGCTGTCGAGCACCAGGGGCAAGGTCAGTTCGTTGAGGTGGTCGATGATCACCAGGTGCTCGGCAATCCCCACTTCGCGGATCACCGCCAGGGTGCGCTTGGTGCCGCCGATCTTGTCGCGGTGGGGCGTGTGCACCAGCACCGGCAGGTTGAACTGCCTGGCCAGTTCCAGTTGCGCGGCGAGAAAACGGTCCTCTTCGGGGGTGATGTCGTCGTAGCCGATTTCACCGACGGCCACCACACCGTCTTTCACCAGGTAACGCGGCAATATCTCCAGCACCTCATTGGCCACCGACAGGTCATTGGCCTCCTTGGGGTTCAGGCCAATGGTGCAGAAATGATGGATGCCGAACATGCTGGCGCGAAAGCGTTCCCAGCCGAGCAAGGTGTCGAAGTAGTCGATGAAACTGCCGACGCTGGTGCGTGCCTGGCCCTGCCAGAACGCCGGCTCGATCACCCCTGTAATCCCGGCGGCGGCCATGTTCTGGTAGTCGTCAGTGGTGCGGCTGACCATATGGATATGCGGATCGAAGTAGGTGGGCATAGTGAATCCTCTTCTGGGAAAGTCTCAGTTCAGGTACAGGTGCCACTGCGGTGGCAGGTGTCGGCGTTGTTCCGGGTCCAGCAGGTGGAAGGCGATCACCTCGGGCAGGCCGGGCGATATGGGACGGCCCGCGGCCTGTTGCTCTTGCATCAGGTCCAGGGCCAACTGATTGAACGTGGTGCTATGCCGTTGCTTGAGGCCGACCACACGCCCGACGTCCAGGCCCATGCCGAGTGCTTTCAGTACCAGCTGGTGAAAGGCGCGCTCGGGGTAGTGTCGTGATGGGTAGGCGTTGTCGAGGGCCAGGGCGGCAAACACCTGCGGGTTGCTGGTGCGTCCGGCTTGCAAGGCCAGCGCCAGGCACTGACCGCTGCTGTCGAGCCAGTCGAGGGCGCCGAGCAGGGCGATTTTTTCCTGATCGTCGCCCCATAGGAACAACTGGCGTAGCAGAGGCAGTTGTTCGCCAACGGCGGCGGGTGCCAGTACCTGGGCCAGCAGCAGTGCACGCGCCAGGTCGACCACGGGGGCCGTCAAGTGGCGCTTGCACTGGCTGCTCAACAACGCCGCCGTGGTGGCGTCCGGTTGTTGTGCGAGCGTGGCCTGCGCCTGGCGCCACCACAGCGCTTGGCTGTCGTGCAGTTGCTGGCTTAGCGCTTGGCGCAGTTCGATAAGGCGATCCTGGCGCATGTTCATGTCGGCTTGATCCAACGCTGAAAGTGGGGAAGCAGGAAAAACACCAGCACACACAGCAGACTGCCCAACGGCTGGTCGGCCACGGCCAACACCAGCCCATCGAACAGCGGCAACGCCGCCAGGCCTGCGCCGATAAAAGCGCGCACCTGGCGTTGTTGCGGGTTGGCCAGGTGCCTGCGGTAGTGCAGGCCCAACCAACCCAGCCAGAGCAGCAGCACCGGCCAGAACCACAGGTTGTTGGAGTAGATCGCCAAAGCCAGCGGGCTGAGCATCAGCAACAGCGGCAGGCGGCTGACCAGTTGGTTGCGGTGTTCCTGGCGAGCCAGGTAAGTCAGGCCGCTGATGTACACGCCCAGCAGCATTGCGCACAGCCAGATCGGCTCCGGCGGCAGTGCCAGGCTGGCTGCCGCCGTGAGGTACAGCGCCGAGCGGCACGCTCCCATCAGCCATACGCTGTGGGCGTATTTTTTGTGCAGCAGGTTGTAGCCGAAGATGCAGGCCAGCAGCAGCCCCACGCCGCCAAGCAGCCAGTGGGGCTGATCGATCAGGCGGCTCAGGCCCAGCACGGCCATGGCGGCGAGGATCAGCAGCAGCGCCGTGGCCAGGCCCACTTGCTGCCGGCTGGCCAGGCCCAGGGTGATGGGGCGCGGGTTGTGGTGTTGTTGATCCCAGTCGGCGTCCAGCCAGTCGTTCAACAGCATGCCGGCCAGGTACAACAGCGACAGCGTGCTCAGCAGCAACCCCCAGACCAGCGACGACGGCGGCGCCAACGCTCCGGCGCTGCTGGCGAGCAGGGCGGCAGCCAGCGTGTTGGTCCACACCGTGGGCAGGTTGGACACGCGACCCAGGGTCAACCAGGTTTTCAGGTTGGCCTGGCTCATTGCGCGTAACTCAGTGGCAGCGCCAGGTCGCCGCGGTTCGCCAACCGTTGCAGCGCCTGTTCCATTTGTGCGTCATCGATGGCATGCAGGTCTACCGACTCTCCGATGCAACGAAGCATGGGGATCGACAGCTGCCCGCCCAGGTGCTGACGGAACTCCTCCAGGCCGAGCAACACCTGGGAGCGGCCCTGGGCATCTTTCATCTTCAGTTCCGGCGGGCACAGGTTGAAGCCCAGGGTGTGCAGCAGGTTCATCAGCCGTTGCGTGTCGCTAGCGCTCAACAACCCCACGGCATTGGCGTACAGACCGTCCAGCGCCATGCCCACGGCGACGGCTTCACCATGACGCAGGCGGTGCTGGCTGAGGTTTTCCAGCTTGTGCGCGGCCCAATGCCCGTAGTCCAGTGGGCGGCCATTACCGCGTTCGAACGGGTCCCCGGCGCCGGTGATATGCCCCAGGTGCAGTTCGGCGCAACGGCGAATGGCGTAGCGGCTGGCCGGGTGATCAAAGCGCGCGAGGGCGTCGGCATGCTGCTCCATCCACTCGAAAAACGCCGAGTCCTTGATCAGCGCCACCTTGACCGCTTCGGCCAGCCCGGCGATCTGGTCGCGGTGGGTCAGGCTGGTGAGCAATTGGAAGTCGTTGAGCACCGCTGTAGCGGGATAGAACGCGCCCAGCAGGTTCTTCTGGCCGAAGGCATTGATGCCATTTTTCACCCCGATACCGGCGTCGTTCTGCGCCAGTACCGTGCTGGGGACGCGCACCAGACGGATGCCGCGATGAAAGGTCGCGCAGGCGTAGCCCACCGCGTCCAGCACCGCACCGCCGCCCAGGGCCAGTACGTAGCAATGCCGGTCCAGATGGTGCTGCAGCATGTCGCTGTAGAGCTGCTCCAGGACTTGGGTGTTTTTGCTCAGTTCGCCGGCCGGCACGGCGATGGGCGCCGTTTGCAGGTGCAGGTCGGTGTGGGCGCCGAAATACGCGTCGATCTGCTCCCGCAGCTGAGGCGCGCTGTGCAGCAGTTGTGCGTCGGCAAATATCAGCACCGTCACTGGCCCGTTGTGCGGTGCGCTGAGTTGTTGATGCAGGCAAGGGTTGCGTGGGTCGAACAGGTGGTCGGTGAACACCACCGGGTAGTCATAGCTGACGCTGAAGCAGCCACGCAACGCCTGTTCGGCAGCGGGTTTGCGCAAAGATTTGTATAGGCTGTACCCCGCCACGAACAGCAGCGGTAGCACCATGCTGGCAAGGATCGTCACCAGCAGTGCATTCTGCTCGATCAGGAACGTGCCGATGGCGGTATAGGCCAACGCCAGGCCCGCATTGGCCAGCGTGGTAATCAACAGAAACGCGCGCAGCGGGTAACGCTGCATTCCGGCGGCCACCACCGAAGTTTCCGCCAGCACCGGCACCCCGCGCAGGCAAATCAACGACAGCGTGTTCAGCCGATACGCCAAGTGCCCCGGGCGACGCTGATGCAGGCCAAGACGACCGGATAACAACCGAAAGTAGCCGGCGCCCAACGCGTAGCCCAACCCGGCACCCAGGCACAAGCCGATAAAAATCACCAGGTAGCCGCCCAGGCTGCCGAGCATGGCAACCGCCAGCAGCGCAACCACGCTCGAGGGTACGGGCAGCAGCACATCCAGCGCGAGCAGGGTAATCAGCAGCAGGGCCAGGTTGAGTGCCACACCGGGCGTGGAAGGTTGGTACAGGTTGAGGTGAAGCAGGAAGGCCTGGATCTGTTGCTCGAACAACAGGAAGCTGGCGATGACCAACACGCAAAAGCCAAACAATGACAGCCAGAAATGTTGGGCTGGCCCCTTTTTCAAGAACGCACGATACGGCTGGCTGCGTTTCATCAAAGCATCCCTTCTGAGTATTAAGACTTAAGTTCCGTGTCTGTATTTAGAGCAGCGTCGGGTCTTGTTTCAGAGCAATAGAATCCCTCGCCAGAATGGCTGGCTGAATGAACAATGGCGGTTGGCCTTCACGGTATTCATGAACCTAGACGGTTGTGGTTTTTTTGCAAGTACGTCGAGTCACAACGGCTGTAACGTAGACGGTATGGGCAAGATTTTTATATTCAATACAAATAGTTGTATTGAAATTCAGCGGGCGTCAATAACTTGTTATGAGCCCACATAGTTGAAGTGTTTGTTATGAGGATTATTGCCGCTGGCTATATGGTTTATTATTAAAAAGCGGTTTGTCGAGAATGATTCCGCTTAATGTGCTTGTTGTTTATCCAATGAAACGAAACCCCGCTGATAACTTGTTCTTTAGATAGCCAACTAACGTACTGACCGACTTGGGTACATGGGGCGAGTAGGGGCGGATCAAGTAGATCTCATCGGCAAATACCCCTTTGAGTGTCCAACCCTCGAGCACCTGCACCAGCGTGCCGCTGGCCAATGCGGCGTGGGCACTGAAATCCGGGAGCAGGGCGATACCCAGGTGGTTGAGCGCCGAGTCGCGCAGGGCTTCGCTGTTGTTGGTGGCAAAGCTACCGGCGATGGGCACGGTGATACGCTCGGCGTTGCGTTCGAAGGTCCAGGCCGGTTGGTCGGCCCCGCGTGGGTAGAACAGGCAATTATGCGCAGTGAGGTCGCCGGGTTCGCACGGCTCGCCGTGGCGTTGCAAGTATTCGCGGGTTGCCACCAGCACCGAGGCGGTGTCGCACAGCTTCCACGCCACATGGGTTTCCGGCACCTGGAAACCGTGGCGCACCGCCAGGTCGTAGCCCTCGGCCGCCAGCGAACTCAAGGTATCGGAAACATCCAGTTGAATGCGCACCTGCGGGTAGAGCTGCAAGAACTCCGACAGATGCGGCACCAACTGTTGCCGGGCAAAGGCCACCGGCGCGGTGAGGCGCACCAGGCCGCGAATCTCCCCGGCCGAGTCGCGTACCGAAGAGAAACTGCGCGCGATTTGGGCATAGGCGCTGCGCACTTCGCGGGTCAAGGATTGCCCCGCATCGGTCAGCCGTACGCTGCGCGTGGTGCGGGTGACCAACCGTGTACCGGTGGCTTTCTCCAGGTCCGAGATGCGCTGGCTGACGGCGGACTTACTCACGCCCAGGCGCGCCGCGGCGGCGGTGTAGGTGCCTTGCTCCTCCAGCACCGACAGCCAGTGAATATGGGTCCACAACCCCTCGATCTCGGCTTTTTCCATGGTGCTATTGTTCGCTTGTATGGACAATAAGTTCTGAATTCTGCTCTGGTTGGGAACAAATCGAAAGCCTATCGTGGCTTCCATTGCCATCCACCAGGGAGTCTCTGCCATGACCACCACGCTTGAGCACTACATCAACGACCAGCGCGTGAGCCGCGATGATCGCTATCAGGACGTCTTCAACCCGGCCACTGGCGAAAAGACCGGCCGCGTCGCCCTGGCCAGCCGCCAGACCGTGTCCGAAGCCGTCGCCGCTGCCCAGGCTGCGTTCGCCGGTTGGGCCGACACACCGCCGATCCGCCGTGCTCGCGTGTTGTTCGAGTTCCTGCACCTGCTGCGTGAGCGCAAGGATGATCTGGCGCGCATCATCGTCGCCGAACATGGCAAGGTCTTCACCGATGCCCAGGGCGAAGTCGACCGTGGTATCGACATTCTTGAGTTCGCTTGCGGTATTCCCAACCTGCTCAAGGGCGAGCACTCCGACCAGGTGTCCCGTGGCATGGACAACTGGACGATGCGCCAGCCCCTGGGCGTGGTGGCGGGCGTGACGCCGTTCAATTTCCCGGTAATGGTGCCGATGTGGATGTACCCGATCGCCATTGCGGCGGGCAACACCTTCATCCTCAAGCCGAGCCCGACCGACCCGAGCGCCTCGCTGTTCATGGCCGAACTGCTGCGCGAAGCCGGCCTGCCCAAAGGCGTGTTCAACGTGGTGCAGGGCGACAAGGAAGCAGTGGATGCGCTGATCGAACACCCGGACGTCAAGGCCGTGAGTTTCGTCGGCTCCACGCCGATCGCCCAGTACATCTACGAAAGCGGCGCCCGTCACGGCAAGCGCGTGCAAGGGCTGGGTGGCGCGAAAAACCACATGGTGGTAATGCCCGACGCGGATATCGAGAAAACCGTCGACGCACTGATGGGCGCCGCCTACGGCAGTGCCGGCGAGCGTTGCATGGCCATCTCCGTCGCCGTGCTGGTAGGCGATGTGGGTGACAAGGTCATCGCCGCCTTGACCGAACGGGCCAAGCAACTGCGCATCACCGATGGCCGGGACTTGAAAGCCGAAATGGGCCCGATCGTGTCCCGTGCCGCGCTGGAGCGTATCAGTGGCTACATCGAACAGGGCGTGCAAGCCGGTGCGCAATTGCTGCTCGACGGGCGGGGTTACGTGCCGTCCGAGGCCGGCCTGGAACACGGCTTCTGGCTCGGCGCCACGCTGTTCGACCACGTGACCCGGGACATGAGCATCTACCGCGAAGAAATCTTCGGCCCGGTACTGGCCTGCGTGCGCGTCAACGACTTCGCCGAAGCGATCAAACTGGTCAACGACCACGAGTTCGGCAACGGCTTCAGCTGCTTTACCCGCGACGGCCACATTGCCCGCGAGTTTGCCCGGCGTATCGAAGTCGGCATGGTCGGCATCAACGTACCGATCCCCGTGCCCATGGCCTGGCACGGGTTTGGCGGCTGGAAGAAGAGCCTGTTTGGCGACATGCATGCCTACGGCACCGAGGGTGTGCGCTTCTACACCAAGCAGAAGTCGATCATGCAGCGCTGGTCGGAGAGCATCGAACAAGGCGCCGAATTCGCCATGCCGGTATCCAAGTAACAACCTGCAGAACGCCGTAGGGTAACTGTGGGAGGGGCGGTGCGACGATTCGACTTGCTCCCGATGGCGGTGCATCAGTCAGATGAACATTGACTGACTCACCGCCATCGGGAGCAAGCCCCCTCCCACAGTTTTAAATGCGTTCAGGCAGTGGTCTTTGAAGGGTTCATACATTCAATTGAGCGATCCACTGTGGTCTTGGCTATTTCCAGCAAATGCCACACTGCGAGGATCTTCGCCCGCTCGGGACTCTCCAGCCGCTCACCGCAATCCAGCGCAGTCGCCGAGGCGCTGTCCAACAGACTGGCGGTATACAAAAGGGCGTCTTCGAAGCTCAGGTCTTCATTGACAGAGTGGAAACCTTGGGTGGGCAGGTAGTGGTCGATGGCGCGGTTGAAGGCGGCGCGGTCTTTGGCGGGATCAATGGGTGGGTCGGGGACGACTCTATTCATGGTGTAACTCCGTGATGAATTAAGGGGCGACACCCGTCGCGACTAAACGAATGGGTGGCGGCTGTACGCAGGTTAGTCGACCGGTCATCACGAAATCCGGCGCACCCGAAGGTGCCCTGCGCACAGCCACCATAAAGCGATGGAAGGCCGTGCGCGTGATGTAAACGGGCGACTAAACCCGATCACTGATTTGGCAGTGACGGAGCGCAGACTAGTCATCCCTTTCAACAGGCACAAGGCGGTGGGGATTGTCTAGGAAACGTCCTGCAATTTAAAGCGACACAGCTTGCTGGCCTTTCACAAACCATGACCAAATGCCACCAGCGCCACCGCGCGCCCCACAAGTTTGGTCGCATTCAGGCATGCCATCGTGCAATGGAACAATTTCTTACCTCAGTACCACACAGGGTGGACAAATCTACCGCCGTGTTTCCTACCGTGGTCGAGAGAACATTCCACTCGCATGATGATGAATAATGACCACCAATATTCTTGCATTTCCTACTGATCGCCATTGGGCCAGAAACCTTGAAGGGGGCTCAGAAACAGCGAGCAGTCGTACCAAGCGATCTTCGGGTTCTGACGCAGCGGGCAACAGTGAGGCGCCCAAATCCGCATCAGGCCCCTCAGCCGCCAGCCCGCCTCAGGTCACCGGCGGCTCATCGGCCCAGGCGGGCAAAAATAATGCGCCATCGGAACTCAGCAAAAGCTCTGTGAGTTGGGTGAGTTATCAGCACGGTGTCAACCTGGCCGAAGCCATCGAGCCGGGCTCTTCGAAGCGGATGACCCAGGATGAACTGATCGCCTTGCCCGGCAAAATGAATGCTATGGCGGTGACACCCGAACAAGAGCTGTTGATTGCGTCGACGCGCATTGGCCCCGCGCTGGAGTGGGCCGTTGCCAACGGCATTCTTGAAGATAAAACCGAATTTTCGCAGGCGGACATTCAAAAAGCCCTTGCCGCATTGGATCAGCATCTTGAAAAGATGGCGGGTGCCATCGGTAGCCTCTCTAGCCCCATGCCAATGAGGAAGGATTATTTCCTTGGGACGCAACAGGTATCGCCCATCAAAGGCCATGCCGATCCGGATAATAAAAAATACCCGGTGGCTATCTACGATGACCAAAAATTCGGCGAAGACTTCAAAGCCGATCTGGCGAACAAGAAAGCCGCCTACGGCACGATCATCCAATACGCTCTCTCAACGCTGCCCCCGGCGGATCAAATCGCCATAGCGCACGGTGATGTCGGTGTGTATGCGATGAAGTCACCCGGAGAGGGCGGCGAGCCCGAGCGCACTACGTTCTTGATTAAAGCGGTTCACGAAGGAAAGACGACGGTCTATGAAGTCAACCCCGAACGGGGGACCGTGGTTAAGCGGGACGATTACGTCGGTGTCTTTCAGGGCCACAGCGTCATCGGAAAACAACGTTTACCCGACGGCAGTTATTCGAACGCATTCACCGCGTGGCCAAAACCCGGCATTCAAGGGCAGCGCTATGAGGCGAAAGCTGATCGGCCAGTGGGCGCCCGATCGGACAATACGCCGTTTTCCGCCCAGCTTTATACGCTGGAACCGCTGGCGACCTTTCCGGCCTCTGCGCAAGGCAGCGCCGGAAAGCCAACCTATCAGGCAAAGTTCGTGGAGCGAACCGGCCAGATCGGCACGACGGTGTCCGAAAAACTGTTTTTTATGAAGGATCTGGATTTGCTGGAGAGGGCAAAAGAGGATCCGGAGCGCGTGACTGAAGCCGAGAAAGAGGACAAAGAAAACTATCAGGCATTCAAGGCCGACAGGGAGAAGCGTCGTGAAATCCTTAAAGGTTTCGTGCCTTTTTGGCACGGTGTCGAGGCAATAGTTGCGGGTCGCCCGTTCGAGGGCATCGCGCAAATATGGATTGATCTGCTCTCACTGTTTACGCCTGTTGAACAAGCCGCTGCTGGCTTGACCAGGGGAGTTGTCCGATGGGTCAAACCCATCCTCCCGAAGCTTTTGAAACCGTCGGTAAATTTTGCGAGTTACAGCTTAAAACCTGGGGTTGCCGGGGTTAAATGGGAAGGCGGCGTACAGGGTTTGAAGTGGGCACCCAATGCTTCCAAAAAAGCAACTCAGGGCATTGAGCAGTTCAAGGCTGCCGCCGTGCCGTTGCCCCGCAGCCAACCGGGTGTCAGACAGATTGAGCTTAACGGTGTGAAGTATTTTGTTTCCGAAAAGCCTGATGCCGGCGATGGCGTCCACTATGTGTTACGCATCGCCAAACCGGATGACCCAACGAAGTTGGTCAGTAGCGGAAAAATTGCCAAGCCTGATAACGCCGGTGTATGGAGAAGAAGAGGCGTAGAGGGCGGCGGGAAAATATCAGAGGCTTTTTCGCAAAAATATAGAAATGCCCGTAAGGAACTGGCTGGCGTTGTGGAAAAACACAAGCAGTCAGGGGGCGCGCTCTCCGAGCAGCAGAAGGACGAGTTCACCAAGACCCTCACTAAACTTGTCGGAGAAAGTAATGCTGATGATTTTGAGCATGTGGGTACTTATACTCGCGCAGGCTCAGACTTCGTCAATCAGCCCCTGCGTGCGAATCGGCGTACGCCGGAACTTGAAGCGTTTTTGCGTGAGTTTGATCAATTAAAGCCCTATGAGGGCAAGGCGTATCGTTCGGCGTTCGTCACCCCAGAGGGTGCAAATCGGCTTAAAAATGGCGTAGGCAAAGTCTTCCAGGATCCTGGCGTACAGTCCGCCTCGGCGACCGTGCACAATTCAGTGGAGTGGGAAGGCTGGGCGAAAGGCGTGGCAAAAGGTCAGGGGCAGGGGACTCAGCAGGTCGTCTATGTCTTTGATGAGTCCATACCGAAGAAGAACGTATCAACCAGTTTCTTGAAGGATCATGTCGCGATCGGCGCGGGCCAACCCGTCAAAGTATTGGCTGTCCAGGAACACGGTGGAAAGTTGTTCGTCTATTTTTCGTCGCCTTCCGAGGTCCCTGACCATCTCTACAATATCTACAATGGCGCCCAGATTTATTGACGTCATAGGCTTTCGGCACGGACGCATAGCCCTGATCATTCCCACATCCCGTGGGAATGATCAGGGCGGGTTCAGCGCCGCCCAGCCCGCGTACTTACATCCACCCACACCGCCAGCACCAGAATGCTGCCCTTCACAATCATCTGCCAGTAACTGTCCACATCCAGCATCGACATACCGTTGTCCAGGCTGGTAATCACCAACGCCCCGAGCAACGCGCCATACACCGTGCCCGAACCGCCGCGCATGGACGTGCCACCGATAAAGCACGCAGCAATGGCGTCGAGTTCGCCCATGTTGCCCGCCGACGGCGAACCGGCCGCGAGGCGGGCGGTGTTGACCAGGCCGGCGAGGGCGCACATCACGCCCATGATGCCGAAGATCCATAGCTTCACCGCCTGTACGTTGATACCCGACAGGCGCGTGGCTTCCATGTTGCTGCCCACCGCGTAGACGCGACGACCGAACACGGTCTGGCTGGTGACGTAGCTGAACACGCCGAGCAGCACCAGCAATAACAGCACCGGCACCGGGATGCCGTCGTAGCTGTTGAGGGTGGTGACGAACCCGGCCAGCACCACGCCGATCACCCCCACGCGCAACCCATCACGCACCCGCGAGTGCGCCGCCAGGCCATGCAAGGCGCGGTTGCGCCGCTGCTTCCAGGTGAGGAACACGGTCAGCGCAAACAGCAGCACGCCCAGGCCGACTCCTACCGTATGCGGTAAATAGCCCTGGCCCACGTACACCAGTGACGGCGATACCGGTGCGATGGTGGTACCGCCGGTGATCCCCAGCAGAATCCCGCGAAACGCCAGCATCCCGCCCAAACCTACGATAAACGACGGGATACGCAGGTAAGCCGTCATGTAGCCGTTGGCCAAGCCGATCATCAGCCCGCACAAGGCCACCAGGCTCAGGTTGGCCAGCAGCGGAATGTGGTACACCACGTCCAGGATCGCCGCGAGCCCGCCCAGCAGCCCGAGCAATGAGCCCACCGACAAATCGATCTCGCCGCTGATGATCACCAGCACCATGCCGCAGGCCAGGATTCCGGTGATCGACATCTGCCGCAGCAGGTTGGACAGGTTGCGCGGCGTCACGAAGCCGCCTTCGGTCTGCCAGCTGAAAAACAGCCAGATAAACGCCACGGCGATGACCAGGGCCAGCATTTTGTAGCGGGTAAAAAGGTGTTTGACCTGATTCATCTACGCGGTCTTCCGATCATGATGGTTTTGGCTGAGCGCGGCGGCGAGCACCTGTTCCTGGGTGAGGTCTTCATTGATAAAGTCGCCACGCAGTTGCCCGTCGCCGATCACCAGCACGCGGTTGGACACGCCCAGCACTTCGGCCAGTTCCGAGGAAACCATGATGATCGACACGCCTTCGGCCGCCAGTGCGCCCATCAATTTGTAGATCTCGTACTTGGCGCCCACGTCCACGCCGCGTGTGGGCTCATCGAGGATCAGCACCTTGGGCTTGGCCATCAACATCTTCGCCAGCACGGCTTTTTGCTGATTGCCACCGGACAGGCTGGTGATCGACAGCGACGGGCTGGCCGTCTTGAGGTGCAGGCGGGCGATCTGTTGCTCGATGCTGCCCAACTCGGCTTCGGCATCGATGCGCGTCAGGTATGAGTAGGTTTCCAGCACGGTCAGGGTGATGTTCTGGCCCACCCCGAAATCCGGAATGATGCCTTGGCGCTTACGGTCTTCGGGCACCATGCACAGCCCCGCGCGGATCGACTTGAGCGGCGTGCGCGTGTCGACCGGCACGCCGTCCAGCCATACTTCGCCGCTGTAGCGGCCGGGGTAGGCGCCGAACAGCGCCGATACCAGTTCCGTGCGCCCGGCGCCCACCAGCCCGGCGATGCCGAGGATTTCCCCGCGCCTGAGCACAAAGGAAATATCGTCAACGCGTTTGCGCTTGGGGTTGTCGACGTCATAACAGGTGACGTTGCGTGCTTCGAAAATCACTTCGCCCACCGCGTGGGGTTCGGTGGGGTAGAGGTTGTTCATCTCGCGGCCGACCATCTGGGTGATGATCCGCGGGATATCCATGTCGGCCATGGCGGTGGTCGCGATGTGTTTGCCGTCGCGGATCACGGCAATGGTGTCGCACACCGCTGCCACTTCATCGAGCTTGTGGGAGATGTACACGCAGGCCACGCCCTTGGCCTTGAGGTCTCGGATGATATCCAGCAGCACCTCGATTTCCGACCGGGTCAGGGCCGAGGAGGGCTCATCGAGGATCAACAGACGTGCCTGTTTGTTCAGGGCCTTGGCAATTTCCACCAGTTGCTGGTAACCGCCGCCGTATTGCGACACCGGCAACGCCACGTTCATGTCCGGCACCTTGAGCTCGCGCATCAAGGCTTCGGCGCGGTGGAGCATGGCCGGGTAGTTCATGCGCCCGCCGGGCAAGGTCAGCTCGTGGCCCATGAAGATGTTTTCGGCCACCGACAGGTCAGGCACCAGGGTCAACTCCTGGTGAATGATGACGATGCCGGCGGCCTCGGTTTCGCTGATGGACTGGGCCTTGAGCGGTTGCCCATCCCAGAGGATTTCACCGTCCCAGGTGCCGTGCGGATAGACCGCCGACAGCACCTTCATCAAGGTGGATTTACCGGCGCCGTTCTCACCGCACAGGCCGACACATTCCCCCGGCCGCACGTTGATATCGATACCGTTCAGGGCGGGCACACCGCCAAAGGTTTTGACGATGCCGCGCATTTGCAACAGGTAGTCGGACATGACCATCATTGCCCGGCAATCTGTGCCTTGGTATAGAACCCGTCCTTCTCCAGCAGATCGATATTGGCCTTGGTCAGCGGGGTGGGCGTGAGCAGGATGGTGTCGACCTTTTTGCTGCCGTTGTCGTATTGCGAGCTGTAGCTAGGTTTTTCATTGCGCGCCAGTTGTACCGAGAGCTTGGCCGCCTCGGTGGCGATCAGCTTGAGCGGCTTGTACACGGTCATGGTCTGGGTGCCGTCGAGCACGCGCTTCACGGCGGCCAGGTCAGCATCCTGCCCCGAGATCGGCACCTTGCCGGCCAGCTTCTGTGCGGCCAGGGCCTGGATCGCACCGCCGGCGGTGGCGTCGTTGGAAGCGACGATGGCGTCGATCTTGTTGTCGTTACGCGTCAGGGCGTTTTCGACGATGCTGAGGGCCTCGGTAGGGTTCCATTCCTTGACCCACTGCTGGCCGACAATCTTGATGTCGCCCTTGTCGATGGCCGGTTGCAGCACCTTCATCTGGCCTTCGCGCAGCACCTTGGCGTTGTTGTCGGTGGGGGCGCCGCCGAGCAGGAAGTAATTGCCCTTGGGCGCCGCTTGCAGCACGCCGCCGGCCTGCATCTCGCCGACTTTTTCGTTATCGAAGGAGATGTACGCGTCGATATCGGCATTGAGGATCAGGCGATCATAGGACACCACCTTGATCCCGGCCTTCTTGGCTTCGGCGACGGCGTTGGTGAGTACGGTCGCGTTGAACGGCACGATGACGATCACATCGACACCACGGGAGATCAGGTTTTCGATCTGGGAAATCTGCTTCTGCTCGTTGGCGTCGGCCGACTGTACAAACACTTTGGCATCGAGCTTTTCGGCTGCCGCCACAAAGTAGTCGCGGTCGCGGGACCAGCGTTCCAGGCGCAGGTCGTCGATGGAAAAGCCGATTTTCGGGTGAGCGGAATCAGCCATCACCGGCAGGGCGAGCAAGGCCAGGGCCGAGGCAAGGAAGGTGCGTTTGAATGACTTCATGGTGGTGCGTCCTTTTATTGTTGTAATAAGACTCTGTAGTGAGCGGGCAAGCCCTAATGCCTGTCAGTTAAGCGATAGAGCAGACGATGGATAACCTGTGGGAGGGGGCATGCTCCCGATGGACTGCGTAGCAGGCCCATTTTTGAGGCCGCTGCGCGGCTTATCGGGAGCAAGCCCCCTCCCACAATGACCGCGTTAAGCCTTAACTGACTGGCATTAGGGCTTGCCCGCTCACTACAATCAGCCGTAGATAAAGCGGTTCACGACACCTTCGAGCATCTCCTGTCGCCCGCTCACAGCCTGCGGGTTCAGCTCATTGGCAAATGCGTGCTCGGCCAGGGACTCCAGGCTGTACTCGCCGGCCAATACGGCCTGGCCCAGCGGCTGCCGCCAACCGGCATAACGCTTGTCCTTGAATTGTTGCAAGCGGTCGTTCTGCACCATGGCGGCTGCGCGCTCCAATGCCAGGGCCA
Organism: Pseudomonas sp. R11F; assembly: GCF_050312575.1. Lineage (NCBI taxonomy): Bacteria > Pseudomonadati > Pseudomonadota > Gammaproteobacteria > Pseudomonadales > Pseudomonadaceae > Pseudomonas > Pseudomonas sp. R11F. Next base: position 110,824 of record NZ_JBNPJU010000077.1, on the reverse strand, counting down.
AGACATCCATGGCGGCCACGTGCCCGTGGAACAGGTCGACTTCGTCCAGGCTTTGGCGACGGACCTTGGAGTCGAAATTGTAGCCGCCATTCTTGAAACCGCCGGCCTTGAGGATTTCATAAGTGGCGAGGGTCATTTCCTCGACGCTGTTGGGGAACTGGTCGGTGTCCCAGCCGTTCTGCGGGTCGCCACGGTTGGCATCAATGCTGCCGAAAATGCCAAGGGACACGGCGGTGGCAATCTCATGCTGAAAACTGTGCCCGGCCAGGGTCGCGTGGTTGGCCTCGATGTTCACCTTGATCTCCTGTTCCAGGCCGTACTCATGCAGGAAGCCGAACACCGTGGCGCTGTCGTAATCGTACTGGTGCTTGGTCGGCTCCTGGGGCTTGGGCTCGATCAGCAGGTCGCCCTTGAAGCCGATCTTGTACTTGTGCTCCACCACCATGCGCATAAACCGGCCGAGCTGCTCGCGCTCGCGCTTGAGGTCGGTATTGAGCAGTGTTTCATAGCCCTCGCGGCCGCCCCACAGCACGTAGTTGGAGCCCTTGAGCCGTAAGGTGGCGTTCATCGCACTGCACACCTGGGCGGCCGCATAGGCAAACACCTCCGGGTCCGGGTTGCTGGCGGCGCCGGCGGCAAAACGCGGGTTGCTGAAGCAGTTGGCGGTACCCCATAACAGCTGGATGCCGGACTGTTCCTGGTGGCGCTCCAGGTGATCGACCATCTGCGCAAAGTTATGGCGATACTCCTTGAGCGAGCTGCCTTCGGGGGCGACGTCCGTATCGTGAAAGCTGTAGTAATCGATGCCCAGTTTGGAGAAGAACTCAAAGGCGGCCTGCGCCTTGCCGATCGCCAGCTCCATCGGCTCGCCGTTGCGCTGCCAGGGCCGCTTGAAGGTGCCCTGGCCGAACACGTCCGAGCCCGGCCACACAAAGGTGTGCCAATAACAAACGGCCATGCGCAAGTGCTCGCGCATGGGTTTGCCGAGGATCAGTTTGTTGGCGTCATAGTGGCGGAAGGCGAGGGGCGCGTCGCTGTCGGGGCCTTCGAAGCGGACCTTCTCGACACCAGGGAAATACTGCATGGCGTTTTCCTTATTGTTCTTGGCGGTGTCTGGATACTAGCAACGGCGTTGGGCCCGCCGATTATGAAAATCACCAAGGGAGGGTGCGATTTTGAGTGGCGGGGTTTAGTCTGTGGCGACTGGCCTCAGGACAAAAACAATGAAAACCCTACCGCCCGTTCACCGTATCGCCCTGTTGTTCAACGGCAGCAAAATCTACGATCGCGGCATCATCGCCGGCATCGGTAACTACCTGAGCAGTACCCGTGCATCGTGGGATCTGTTTCTGGAGGAAGACTTTCTGTGCCGCCTCAAAGGCATCGAGCATTGGCAGGGCGACGGCATCATTGCGGATTTCGACGACCCGCTGATCGGCGAAGCGCTGGCCGGGAGCCGCTTGCCGGTGGTGGCGGTGGGCGGCTCCTACGAGGATGTGCGTGCCTACCCCAAGGGCATTCCCTATGTGGCCACCGACAATCATGGCCTGATGAAGCTGGCGTATGAACATTTGATCGAGGCGGGGTTGACCCGGTTTGCCTGTTTCAGCTTGCCGCCGGCCCAGGCCAACCGCTGGGCGCAGGAGCGCGAAAAGGCCTTTCGCAGCCTGCTGACGCGTGATGGTGTGCCGGTGGAGATCTATCGCGGCCTGGGCACCAGCGCACCGCTGTGGGACAGCGCGGTGGAGCAGCAGATTGCCTGGCTGGAAAGCCTGCCCAAACCCATCGGCATCATCGCCGTCACCGACGCCCGTGCCAGGCAACTGCTGCAAGCCTGCCTGACGGCCGGGATCGCCGTGCCGGAAGAAGTGGCGTTGATCGGCATCGACAACGACCCGCTGACCCGCACCCTCACGCGGGTGCCGCTGAGTTCGGTGATCCAGGGCACCGAGACCATGGGCCGTACCGCCGCCGCCCTGTTGCACCAGATGCTGCACGGCAAACCCTGCGCCGGTACGCAGATCCTGGTGCCGCCGGAGGCGATCAACGTGCAAGCCTCCAGCCTGCACCAACCCTTGGGCAACCCCTACGTGATGCAGGCGTTGCTGTTTATCCGCCAATACGCATGCCAGGGTATCAAGACCGCCCAGGTGGCGGCCTATGTGGGCGTATCACGCTCATCCCTGGAGTCGCACTTTCGCAAGGAACGTGGCTGCAGCGTGCACGACGAGATCCTGCGCTTCAAACTGGCGGCCGCCGCCAAGGGCCTGGAGAACCACCGCGTGGCGATTGCCGAGGTTGCCGCACGCTGCGGCTTCAAATCGGCGCAGTACCTGCACACGGTGTTTCGCCGGGAGTTCGGCTGCACGCCACGCGAATATCAGCAGGGCGCGGCCTAGAACACGGCTTTGACCTGCAACCCCACGACCAGCGCGTTATCGATGTTTTCACCCGAAAACGCGCCCGGCTCGATGATGTATTGCACATCCGGGCGCAGGGTCAGCCAGGGCGTGGCCTGGTAGCCATAGCTGAGTTCGATCAACTGCTCGGCATTGTTCAGGTCGGGATACTCGGTCCCCGCCTTGAAGGCCGCCAGTTCCTGTACGTCACGGCTGCGAGGGTTCGGCACCGCACGGCCGTAACCCAGGGCGACGGTATCGCGTGGCCGACCTTCGAAGGGCTTGTACAGCACCAACCCTGCGCCGTACCACTTGCTGAACGGCGACGCCGCTTCACTGGCTGCCGAGTACTGGCCGAAAGCATGCAGCGTGCGCCCGGCGGAGGCCTCGGAGGCCCACACCGCCTGGTCGATCAGCAGGTAATGGCCGCCACGCCCGTTGACCTCTTTATTGCTGCCGATGCGTTTGACGTTGGAGCTGTCGTAGTAATAACCCAGCTTGTACTCACCGGGCAGCGGGCCTGCGTGTTTGTACACCAGTTCGATCGGCACCACGGTGCCGGTGGTGTGTTTCGGGTCCAGGCGCCAGGCACGGCTGGAGTTACCGTTGCTCTCGGGGTCGACGTTGAAGGCTGCGACGCGCAGTTGCCAGGACGGTGAAAAATCGTATTTCACGCGGGCACCCAGGCGCGCATTCGGGTAGTTGGTCCAGCCGCTGCCGCCGGACATGTTCAGCGGATGCCCGCAGAAACCGGCGTTCATGAAGTTGCACAGGATGCCGCTGTCCAGGCCGCCGAGGTCATTGCCCATGGCCATGTAGCCCAGCTTGATGTTAAGCGCCGGGGTGAACAGCGTGCGTTCGTAGCTCAGTTCGGTGAGGCGGGTGTAGAGGCCGCCGTAGTTTTCCTGGATCGGCAGGCGGTTACCCACCAGATCCTCGGAGGCGCTGTTGCCGCGACGGTCATTGATCGTGACCTGGATGCGGTCGCCATGGTTGAAGCCGTAGAGCTTGCCCAGGTCGAACTGCACGCCGAGCTTGATGTTCTGCGAGTAGCGTGCCGCACGGTGTTGGCCGCCGTCGGCGTTGTAGGCGGTCTCGCCGCTGTAGTCGCCGGTGAAGCGAATGCCTTGTTCGTCGAGTTCGCGGCGCAGGCCGCCCCAGTCGCCGGTCAAGGTGGTGTCGTCGGCTTGTGCGGGCAGCGCGGCGCCAAAGGCCAGGCCCAGCAACAGGCGCCCAATGGACGTAGGAGAAACGGGGAGCATGCAGGTTCTTCCAAATAGAAGGCGCGGTGCCGAAGCACCGCGCAGACAGAGGGTTGTCAGGGCAGGGCGTAGGCGATCACGTAGTCGCCACGGTCGGTGGACTGGCGTGCGCCACCTGCGGTGATGACCACGTACTGCTTGCCGGTTTTCGGCGAGACGTAGGTCATCGGGCCACCCTGGCTGCCGACGGGCAGGCGGGCTTTCCAGATTTCTTCACCATTGCCGCTGTTGAAAGCGCGCAGGTAGAAGTCCTGGGTGCCGGCGATAAAGATCAGGCCGCCCTGGGTCGACAGCGTACCGCCAAGGGTCGGCAGGCCGATCTTGATCGGCAGGTGCATGCGGATACCCAGCGGGCCGGTGTCTTCCACGGTGCCGACCGGTACTTGCCAGGCGACTTTCTGGGTCTTCATGTCGATCGCGGTCAGGGTGCCGAACGGCGGCGCCTGGCACGGAATGCCGGCCACCGACAGGAAGCGGTTTTTGTTCACCGCGTACGGCGTGCCCTTGAGCGGTACCGCGCCCATGCCGGTGTTGAGTGCTTCACCGCCGGACGAGGCCTGGGCCTTGTTCTGCGACGGGATCATCTGGATCCACAGGCCCAGGCGCATGTCGTTGACGAAGATAAAGCCGTGCACCGGGTCGGTGGAAATACTGCCCCAGTTCATGCCGCCCAGGGAACCTGGGAAACTCAGCGATTTATCGGTGCCCGGCGCGGTGTACAGGCCGTCGTAGCGCATGCCCTTGAAGTCGATGCGGCACAGCAACTGATCGTACGGCGTGGCACCCCACATGTCCGCCTCGGTCAGGGTTTGCGCGCCGATCTGCGGCATACCCACCGATTTGGGCTGGGTCAGCGAGTAAGGCTCGTTGGGGATGTTCGCCGCCTTGACGGGCACTTCCTTGACGTCGGTCAGCGGCTTGCCGGTGGCGCGGTCGAGCACATAGATCTGCCCGGCCTTGGTGCCGATCACCACCGCGGGCACGGCTTTGTCGCTACCCGGCGGGGTGAAGTCGATCAGGCTCGGCTGCATCGGCAGGTCGAAGTCCCACAGGTCGTTGTGGACGGTCTGGTAGACCCATTTTTCGCTGCCGGTGGAGGCATCCAGCGCCAACACCGAGGCGCCGTATTTATGGTTGAGCTGGGTGCGTTCCACGCCATAGATATCGGTGGAGGAACTGCCCATTGGCAAGAACACAGTGTTCATCAATGGGTCATAGGACATCGGTGCCCAGCTGTTCGGCGTACTGCGCACATACGTGCTGCCGGCTGCAGGAGCTTGCTTGTCTTCGGGGTTGCCCGGGTCGAAGGCCCAGCGCATTTTGCCGCTGATCACGTCGAAGCCCCGGATCACGCCGCCGGGCATGTCGGTCTGCACGTTATCCGCCACGCGCCCGCCGACCACCACGGTGGTGCCGGCCATCAAGGGCGCCGAGGACAATTGGTAGTAGCTGTCCGGTACATCGCCCAGCCCGGCTTTCAAGTCCACCTGGCCATGGGTGCCGAAGTCTTCGCAGAATTTACCGGTGTCGGCATCCACGGCGATCAGGCGCGCATCAATGGTGTTGGTCAGCAGGCGACGCTGGCATTGCGCATCGGCCGGTACGCTGGCGGCGAGGATCGGCGAGCTGTTGGGCTGCGTCGGTTGGGCAATCGGCGCGGTTGCGTCGAAATACGCCATGCCACGGCAGCGCTGCCACACCGCCGACTTGGCGTTGATCTCGTTCTTCCACAGCTCTTTGCCGGTGTCGGCATCCAGCGCAATCAGGTTGTTGTGGGGGGTGCAGATAAACACCTTATTGCCGATCTGCAACGGTGTCAGTTGGTCTTCGGCACCGTTGCCGTCGCTGATCGCCACGTCGCCGGTGTGGTAGGTCCAGGCCACCTTGAGCTTATTGACGGTGTCGCGGTTGATCTGGTCCAGCGCGGCAAAGCGGCTGCCGCCTTCGGTATTGCCGTAGTGAGCCCAGTCTTTTTGCGCGTCGGCCGCAGCGACCGGCGTGATGCCAGGGCCTTGACCGGTCGACGCTACGCTTGGGTGGGCGACAAACATATTGCCTGCCGCAACCGCCACGCCCACCGCCAGCACGGCGGCAATCGCATAGGCGCCCCGTGCCGGCCGGTTGACCAGCAGCGGGTACACCAGCGCCACGACCACGCCGATCACCGCGAACATGAACAGTCGCGAGAACATCGGCCAGAACACCAGGCCCACATCCGCAATCGCCCACACGGCGGTCCCTACCAGGAACGTCGCGAACAACCAGGCGCCCGCCGGTTTGCGCTGGGCAATCAACAGCCCCGACACCGCCATCGCCAGACCGCCGATCAGGAAGTACCAGGAGCCGCCAAGGCTCACCAGTTTGGCGCCGCCCACGGCCAGCGCCACGCCGAGCAGGGCGATGATGACGCCCAGGCCCAGCAGGAGAAATCTAGAGGCGCCAGTGGCGCGCGATGCTCGTTTCATATCGATAAATGCTCGAAGGTGAGAGGCAGAGGCGCGATTTTAGCAATATAAGTAACCAGTTAGTACATTATGCTCGGTAATAGTCTGTTACCGGCTCGGCGATGATGCCCGGCGTCACGCCAGGGCATCCCGCTGCATGGATTGCAGGTTCTTCTCGATGGTCTCGCAGATGTTTTCCATCTGTATCTGGTGTTCGCTGGAGCGAAACGGGCTTTGCAGGTCGGTGCCGATGCGTTCGATCGCCAGCAGCATGAAGCCCACCACCGTTGAGGCCAGCGGGGTAAACCAGCCCAGGGATTCCACCAGGCCCACCGGCACGATCAGGCAAAACAGCGAAATGAACAACCGGGGGAAATACACGTAAGGGTAGGGCAGCGGCGTATTTGCAATCCGCTCCATGCCGCCCTGGCTGTTGGATAAATCCACCAGCGTCGACTCCAACCGCGCCAGGCGAATGCTGTCCAGACGCCCGGCCTGGTATTCCCGGGCCAGCAAGGTCGCCGAACCGGTGAGCAGGTCATTGGCAAAATTATTCGTTGCGCCGTTGCGCGCGAACTCGTCCGCGGGAATAAACGCACGCACCTCATCAGGGCAGGGGCGGCCCCTGAGGTGCGCCGCCAGGCAGTTCACGTAGGCGACGTGGCGACGCAACAGGGTTGATTTGATCGGGTTCACCTCTCCCTGGACATCATCGAGCAAGGTCAACACCTGGCGAGCGTAGCTGCGCGAGTTGTTGACCATCGCCCCCCACAGCGTGCGCGCTTCCCACCAACGGTTATAGGCGCTGCTGTTACGAAAGCTGATCAATACCACCAGGGCCGAACCCAGCAGTGTCAGGGGCATCAGCGGCAGGTTGATCTTGGCATTGAGAAACAGCATGAAATCCACCGTGACGGCGATATCCCACAACAGCAGCCAGAACAGCGACCAGCCCACATAACCCATGGTTTTGATGATCAAACGGTATTTCTTGAGGATCGCGGCTTTCAAATCAAGACCTCGCAGGGAACGGTTGGTAACAGTGCTCTGATTCGGACGTGCGCAGTCTGGGAAAGGTTCGCTGACCAATGCGTGAATGGAGTTATTCAATAAGTGCAAGGCGTAAATACGGGGGAAGTGTCACAAGAGTTCTCTGGATTGTGCGCAATCAGCGCCTTGGAACAACTTTGGTATTGATGATGTGTGGTCGACCAATCGCTGTACATTGCGCCATCAGGCAAAGCGCCATTACCTGAAGTTTTGCGACGTGATTTGTTGTGGGACCGGGTCACGGAAACTTCTGTGGCCGAGATCAGTGGAAGACAGTTGGTTGGTCAGGGCTCATTCATGCACGTCAGTTCGTTGAAGTTGGCTATATGTCACACGGCGCAGGAGCTCGAACGCCATGTGGATTTTGAACGTTCCATCCGGGCCCACTACACGGTGCAGTTGGGCCCCTATTCAAGACGGCCGTTCTTCTACAAGAGCGCACTCAAATACAGCCGTTTGATGGTGTCGTTTGCGCTGTTGAGTGAGTACTTCCGCAAGCCGACGCCGTTACTGTCCGAGGTCAAAACCTTTTGTGTGGCGCGCGGGTACTGCTCGCGAAACAGCCTGGAGTCGATCTTTTCGTTACTCCGCGCCCTGGGTTTCATGGAAGTCGCGCCACACCCGGAAGACAGCCGTTTCCGAGTGTATTCACCCTCGGAGGAAGCCTGTCGCGAAGTGCGCTTGATGCTGGCGTCGATTACCCACTCATTGACCCAGATGTGCCCGGATCGCGCCACCTTGCGGCAGATGCAGGCGCTGGATGACCAGCAGTTCCTGGCGACCTATTTCAAAGGCTTTGGTGTCATCCTGGCCGCCGACCTGACCGTCGATGTGTTGCTGCCCGAGTGTTACTGGCTGGTCAAGCGAGATGCCGGGCATATGTTGATGCTCGCCATCTACAACGATGCGTTTGCGCCGGACAATCAACGGGCGCGCTTTCGTTCGTCTTCCTACCTGGCCTTGGCCAAACAACTTTCAGTATCGAAAACCCACGTCATCCGAGTGGTTCAGGAGGGGGTCGAAAAGGGCTACTTCAAAGTCCACTCCAAGACCCGATTGGAAGTGCTGCCGCGATTTGCCAGCCTGGTCCGGCGGTTTATGGCGTTTTCATTTGCGGTGAGCGTGCATGCCGTTGAGATGGGAGCCTAAAAGATGCCTGCTCACTTGAAGTTGAGACCCAGAATGCGCCGGTTGCTCTCGCCGGCGGTCACCTGGGCCGAAGGGATAGGGATTGTGGCCTGGGTGGGCCAGTTGCTGATTCATCCGGGCATTGAGTTCGACGGTATCACCTTGTTGATCAGTATCTGCCTGCTGGTGGTGTGCCGGCTTCATTATGTGGTCGCGAACTTTCACCTGTGGCGGGCGCTGGGCATTGTCTACGTGGTGGTGCTGTCGGCAGGTTTTGCCTATGTCATCGAGGCTCAGGAAGCGTTGCGTATTTTTGTGCTGCCGCTGGCGGTCACACTGGTCATCAGCAGCGCCATCCTGTTTATCAGTGTTCGCGACTATCTGGTCTGCACGGCATTGGTGTGGCTGATCCTGTGGCCGTTGATGCAGACCGATAACTACGCTCAAACGCAGACCTACCTGTGGATGTTTTGCCTGTCGTCGGTGTCGATCGGCTTTGTCTTGAGCTTTTCCTATTTGAAGACCTTGCGTTCGGTACTGCTGGTGGAAAGTGAGTTCCGCGTGATGGCGGAGACCGACTATCTGACCTCCATCCTCAACCGCCGCGCGTTCATGCAATGCTTCGACAACCTGATCGCCGAGGGGCAAAGCGGCTACTTCCTGATGCTGGATATCGACAGTTTCAAATCCAAGAATGACCTTTACGGCCACGATGTCGGCGACAAGATCCTGTGTGCCATGGCCACCTGCCTGAGAAATGCCCAGGGCAGCCACAGTTTCGGCCGGATCGGCGGCGAGGAGTTCGGCGTGCTGTGGCTGGGCGATGACTCGGCGCTGGCCTGCGACTTTGCCCTGGACCTGTTGCAAGCGATCCGGCGCAGTGTCGCCGCGCCGCACAACTACACTTGCAGTGCGGGCATGGCGCGGTTTTCAGCGGGGGCGGAGCTGTCGGTGGTGCTCAAGAGTGCCGACAGGAATTTGTACAGCGCCAAGCGTAATGGCAAGGATCGCGTCTATCTGGAGGGCGAGCTGGTCGCCGCACCGTGTGGTGCGACGATGCTGTGAATTTACTCGATCGGGTAGCGTTTGAAGGCTGGATGCTGTTCCAACTGCTCGGCGTGGCGTTGCAGGTTGGCAAATGCGTCGGCTTTCACCACCGAGGGCACGGTGAATTGGCTGAAAGACCAGGCCACTGCCGCCGTCAGGGATGCCTGGGAGATCGCGTTACCGGCGGCCTGGCCCAAGTGTTTGTCGAGCAAGCCAAAGGCGGCCAGCAATTGCCCGCTGACCCGGTCGAGCCAGGGGGCGTGTTGCTTCTCGGCGGGGCGCAGGTTGTGCTCATACACGATCTGCACGCTTTTCTCACAGGCGGCCAGCGCCAGCCCGAGCAGTTGCAGATCGCGCGCACGTGCGGCGGGCGAGGGGGGCAGCAGCTTTTTGTCAGCCGGGGCCAGGGTTTCCAGATAGTCCAGGATCAGGCTCGAATCCATGAGTACCGTGCCATCGTCCAGCACCAGGGTGGGCGCCTTGACCACCGGGTTGATCTGGGCGAATTCGGTGTAAGTGCTGAACACCGAGAGTGCTTCATGGGTGAAGTCCACCCCGTACAGGTCCAGGGATATGGCCACGCGGCGTACGTAGGGCGAGTCCAGCATGCCGATCAGTTTCATGAAGCCTCCATTGCTTGCGGGTATCGGGCTCAAGAGAGTAAGGGCATCGGCTCGGCGCGCGCAATCGCTTCACGCAGCGGCTGGTAGGCCTGCACCAATTGTTCCAGGCTGAATGCCAGGTTGCGCCCACTGGGGTTGGGCAGTACCCACACCGAGGCCTCGGCGAAGGGTTGTGGCTGCAACCCCCAGGCGAGCGTGCGCTGGCCTGACAGTGCGCTATAACCTGTCTTGCCGAGAAACGCCAGGTAGCGCGGCCGACAGCGGCGGATTTTCTGTTCGAACGCTGTCGCCGCCTGCTGGAATTCATGCCGGGCCAATTCCCCCGCGCTGGCGGTGGGCCGCTCCACCAGCGTGGTCAGGCCGCAGTGGTATTGCAACAACGTGGGGCCGTCCTCGGGGCGAATCTCATGGGGCGTAAAACCCGCCAGGTGCAGCGTGCGCCAGAAGCGGTTGCTGCGATTGGCAAAGTGCTGGCCGATGGCGGCGGAGCCCTTGCCGGGGTTGATACCGCAGAACACCACGCTCAGGTGCTCGGCGAGGATGTCTTCAAGCCGCTCGTTCATGTCGGGTCTACCTGCAAATGGGTCAGCAACCACGCGGTGAAATGACGCGCCATGGGGTCGTGCTCGCTGTCACGATGGGTCAGCAGCGCCCAACTGGGGCCGCGGATCGTGGCTTCCACCAGGGGCGACAGCAAACCGTCCGCCCGCGCCTTGCGACTGAGCAACTGGCTGACCAGGCCAATGCCCAATCCGGTACACACCGCGTCCAGCAACAGGCCAGGGTCGGAAAAATTCAGCCCCTGAGCTTGCTGCCCCACGTCGATCCCGGCTTCCACCGCCCAATGGCTCCAGTCCATTTCCCGTTCGCCGTGCAAGGTGGTGCGCTGGTCGATGGGCAGTTGCAATACCTTGGGGTGGCACGCCGGAAACAGTCGGTCGGCATGCAAGACCTTGAAGCTGCATTCGGCCTGGGAACTGATGTCGTCGCGCACCGCCAGGTCGATGGTCTGGCTGGCCATGTCGGGGACTTCGTCGGTGCTGAAGATCCACAGGTCGACCTGCGGGTGCTGAAGGCGGAAATCCGCAAGTCGCGGTAGCAGCCAATGCCGGGCAAAGGTCGGCGTGGTGTTGAGCACCAGTTGATTCGGTTTGCGGTACTGCCCCAGCCGGCGCACGCCCACCGCCAGTTGCTGCAACAACGCCTGGGTGGTGCTGAGGAAGTCGTGGCCGGCATCGGTCAGGCTCACGCTACGACCGCTGCGAAAGAACAGCGGCTGTTCCAGGTACGCCTCCAGGCTGCGGATCTGTTGGCTGATCGCCGATTGGGTCAGGTGCAGTTCCTCGGCGGCCTTGTGAAAGCTGCCCAGCCGGGCGGCGGCTTCAAAGCCGCGCAGGGTGCCGAGGGGCGGCCAGTGATTGAGCATGCTGATAAGTTCCTCTAATCAGTTTTCTACAAAATCCATCGTTTGTTTGGTCAATAGCGCCAACGTAGCATGCATGCCAGCACTCCGTGGGCAGTTTTCACTGAACACAATGACTTAACTCAAAGGTACTTGTCATGCAGCGCAATGAACATTCAAGCAGGGGTTGGTGGATGCCCGCGGAGTGGACCCGACATGCGGCGACCTGGATGGTCTGGCCCCATAACCAATCGCTCTGGGAAACCACCTGGGGCGTCACCTTGCCCGGGGTGCAGGAGGACTTCGCCAGGGTGGCCAATGCCATCGCGCGGTTCGAACCGGTGAAGATGATCGTGGACCCGTCGGCCCTGGCCCGTGCGCGAGCGCTGTGCGGGCCAGGGGTCGAGCTGATTGCGCAGGCGGTCAACGACAGTTGGTGTCGCGACTCCGGCCCGACCTTCATCTGCCACCCGCAACAGGGCTTGGCCGGGGTGAGTTGGCGCTTCAATGCCTGGGGCGGCAAGTCGGCGCATGACTTGGACGAAAGCCTGGCGCGACGGGTGCTCAATCACCTGGGCCTGGAGTGCTTCGGCACGCCTTTGAGCAATGAGGGCGGGGCAATCCATGTCGACGGCGAGGGCACCTTGATCACCACCGAGTCGGTACTGCTCAACCCCAACCGCAACCCCGGCATGACCAAGGCCGATATCGAGGACATCTTTGCGCGCCTGTTGGGCATCCGCAAAACCGTCTGGCTGCCTGGTGACCCGGATTACGTCACCGGCGACATGACCGATGGCCACGTCGACGGCGTGTGTGCCTTCGCGCGCCCCGGTGTGCTGTTGGTGGATGCGACCCACGACCAAGGTTCGGTCTACGCCGAGGTGGTGCGCGAAAATCGTCGCGCCCTGGCGTTGGCTACGGACGCCAACGGACGCCGCTTTGAAATGCTTGAGTTGTACGAAGCGAGCGAGGCCGTCGATAGCGAGGCCGAGGTGTTCTGTGCCTCCTACACCAACTTCTATATCGCCAACGGCGCGGTCATCATGCCGGCCTATGGCATTGCCGCCGACCAGGCTGCCGCCGAGGTGCTGGCCCAGGCGTTCCCTGGTCGGGAAATCGTCCCGGTGCAGATCAACCAGTTGGCCCATGGCGGCGGCGGCGTGCATTGCATCACCCAGCAACAGCCTGCAGGAGCCATGCGATGAGCCTGCTGACGATCGCGACGACGCAAATGCCGTGCACCTGGGACTTGCCCGGTAACCTTGATCGCGCCGAGCAGTGGGTGCGCGCTGCCGCAGCCCAGGGCGCCCAGGTGATTTTGTTGCAGGAACTGTTCGCCACGCCTTACTTCTGCATCGAGCAGCACCCCAGGCACTTGGCGCTGGCCGAGGAGTACGCGCACAGCCAGGTGCTCAAACGCTTCGCCGCCTTGGCCAGGGAGTTGGGGGTGGTGCTGCCGCTGAGCTGGTTTGAAAAAGCCGGCAATGCCTTCTTCAACTCCCTGAGCGTGGCCGACGCCGATGGGCAACTGCTGGGGGTGTACCGCAAGACCCATATCCCCAACGCCATCGGCTATCAGGAGAAGGAGTACTTCAGCCCCGGCTACACAGGCTTTCGCGTCTGGGACACAGCGTTCGGGCGCCTGGGTATCGGTATCTGCTGGGATCAGTGGTTCCCTGAAACTGCACGCTGCCTGGCTTTGCAGGGCGCCGAAGTGCTGCTGTTTCCCACTGCCATTGGCTCGGAACCCGGCTGCGCGACGCTCGACTCCCGCGACCATTGGCAGATGACCATGCGCGGCCACGCGGCGGCGAACCTGCTGCCGGTGGTGGCGGCCAACCGTGTCGGCCGCGAAGTCGCAACCACCGATAGCGCGCTGCAAATGGACTTCTACGGTTCCTCGTTTATCTGTGACCATAAAGGCGCATTGTTGGCCGAGGCTGACCGCGACTCGACGGGTGTCTGGGTCCACAGCCTGGACCTTGCGGCGATGCGCGAAGAGCGCCTGACATGGGGCATCTTCCGTGATCGCCGTCCGGACATGTACGGCGCACTGCTGACGCTGGACGGTCGCCCATCATGAAACGACTGCTGATAGGTACGCTGATGCTCAGCGCCGCCTGCGCCTCGGCGGACGACAAAACCCTGAAGCTGTACAACTGGGCCGATTACTTCGCGGCCGACACCTTGTCCCGATTCACCGCTGAAACCGGTATCCAGGTGATCTACGACGTCATGGACGGCAGCGAGACCCTGGAAGCCAAGTTGATGGCCGGCGGCAGCGGCTACGACCTGATCTTCCCGGGCGACACGGTGGCCGAGCGCCTGATGCGCGCCGGCAGCCTGCAGCCGCTGGACCCCGCCAGGCTCACTGCGCTGAACGATATCGAGCCGGGTTTGCAACAGCTGCGCAGCCGCTACGTCACCTCGAACAAAGCCACGGTGCCCTACACCTGGGGCACCATCGGCCTGACCTATAACGCGCAGAAGATCGAACAGCGCTTGGCGAATGCGCCGGTCAACAGTCTTGACCTGCTGTTCAAGCCGGAACTGGCGGCCAAATTCGCCGACTGCGGCATTTCGTTGATCGACTCGCCGGACGAAGTGCTGGCCGTGGTGCTCAACTACCTGGGCCGCGACCCGCGCAGCGCCAAGCGCGAGGACCTGGCCGCCGCCAGCGCGCTGCTGCTGAAGCTGCGGCCGTACATCCGCAAGTTCCAGTCGCAGCCGGTGACCGACCTGGTCAACGGCGACCTGTGCCTGTCCCTCGGCTACAGCGGCGACATGACCCAGGCCCAGCGTGCCGCCGATGCCGCCGGCAAACCGGTGACTTTCGGTTATCACATCCCTCGCGAGGGCACCACGGTGTGGATGGACACGATGGCCATTCCCGTCGACGCGAAACACCCGGAATATGCCTACGCGTTCATCAATTTCGTGATGCGCCCCGAGAACATGGCCGCCATCAGCAACTTCACCGGCTACCCCACGGCCAACGCCAAGGCGCGGCCGGCGGTGGAAGCGCGCATGCGCGACAACCCCGACCTCTACCCGGATGCGCCCACCTTTGAACGGCTGATTGCCGGCAAGGATATCCCCCAGGCCGACATGCGCGCCCGCATGCGCATATGGACTAAATTCAAAACAACCCCCTTGTAGTGAGCGGGCTTGCCCTAATGCCTGTCAGTTAAGCGATAGAGCAGACGATGGATAACCTGTGGGAGGGGGCTTGCTCCCGATAGGCCGCGCAGCGGCCTCAAAAATGGGCCTGCTACGCAGTCCATCGGGAGCAAGTCGAATCGTCGCACCGCCCCTCCCACAATGACCGCGTTAAGCCTTAACTGACAGGCATTAGGGCTTGCCCCGCGCTGGGTGGCGAAGCCGCCCCCATTTAAGGACGCCACGGTGTTTCAGGAAGACCGAGGTGTCTGGTTTCAGGGCGGCTGCGCCCCCAGCGCGGGGCAAGCCCGCTCACTACAAAGCCCCGTCAATTCAACGCCGTACTCAGAGACTGATATGCCAACCCGTCGAACCTTCCTCAAACAAGCCAGCGTGGTCTGTGCCATGACGTTGCTCACCCCTTATGTAAGCGCCGCCGTAAAGGGCCAGTTCTATATGCCCGACGAGGGTGAAACGCATCGCCAGGCGTTTATCGCCTTTGGCGCCCAGGATGCGATCTGGGAAGACTTCACCGCCGACGTGCAAGCGGCGCTGGGCCGTATTGCCCGGGCGATTGCCGTGTACGAGCCGGTCACGGTGTTTTGCCGTGAAGACGAGCGCGGGCTGGCCGAGCAGCACTGTGGCACGCGCAACATCACCTTTGTGGAAACCGAGTTGGACGATATCTGGATGCGCGACACCGGTGCCAATTTCGTCGTCGACGGTGCGGGTGGCCAGGGCGCGGTGGACTTCAACTTCAACGGCTGGGGCAACAAGCAACAGCACGCCGAAGACGCCATGCTGGCCGGGCAGGTTGCCGAAGTCACCGCTGCCCGCCATATCCGCAGCGAGCTGGTGGGTGAGGGTGGTGGGATCGAGGTGGATGGCCTGGGCACTGCAATCATGACCGAGAGCAGTTGGATCAATCGTAACCGTAACCCCGATTGGAGCAAGGCTGATGTCGAAGCCGAACTCAAGGAGCGGCTGGGCCTGCGCAAGATCATCTGGTTGCCGGGCATCAAGGGCAAGGACATCACCGACGCTCACGTCGACTTCTATGCACGCTTCGTGTCGCCCGGCGTGGTGCTCGCCAACCTCGACACCGACCCTGAGTCCTACGATCACAAGGTCACCCTGGCGCACCTGGCAATTCTCAACAGCGCCACCGACGCCGATGGCCGCCCGTTGCAGGTACACACCGTGTCGCCGCCGCTGAACCCGCGTAAAAGCAAATTCAGCCGAGGCAACGCCGACTTCGCGGCCGGTTACATCAATTATTTCGTGATCAATGGCGCGGTGATTGCGCCTGAATTTGGCGACCCGGTAGCGGATCGCAGGGCCTTGGAGCTGTTGTCGCGTCTGTATCCGAAGCGCACCGTGGTGCAGCTCAATATCGACGCGATCGCGGCGGGCGGGGGTGGCATCCACTGCGTGACCAACCATCAACCTTTGGTTTAGTCTGGAGCGCTTCGTTGATCGAAAGCGCCTCTGGAGCACTCAGCATGACCGATTACGTACCGCCTGAAGTATGGACCTGGGACAGCGAAAGTGGTGGCACCTTCGCCAGTATCAACCGGCCGATTGCCGGCGCGACTCACGAGAAAGCGCTGCCGGTCGGCAAGCATCCGTTGCAGTTGTATTCCCTGGCCACGCCGAACGGGCAGAAGGTCACCATCCTGCTCGAAGAACTGTTGGCCCTGGGGCACACAGGCGCGGAATACGACGCCTGGCTGATCAAGATCGGCGACGGCGATCAGTTCGGCAGCGGCTTTGTGGCGGTCAACCCGAACTCCAAGATCCCGGCCTTGATGGACCACAGCGGTGATACGCCGATTCGGGTGTTTGAGTCGGGGGCGATCCTGCAGTACCTGGCGCAGAAGTTTGGGGCGTTCTTGCCGACCGAGCCGGCCGCGCATGCCGAGTGTTTGTCGTGGTTGTTCTGGCAGATGGGCAGCGCACCCTATCTGGGCGGTGGTTTTGGGCATTTTTATGCGTATGCGCCGAGCAAGATGGAATACCCCATTAACCGCTTTGCCATGGAGACCAAGCGCCAGCTCGATGTATTGGACCAGCGTTTGGCGGTGAGCCAATACATTGCCGGGGATGAGTACACCATTGCCGATATTGCGATCTGGCCCTGGTACGGCGGGTTGGTGAAAGGGCGTCTATATGGCGCGGCGCAGTTTTTGTCGGTGCATGAGTACAAGCATGTGCTGCGCTGGGCCGAGGCGATCGAGGCACGGCCGGCGGTGCAGCGTGGGCGGCGGGTGAATCGGACTTCGGCCGATGAGGGTGTGCTTGAACGGCATGCGGCGAGTGATCTTGACTGATCTGTCGGATATGAACTGCTAATCTGCGCGAATTCAAACCTCCTTTAGCCTGTGGAACCTCATCATGAAAACCTGCCCAGTACGGCCGCCCCTGGAGCCGCAGTCTGTTTGCCACCCGATCACCAGCAGCGCGATTTTCATGGTCGCCACCCTCGCACCCGGTAACGTCGACAGCGTGCGCGCCTGGTGCGCCGATATCGCCGGCCTGGTGCGTTCGGTGGGCAAGCGCGTACCGTCGGGCAACCTCACCTGTGTGTGCGGGTTTGGCTCCCAGGCGTGGGACCGATTGTTCGGCGCGCCGCGCCCGGCGGCATTGCATCCGTTTCGTGAGTTCGGTGTAGAAGGGCGCAAGGCGGTGGCCACGCCAGGGGATATTCTCCTGCACATCCGCGCCGATCAGATGGACCTGTGCTTCGAGCTGGCCACCCAGTTGATGGCGGCCTTGGGCGACAGCGTGAAAGTCGTGGATGAGGTCCAGGGTTTCCGTTACTTCGATATGCGCAGCATCATCGGGTTTGTCGACGGCACCGAGAACCCGGTGGGGCGCAAAGCCGAGGCGTTCGCCCTCGTCGGCGACGAAGACCCGGGTTTCAGCGGTGGCAGCTACGTGCTGGTGCAGAAATACCTGCACAACATGACGGCCTGGAACGGCCTGACGGTGGAAGCCCAGGAAAAGGTGATCGGGCGCACCAAGTTGGCGGACATTGAGCTGGATGACGAGACCAAGCCGACCAACTCCCACAGCGCGCTGACGGTGATCACCGACGAAAACGGCGAAGAAGTGAAAATCCTGCGCGACAACATGCCTTTCGGACGCCCCGGCGCCGGGGAGTTCGGCACCTACTTCATCGGCTATGCGCGTTCGCCGCAGCCGCTGGAGCAGATGCTGGAAAACATGTTCGTCGGCCGTCCGGTCGGCAACTATGACCGCTTACTGGACTTCAGCACGGCCGTCACCGGGAGCCTGTTTTTTGTGCCGTCGGCCGACCTGCTCGAGGAGCTGGCCGACCGCGAACCCGGTCTTAGCCCAACAACCCCGTGCTGACCGCCACAATCAGGAAAACCCCCAACAGCGCGCGGTAGATCACGAACGGCCAGGTGGAGAACCGCTCCAGGAACTTCATCAGGCCCCAGATCGCAAAGAACGCCGACACGCTGGCAACCACCAGCCCGAAGAGCAAGTGCGACCAGGCATGGGCCGGCATCTCGGCGTGCAGCAGCACCCACAGTTCCTTCAAACCGGCCAGCGCAATGGCCGGCAGGCCCAGCAGGAAGGAAAAGCGTGCGGCTTCTTCACGCTTGAAGTTGAGAAACAGCGCGGCGGTCAGGGTCGAGCCCGAACGCGATACGCCTGGGATCAACGCGCCGATCTGCGCAATACCCACGATCAAGGCGTCACGCAGGCGCATTTCGCTCACTTCCCGGGTATGGCGAGCCCGCACCTCGGCCACCGCCAGCAACACGGCCATGACCACGCAGGAAATGCCGATCACCATCAAGCCACGCAACGGCGAGTTGCAGGCGTTCAGGGTGGAAGACAGCGCCAGGCCGGCGATGCCGATCGGAATGGTTGCCAGCACAATCGCCACGGCCAACTTGAACCAGCGGTCGTTGTAGTCACCGCGGCGCACCGCGCTGATGCTGCCGGTGGTGACCTGGCGCACATCGCGCCAGAAGTAACTGACCACCGCCGCCAGGGCCGCCAACTGCATCGCAGCGGAAAACGCCGAGCCGGGGTCTTGCCAGCCGAGCAGTGCCGGCACCACACGCATGTGGGCGGTGGACGACACCGGCAAGAGTTCGGTAATGCCCTGGATCACGCCCAGGATGAAGATCTGCAGGTAGTCCAGGGAGGCAAAACCTACGTCAAGGCCAGCGGTACAAACGTTCGTCAAAATAGGTGTCCTTGAATAAAAAGGGCGGCGTAATTGGCTAATGCCAGTCAGTTAAGGCTTAACGCGGTCATTGTGGGAGGGGCGGTGCGACGATTCGACTTGCTCCCGATAGGCCGCGCAGCGGCCTCAAAAATGGGCCTGCTACGCAGGCCATCGGGAGCAAGCCCCCTCCCACAGGTTATCCATCGTCTGCTCTATCGCTTAACTGACAGGCATTAGGGTAATTGGCAAAGTTTATTCTAAATGTTTCAGGATTTTGGCCGGGGCTGGATAAATACGCAATCGGTTCAGCCAACAGAAAGGTTGGACAATGTATTGGCCTGCCTGCGGGTTTTGTGAACAATGGCGCCCTGTGTTTTTTCACTGAGAGCCCCATGCCTGAAACCACCGTCGAACTGATCCAGACCGGCCCCGACGAAGCCGAGCTGATCCGCAATCTCTACCAGTACTACGCCTACGAGTCCTCGGACTGGGAGCAGGAAGATGTCGAAGCGGACGGTCGTTTCTACATCCACGACGAACACCTGGCCCGTTACTGGCAAGACCCGCAGTGGAGCGCCAACCTGCTACTGGTCGACGGCTACATCGCCGGTTTCCTGCTGATCGAAGGCAGCGAGTTGCCGGGCATCGATGCCCTGGAACTGGCCGACCTGTTCATCCTCAAGCGCTATCGCCGCAAAGGCATCGGCCGCGCCATCGCCACCCAGGTGCTGTGCAGCGGCGAGGCCAATTGGCTGCTGCGTTTCTATGACCAGGACGAAGTGGCCCAGGCGTTTTGGCGCAATGTGCTGGATAACCTGCCGCGCCCGGTGCAAACCCTCGAGCTGGACGATGAACCGCAGTTGGTGAGTTACCTGATCACACGGGCAGCGCTGCACTGACAGCAGGGTTGAGCGTCGAGATGCCCGGCGATCAGGCGCGGGTGCTGCCCGAGTGTGTCGCGAACAGCAGCTGCTGCATCGCCTGCGGCGGTTGCCCGAACGCGCGCAGGAACGCCTGGCGCATGCGCTCGCGATCCCCGAAGCCGGTTTCGCGGGCCACCACTTCGACCGGGTGACGGCTGGTTTCCATCAAGGCCCGGGCCGCCTCCACCCGCAGGGACTCGATGGCCTTGGCCGGGGTTTGCCCGGTTTCTTCACGAAACACCCGGCTGAACTGGCGTGGGCTGAGCCGCGCCACGTCGGCCAGGGCTTCCACGGACAAGTCATGGGTCAGGTTCTCGCGGGCATAGGCCAGGGCCAGTTGCACGCGGTCGGACTTGGGGTCCAGTTCCAGCAGTGCCGACAATTGCGACTGCTCGCTGCCACGGCGTTGGGCGATCACCAGTTTGCGTGCGATACGCCGGGCCAGGTCGCTGCCCAGGTCGTTCTCGACCATGGCCAGCGCCAGGTCCACACCGGCACTCATGCCGGCGCCGGTCCACACTTGGCCATCGACGACAAACAGCTTGTCTTCTTCCAGGTGGATGTGGGGGTAGCGCTTGCGGAAGGCCGGGGCGTGAATCCAATGGGTGGCGGCGCGCTTGTCGTCGAGCAGCCCGGCTTCGGCCAGCACGAAGATGCCCATGCACAGCGAAGCGATCCGTCGCGACTGCGCGGAGGCGCTCTTGACCAGGGCCGGCAAGTTGGCCTCGGGTAATTGGAACTCCAGATAACCGCTGACGATCAACGTGTCATAGCCCTGCGGCCGCATCGGCGTGGTATTGACCGAAAAGCCCTGGGACGTCATCACGGCACCGCCATGCTCCGACACCAGATGGAACTCATAGACCGGCTCGCCCTGGAGCAGGTTTGCACACTCGAACACCGAGGCCAGGCTGAGGCTCAGGGATTGGAAGTTCGGGTAAACCAGCAGCGCGACGCTATGCATCGTGTTTCTCCAGGGGCAGGGGCGAGGGATTGTCGGTGGATGGCGGGCAAACGGCAACTGCCACTGTGGCATGTCCGAAAACCTTGCGGATATGACGTTGTGCGGCAACCACCCGGCTCATAAGCTTCAACCCACAGACATCCCGAGGCACTGAACGATGAAAGTATTGATGGTACTGACCTCTCACGACCAGCTTGGCGATACCGGCAAGAAAACCGGCTTCTGGCTTGAAGAGTTTGCTGCACCCTATTACGTATTCAAAGACGCCGGTGCCGAGGTGGTACTGGCATCCCCGGCCGGTGGCCAGCCGCCGCTGGACCCGGTGAGCGATCAACCGGATGCGCAAACCGAGCAGACGCGCCGTTTTGCGGCGGACCCGGCAGCGCAACAAGCCCTGGCCAGCACCCTACGCCTGGACACGGTCAAGGCCGCAGACTTCGACACGGTGTTCTACCCCGGCGGCCATGGCCCGCTGTGGGATCTGGCTGAGTCGCCGACGTCCATCGCACTGATCGAGTCGTTCGAACGCGCCGGCAAGCCCATCGGTTTTGTCTGCCACGCGCCGGGCGCGCTGCGCCACGTCAAGGCGGTGAACGGCGAGCCGCTGGTCAAGGGCCGCCGAGTGACCGGCTTCTCCAATTCGGAAGAGGCGGCCGTGGGCCTGACCGACGTGGTGCCGTTTCTGGTTGAAGATGATTTCAAGGCCCTCGGCGGCCACTATGAAAAAGGCGCCGACTGGCAGTCTTTTGTGCTCCAGGACGGTTTGCTGGTCACCGGGCAGAACCCGGCCAGCTCCAGTGATGCGGCCAAGGCCCTGCTGAAACTCACCGCTTAACTCACTCAACCTCTCTATTGAATTGGCGACCCTCAAGGGTCGCCAAGGCTTTCGTTCGTGCTGAATCTGGAATCTTGCTGATGATCCACAGTGTTTTGAATGCCCCGATCAAGTTGGGCAACCACACCTTGAACAACCGCATCGTGCTGCCCCCCTTGACGCGCCAACGCAGCGCACAACCCGGCGACATCGCCACCGCGCTGATGGCCGAGTATTACCGCCAGCGCGCCAGCGCCGGTTTCATGATCAGCGAGGGTACGCAGATCGAGCCCCGAGGCCAGGGCTATGCGTGGACGCCGGGTATCTACACCCCGGCGCAGATCGACGGCTGGCGCACCGTCACCGACGCGGTCCATGCCGAAGGCGCGGTGATCTTTGCGCAGTTGTGGCACGTCGGCCGCGTCTCGCATAACGCGCTGCAACCGGATGGCGCCGCTCCGGTTGCGCCGTCCGCCATCGCTGCCCAACAAGCGAAAGCCTTTATTGCCACCGGGCCGGGCACGGGGGAGCTGGTGCAACCGCCCGTACCACGCGCGTTGAGCGTGTTGGAAATCGAGGAACTGGTGGGGCATTACGCCCAGGCCGCCCGCAATGCCCTGGATGCGGGCTTCGACGGTGTGGAGATCCACGCCGCCAATGGTTACCTGGTCAATCAGTTTATCTCCGCCCATGCCAACCAGCGTGACGACGAGTACGGTGGCTCGCTGCACAATCGCTTGCGTTTCCTGCGGGAAATCGTCGAGGCCGTGAGTGCCGTGGTCGGGCCGCAGCGCCTCGGTGTGCGTTTCTCGCCGCTGTTCAGCGGCACGCAGCAGGAGCGGGTGTATATCGGCCTGGTGGAAGACGATCCGCATCACACCTACATCGAAGCGATCAAGGTGCTGGAGGCGTCGGGGGTTGCCTATGTATCAATCGCCGAGGCGGATTGGGACAACGCGCCGGACCTGCCCGACACCTTCCGTGAAGCCGTGCGCAGCACCTTCAGCGGCCGCATCATTTACGCCGGCCGCTACACCGCTGAACGCGGTGCACGGCTGGTCGAAGCAGGCCTGGCGGACCTGATCGCGTTCGGACGTCCGTTCATTGCCAACCCGGACCTGCCGCAGCGGATCTTCAACGGCTGGCCGCTGAATCCGCTGCGGGCCGAAGGCTTGTATGGCGGGACGCAGGCGGGGTACACCGATTACCCGGCCTACGCCGAATAGTCAGGCGACCCGCAACACGATCTTGCCAATATGGTCGCCACCTTCCATCCGCGCATGGGCTTGGGCGGCCTCGGTGTAATCGAACACCTGGTCGATCATCGGCACGCAACGTCCCGCTGACAGCGCCGGCCAGACGTGTTCGCGCAACTGCTCGGCAATCGCGGCTTTCTCTTCGCGGGTGCGCGGGCGCAGCAGCGAGCCGGTGATGTTGGCGCGCTTGGCCAGGATGGTCAGCAGGTCGACGTCATTGGCCTTGCCGCCGCCGAGGAAGCCCAGCATCACCAGGCGGCCGTCCATCGCCAGGGCCTTGAGGTTGTTGTTGAGGTAAGAGGCGCCCATGATGTCGAGCACCACATTCACCCCTTGGCCGCCGGTTTTTTCGGCGATGACCTGAGCGAAATCCTGCTCGCGATAATTGATCGCCTCGGCTCCCAGCTGGGTGATGGCGGCGCATTTGTCGGCGCTGCCGGCGGTGGCAAAGGCCTGGATGCCGAATTCGCGACACAGCATCAACGCGGTGGTGCCGATGCCGCTGGTGCCGCCGTGGATCAAGGCACGCTGGCCCTTGTGCGCACCGCCCAGGCCGAACAGGTTGGCCCACACCGTGAAGAAGGTTTCCGGGATGGCGGCGGCATGAATCCAGTCCATGCCGTCGGGGACCGGCAACGCCTGGCTGGCAGGCACGCTGCAATATTGCGCGTAGCCGCCGCCATTGGTCAGCGCGCACACCTTGTCGCCCAGGGCGTAGGTCGTCACGCCGTCGCCCAGCGCCACCACCTCACCCGCCACTTCAAGGCCAGGAATCGGGCTCATGCCAGGTTTCATCGGGTACTTGCCGGCGCGTTGCAGGGCGTCGGGGCGGTTGACCCCGGCGGCATGCACGCGGATCAGGATTTCGCCGGCGGCCGGGGCGGGCACCGGTGCCGAACGTGGCTTGAGCACCTCGGGGGCGCCAGGGCTGGTGATTTCAATCAACGTCATGTCTTGAGGCAGGGACATCGTGCGATTCCTGTAGTCGTGGACCTATGAAGTGGGACTACCTTACGCGGCCGTTGATTCAATCGGAACCCTTTCATGTGAGCACATGGCTGCAAGCCAATGGGCGGTGGCTGCAAGACAATCGTCTTGGTTTCCCTAGACACGAGGTGCGTATGAACGAATCAAGACATCAGGACATCGGGCTGCTGTTTTTGCGCGTCAGCGGGGCGTTGTTCCTGCTGTGGGTCCATGGTTTGCCGAAGTTGCTGGACTACAGCGCGCAGCTGAAATTGATCGAGGACCCTTTTCACTTGGGCGCCAATCTCACCTTGCTGTTGGCGATCTTCGCCGAGGTGCTGTGCCCGTTGCTGATCATCGCCGGGGTGCTGACCCGCCTGGCGTGCTTGCCGATCCTGGCTGTGCTGCTGATTGCGATGTTGGTGGTGCATCCTGAGTGGACGCTGTTCGAGGGGCAGTTCGGCTGGTTGCTGCTGATCATCTTCACCAGCGTGTTGATCAGTGGGCCGGGCCGTTTGGCGTTGGGTCGGCATTGGGCGTGAATAAAAAGGTCCTGAATAAAAAAAGGGCCGGGCAAGCCCTAATGCCAGTCAGTCAAGGCTTAACGCTGTCACTGTGGGAGGGGGCTTGCTCCCGATAGCGGTGAGTCAGTCGGTAAATTGCTGACTGGCACACCCTCATCGGGAGCAAGCCCCCTCCCACAAGTTATTCATCGTCCGTTCTATCGCTTGACTGACTGGCATCAGGGCGAGCCCGACCAAATAAGGAGACGGTGTTTCAGCGGTTCAGGAACGCCAGCAGATCTTCATTCAATGCCTGGGCGTGCATAACCCTAATGCCAGTCAGTCAAGGCTTAACGCTGTCACTGTGGGAGGGGGCTTGCTCCCGATAGCGGTGAGTCAGTCGATAAACTGCTGGCTGACACACCCTCATCGGGAGCAAGCCCCCTCCCACAAGTTATTCATCGTCCGTTCTATCGCTTGACTGACTGGCATTAGGGCAAGCCCGCTCACTACAACCCGCCAGCGGCTATGCTATCTCTCACACACCTTGTGTCGAGGGATGTATGGACGATCCAGTCAACAACAAGCCTCCTACCTTCTGGCAGATGCTTCACAGCGTCGTGGCTGCCGCCTTCGGCGTACAGAGCGGCAAGAACCGCGCCCGGGACTTTACCCACGGCAAGCCCAGCCACTTTGTAGCGCTGGGCATTCTGTTTACCGTGGTGTTTGCCTTGACCTTGTTCGGTATCGTCAAGCTCGTGCTGCACCTGGCCGGCGTCTAGCGCAACAGCAGTTGCAGGCTGAAGGGGTAACGGTAGGAAGCCGGCTTGTCGACGGCGGACAGTGTACGGAAATCCACCTTTGCCATAGGCTCGAGCAAACGTCGGGCCTGGGCGGTATCGATCAGTTGGAATAGCGCTTCCTGGCGGTCGCGCCCGCCATGGGCATTGATGTCGACGCCCTTGGCATCATCATTGATCAACACCATCGCCCAACCGCCCAGGGTAAAATGCCCGGCCACCAAGGTTGTCAGCCGCCCGTCCAGGCGCGCGTTCAAGACCTCCGGCGAGCTGTTGAGCGCACTGAACAGCACGTCCCTACCGGGTACGCGGCCGCTGTCTTGCAGGGCCTGCATCGCGCCCAGCGCCATCTCGTCATTGGCCGACCACACCAGCGTCGTCTGCGGGTAGCGCTTGAATAGCAGCGTGGCCTGCTCATAGGCGCGCTGGCGGTTCCACTCGCCATAGACCAGCTGGCGCAGGCGCACCTGCGGGTGTTCGGCCAGAGCGCGACGCAGGCCCTGTTCACGCAGCAAGGCCGCCGGGGTGGTCTTGACGCCGGAGAATGCCAACAGCTCTATGGTCTCGCCAGGCGCCGCCGGGCCGTGAGCACGCAGCAGGTCGTTGAGCATCAGGTAACCGGCCTGCTCGTCGTTGGACACCATACTGCCGAGCCAATTGACGCCGCTGCCGAGCATTTGCGCCTGATCAGCCGTCAGCGCGTTATTCACGAGCAATAACTTGACCCCACTGCCTTGGGCCATGCGCAGAATCTGCGGGGCGACGTACTGTTCGTTGACCAGCACCAGGTAGTCGGGGCGCTCGGCGCCTTGCAGCGCTTCCCGGGCCTGGGCCAGGGTGTTGCGAGTGTCGCGCTCGGAATAACGCACGCGCAAATCCAGGCCGAGGTCCTTGGCCGCGGCCTGCATGAATTGCGCATAACTGACCCAGAAGGTTTCCGTCGACAGGCCGGGATTGAGAAACACCACCGACGCGGCCTGGGCCATCGTCCCGTACGCCGCCCCCAGCAACCACACACACGTAATCAGAACCTTCAACATGGTTGTCCGAGCCTTGAGCATTGACCGCCATGATAGTGGCATTGCGACAGTCAATCGAGGCTCAGCGACAGCCTTTTTACTGGTGGCTCACCCAGAATACTGCGGTGCCCACCACCAGAACGATCAAAAACAAAATCGCCCAGGCATCAACGGTACTGTCAGGTTTACGGGCCTTTGTAGAATTGCTCATCGCATCGCCTCTTGTCGGTTTTATAGGTGACTGCACTAAGACTCGACCACAGTAAAGTTCATGATTGCCCGCATGACAAATGTGGGTATCGCGATAACCGTTCTCATTAGTCAATTTGGTTATTTACATATACTCAAACATCACTTTTGCGCATAAACGCAAACTGGTATCGTGCGCCGGCTCCGTTGGGAGTGCGCGGCCGTGCGCGCAGATTTGCCGAGAACAGGACCTATATGTACGTATACGACGAATACGATCAGCGCATCATCGAGGACCGCGTCAAGCAGTTCCGTGATCAGACCCGACGCTATCTGGCAGGTGAACTGAGCGAAGAAGAGTTCCGCCCTCTGCGCCTGCAAAATGGCCTTTATGTTCAGCGCTTTGCGCCGATGCTGCGGGTGGCCGTGCCCTATGGCCAGCTGACTTCGCGCCAGGTGCGCATGATGGCCAAGATTGCCCGCGACTACGACAAGGGCTATGCCCACATCAGTACGCGCCAGAACGTACAGTTCAACTGGCCGGCGCTGGAAGATGTGCCGGACATCCTGGCTGAACTGGCCACCGTGCAGATGCACGCCATTCAGACCAGCGGTAACTGCCTGCGCAACGTCACCACCGACCAATTTGCCGGTGTAGCGGCCGACGAACTGATCGACCCGCGCCCCTGGTGTGAAATCGTCCGCCAATGGACCACCTTCCACCCCGAATTCGCCTACCTGCCGCGCAAGTTCAAGATCGCCATCAATGGCTCGACCTCGGACCGCGCAGCGATCGAAGTGCACGATATCGGCCTGGAGCCGGTGTACAACGCAGCCGGCGAGCTGGGCTTCCGTGTGCTGGTGGGTGGCGGCCTGGGCCGTACCCCGGTGGTCGGCGCATTCATCAACGAGTTCCTGCCGTGGCAGGACCTGTTGAGCTACCTCGACGCCATCCTGCGGGTCTACAACCGCTACGGCCGTCGTGACAACAAATACAAGGCCCGGATCAAGATCCTGGTCAAGGCGCTGACCCCTGAGGTATTTGCCCAGAAAGTCGACGCCGAAATGGAACACCTGCGCGGCGGCCAGACCACCCTGACCGAAGCCGAAGTCCACCGCGTGGCCAAGCACTTCGTTGACCCCGAGTACAAGGCCCTGGCCAACCAGGACGCCGAATTCGCCGCCCTCGACCAGCAACACCCTGGCTTCGCCCGCTGGCGTGCCCGCAACACCCTGGCGCACAAGCAGCCGGGCTATGTGGCGGTGACCCTGTCGCTGAAACCGACCGGCGTTGCGCCGGGTGATATCACCGACAAGCAACTGGACGCCGTCGCCGACCTGGCCGACCGCTACAGTTTCGGCCAACTGCGCACCTCCCACGAGCAGAACATCATTCTCGCCGACGTTGAGCAGAGCCAACTGTTCACGCTATGGGGCGAGCTGCGCGAAAGCGGCTTCGCCACGCCGAATATCGGCCTGCTGACCGACATCATCTGCTGCCCCGGTGGCGATTTCTGCTCCCTGGCCAACGCCAAGTCGATCCCGATTGCCGAATCGATCCAACGCCGTTTCGACGACCTGGACTACCTGTTCGACATCGGCGAGCTGGACCTGAACATCTCCGGCTGCATGAACGCCTGTGGTCACCACCACGTCGGTCACATCGGCATCCTGGGCGTGGACAAGAAAGGCGAAGAATTCTATCAAGTGTCCCTGGGCGGCAGTGCCAGCCGTGATGCGAGCCTGGGCAAGATCCTCGGCCCGTCCTTCGCCCAGGAAGCCATGCCCGAGGTGATCGGCAAACTGATCGATGTGTACATCGAACAGCGTACCGAAGATGAGCGTTTCATCGACACCTACCAGCGCATCGGCATCGACCTGTTCAAGGAGCGCGTCTATGCAGCGAATCATTAAGAACAACCAAGTCGTCGACGAAACCTGGCACCTGCTGCCCAAGGACGCGAGCTTCGACGGCATCTCCAACTGCGACGACCTGATCGTGCCGTTGGCCCTGTGGCGCGAACACGGCCACGCCCTCAAGGCCCGCGACGGTGGCCTGGGCGTGTGGCTGGACGCCGATGAAGAAGCCGAAGAGATCGGCGAGGACGTGGAACACTTCCAGGTCATCGCCCTGAACTTCCCGGCCTTCACCGACGGTCGTAACTACTCCAACGCCCGTCTGCTGCGTGACCGTTACGGTTACAAAGGCGAACTGCGTGCGATTGGCGATGTACTGCGCGACCAACTGTTCTACCTGCACCGTTGCGGGTTCGATGCCTTCGCCTTGCGCGCCGACAAAGACCCGTACGAAGCGCTGGAAAGCCTCAAGGATTTCTCGGTGACGTACCAGGCTGCAACTGATGAACCGCTGCCGCTGTTTCGTCGACGTTAAGCCTGAATGAAAAAATGGGCACCCGACCCCGTCGGCGTGCCCATTTTTTTCACCTGGCTTTTCTTGCTTTAACCCAGGCGCTACTCAGCGTCTGCTTCCGCAACTTTGACCAGCCGCTTGAGCATCCGGGTCATATGGATCAACCGCTGCTCGATGACCTCCAGGCGAGACTGCTCAGTCGGTGTTTCGGATGAAGCGGGCGTGACATACGGCTCGTAAATAAGCCCGTATCTAGTCGCGATGTCTTTCATCTGCGCCTCAACAACATCCATGGTTTTTTCCAGATTGGCCAGACGCCCGCCCGTGTCAGTGGGCGCGCCAGGGCCCTTGCCCACTGCCGGGGCGTCTGGACCTTCGTTGATGGACAGGATTGAATTGACCATCAACTCCAGTTTTATTTCATTGTTCTCCAGGCGCGCCTCAATTTTTTGCTGTTCCGTAGCGCCTGGGTCTACGGTCGTCTTGACGCCGCTTGCGTTGACCTGTTCGGCGCCTGGCATTTTGGCTTGCGCTTCAATCCTGGCAATAATGGTTTTAGACGCAAAATGCTCCCCCACCGTGAATGGGATATTGATCAGACCGCCTACCGCCGCATTCACGAAGGCGCTGCGCGCGCTGGCGGCAAGTTGCTTGGGGAGTGGTGGGAACGCGTTGTTTTTGTTCAACCCGACAATTTTCTGGGAGTCCCCCAGAGAGGCCTGCGTACCTTTCAGCTTGGTTATCGGCTTGGGGCGCACCGGCGGCACAGGTGGCAACGCAGACACAATCGGCTTGGGGGGTTTAGATGACACAGGTGGCTTGCCCGAGCCTGCCTCCACAGGCGGCTTGGGTCGCTTGAACCGCTTCAAACTACGCCTGTTTCTGGTATGGATCTCTTCCTCGCTCGCCATAGGGTATTGAGTAGAGCGCTCCATATTGCGAGTTGAATCCCGCGTTACATTCGAAACGTTTGGAACCTGCACGTCAGGCAACGCCGAAGCAGAAGTGCCTGTTGTTTGCGGGTGAACCATTGGGACCGGTGACGAAATAGCAGACTGACTGGATAACCGCATAGCTAGACCTCTGACATGTTTAGGAGAGGGCTCCCTGCCGCTTCATCTCCTCAGTGGCCATGCACAAAACCAGAGTTCCATGACTACACGTTATGTCATCAAATGCCTGAGTTTTTGCAGGACAGATGACACAAGCTTCATACAACGAGCTGAACATACGCCCTGGTTGAACTGTCCTCTTCTGATCAGACGCTTTTCATCTCACTGACGATTGGAGTGCTTCATGGCGAAAATCAACCTGGCCCAGCAATTGGCGACCACACTCGAGCAAGCGGGCATCAAGCGTATCTGGGGCCTGACTGGCGACAGCCTCAACGGCCTGACTGACGCTCTGCGCAGCATGGACAGCATCGAATGGATGCATGTACGCCACGAAGAGGTCGCGGCGTTCGCCGCCGGCGCCGAGGCCGCCGTCACCGGCGAGCTGACGGTATGCGCCGGCAGTTGCGGGCCGGGTAACCTGCATCTGATCAATGGCCTGTTCGACTGCCATCGTAATCACGTGCCGGTACTGGCTATCGCTGCGCAAATCCCCTCTTCGGAGATCGGCCTCAATTACTTTCAGGAAACCCATCCCCAGGAACTGTTCAAGGAGTGCAGCCATTTCATCGAACTGGTGAGCAACCCCGCGCAGATGCCCGAGGTGCTGCACCGTGCCATGCGCTCGGCAATTCTCAACCGGGGCGTGGCCGTGGTGGTGATTCCGGGGGATGTGTCGCTGCTGGAAGTCGAAGACCGGCTCAAGCCCTGGCCAGCCCTGCATGCGCCGCGCACGCTACCGGCCGAACAGGACCTGCAGCGCCTCACCGACCTGCTCCAGGGCAGCCAGAAAGTGACCCTGCTGTGCGGCAGCGGCTGTGCCGGTGCCCACGCCCAGGTCGTTGCGCTGGCCGACGCCCTGGGTGCGCCGGTGGTGCATGCCCTGCGCGGCAAGGAGCATGTGGAATGGGATAACCCCTTCGACGTGGGCATGACCGGCTTGATCGGCTTCAGCTCGGGCTACCACGCCATGCTCAACTGCGACACGCTGGTCATGCTCGGCACCGACTTTCCCTACCGTCAGTTCTACCCGACCGACGCGACCATCGTTCAGGTCGACCGCAATGCCCAGGCCCTGGGACGTCGTGTCGCCCTGGACCTGGGCATCGCCGCCGATGTCGGTGAAACCATCGATGCACTGCTGCCCCGCCTGACCCGCAAGACCGATCGCAGCTTTCTCGACACCTCGTTGAAGCATTACGAGAAAGCCCGCCAGGGGCTGGATGACCTGGCGCAGCCGTCAAAAGCCAACCGCCCGATTCACCCGCAATATGTCGCCCGCTTGCTCAGTGAACTGGCGGACGATGATGCAATCTTCACCGCCGATGTGGGCTCGCCGACCGTCTGGGCCGCCCGCTACCTGAAAATGAATGGCAAGCGCCGCCTGATCGGCTCGTTCAATCACGGCTCCATGGCCAATGCCATGCCCCAGGCCATCGGTGCCCAAGCGGCGTTTCCTGGGCGCCAGGTGATTTCGATGTCCGGCGACGGCGGGTTCACCATGCTGATGGGGGACTTCATCTCACTGGCACAACTGCAACTGCCGGTGAAAGTCATTGTGTTCAACAACGCGTCCCTGGGTTTTGTCGCCATGGAAATGAAAGCGGCGGGCTATCTCGATACCGGTACCGAGCTGAAAAATCCGGACTTCGCGGCCATGTCCAACGCCATGGGGATCCTGGGGATCCGCGTGGAGCAATCCGAAGACCTGGAACCGGCACTACGCCGCGCCCTGGCCCATGACGGCCCGGTGCTGGTAGATGTTGTCACCGCTACCCAGGAGCTGGTGATGCCTCCGAGTATCAAGCTGGAACAGGCCAAGGGCTTCAGCCTGTACATGCTCAAGGCGGTCATGAGCGGGCGTGGCGATGAAGTGATTGAGCTGGCGCGCACCAACTGGTTGCGCTGACCTTCAGTTGCGTGGAGCGGCGCCATAGCGGACCACCACCTGGGTGATCACCTCAACCAGGCGTGGGTCCGCATCCGGCGCACTGAACAGGCGAAACTGCGCATCGGGCAGCGCGGGTAAACCGTGCTCGGCACCGAGTACCGTCAAGCCCGCGCCGACCTGGCTGCGAACCATGGGCGCGATGGCAAAACCGGCCAGCGCCGCGGCGTGCAACCCGGCATAGCTGGTACACAGGACGGCGGTGCGCTGCGTGATATTGGCCTGCGCCAGGCGGGTCAGGGCCGCCTCTCGATACGGGCAGGGCTCGGGAAACAGCGCCAGTGGCAGGGGCGTCGGCAACACCGCACGCGGCTGCGCGCACCAGGCCCATACGAGCGGCTCCTGCCACAAGGCCAGGCCTGGCTCGCCGGACTCGCACAACGATCCCACCACCACGTCGAGCTCGCCCTGCTTCATCAGGGCCAATAACGTACCGGGAATGCCCACTTGCACGCTGATCTGCATGCCCGGGTACTCGGCGGCGGCGGCCTGCAATTCGCGCAGCAGTCGTGCTTCGGCAAACTCCTCGGAAACACCCAGGCGCAGGTTGCCTTCCCAGGCCGAGCGCGTCAGCTCGGCCCAGGCATCCCGGTTCAGCGCCAGAATGCCCCGTGCATAAGCGATCAGCCGCGCGCCGTCCGGCGTCAGTTGCTGGGCGCGCGTGGTGCGGATCAGCAGAGACTTGCCGACCTGCTCTTCCAGGCGCCGCAGATGACCACTCACCGCCGACTGCGTGAGATGCAAGCGGGCCGCGGCGCGACTGAAGCCACCTTCATCCACCACAGCGACGAAGGTTTTGAGTAGCAGGATGTCGAACATATTTTAATTAATGATTAATGAGCACTTAAAACACGATTTATATTTCAATCATCACTATGTTGCAATGCCTGGGTCAACTGCCCCGAGGCCCATCATGACCACGCTCCTGCACATCGAATGCTCCCCACGTAAACAGCGCTCCGCGTCCCTGGATGTCGCCCGCCAATTTATCGCCCGCTATCAGCACAATGCTCCGGATACAGAGGTGATCACCCTGGACCTATGGGCCCCGGAGCTTCCGGAGTTCAATGGCGCGATCATGGACGCCAAGTACGCCGGTCTCAGCGGCACGCCCTTGACCGAGGAACAGGCCGGCGCCTGGGCTGCGCTGAAATCCCTGGCCGCCTATCTGCATCAGGCTGACGTGCTGGTGTTTTCGGTGCCCCTGTGGAATTTCGCCGTGCCCTACAAGCTCAAGCACTTTATCGACGTGGTGTCACAGAAGGATGTGCTGTTCGAGTTCAGCCCCGAGCACGGCCTGCGAGGCTTGCTGCAGGACAAGACCGCCGTCAATGTGTATGCACGCGGTATGGACTTTTCTGCACCGGACGCCCAGGCCATGGATTTCCAGCGCCCGTACATGGACGCCTGGCTCGGCTTTATTGGAGTGACGAACGTGCATTCACTGTATGTGGAGAAGACGATCCTGGGGCCGGAAGTCGATCGGGCATCGCGTCTGAAAAGTACCGCACTGGCGCTGCTGCTGGCCGATCAACTGACCTGAACCCTCAGTAAAAACCCGGCCTTGTCGGCCGGGTTCGAGGCCATCAGCCGTGCTGTTTGGCAACCCACTTGCCGAAGGCATCGATAAACGCCTGCAGAAACGGCCGGGTCTTGTCCGAGAGTTTTCCCGCCTCGTCAAACACGCTGCCCGCGCCACCCAGGTAGGCTTCCGGCTGCTGCATGCAGGGCACGTCGAGGAACACCAGGGACTGGCGCAGATGATGGTTGGCGCCAAACCCACCAATGGCACCCGGCGAAACGCTGATGATCGCCCCGGGCTTGCCACTCCAGGCGCTTTGCCCGTATGGGCGGGAACCGACGTCGATGGCATTCTTCAACGGCGCGGGCACGGAACGGTTGTATTCCGGGGTCACAAACAACACCGCGTCGGATGAACTGACCTGCTGACGGAAAGTACTGTAGGCTGCCGGCGGTGTAGCACCGTCGATATCCTCGTTATAGAGCGGCAAATCGCCAATTTCGACAATGTTCAACTTGAGGTTGGCAGGGGCCAGTTCAGCCAATGCCTGGGCGACCTTGCGGTTGATCGAGGCTTTTCTCAAGCTGCCCACCAGGACGGCAACCGTGTAGACCTTGCTCATTGATTTTTCCCGACGTCTGACTAAGGAGTGTGTAGTTATAGAGCCTTCGCGGCGTGATCACCAGCAGGTTGTGATAATCCTCGAGAGGTTTTCCGCAGCGCGCAATGCGCAGGAAGTGCGTAGGAAGTGTCTGAAAACTTCAACGAATAGTATTTTTTTCTTATAGGTAAACTACCCCGCTTCATGACGGTCTACAGAACCGAAATCGAGTGTTTATCTCCAGAGGTTCTAAACAGATGGCTGCAGTACTTGTCGGACAGTTCCATGCCAGAGACGCGGAAGGACGTGTGTATTCGGTGCATGAGTTCCAGGAATCCAACCCGGCGCAGGACAGCCAGGCTGGCTCGACGCCTACCACAACCTACAAGTTGGCCATTGGCGACCGCGTAGAAAAACTGGAAGGTGATGAATTCAAATTGATCCAGTCGGGCACGATCATCGTGCGCGAATCGCAAACCACCCTCGCCTCATAAGATCTCGCCTGGTCGACCTGCTCAGTCCTGGCCCTGGCTGCCACTGACTGGGCTGGCGGATCACCGGTTACGCATCTCAGTCACCTCGACCCCTGGCTCGCCGTCCATTTGCTTGAGCGTCACCATCAACTGCCCTCTCTCGCCCTCGACGACAAACATCGAACGCTTGTACCCCGATGTAGTGTTGGTGGGGTAAGCCACAACCTGCCTGACCAACGCCATTTCCAGCACGGCGCCGACGCGCTCGCTCACCTGTTCCTGGGAACGGATAAACGCTTCGAGCGCCAGGGTTTCAGGTGAATGTTCTTCTTGATTGTTCAAGAGATAAGCAGCCGCACACCCCAGGGTTGCCAGTACCAGGAGTTGCTTGGCCGTTACCCCGAAGATGTTCGTGGGTAGAGGCATTTGAGACCAGACCTGTTGTTGTTTTAAGTGCCGAGTCATCGGCATTGGTCGTTGATGATCAGATGCACCATTCTAATCAGGTCGCCAGGTTATGCCAGATGTATCAGAGGTCGCCGTAGGTAATATCCTTGTTATCCCCGACGCCGCCCAGCGTGCGGTCCTTGCCGAAGGAGAACAGATCGAAGGGAGTATTGGGCTGGCTCGACGGATAGTGATACTGGTAGGCAATACCCCAAGGATCCGTCAGCAACGCCTCGTCGACATAAGGGCCCTTCCAGCTGGCCTCTCCGGCGGGTTGCCGGATGAGCGCTTCAAGCCCCTCCTCATCGCCAGGATAGCGACCGGTATCTTGATGAAAGCGTTCGACGGCCTCACCGAGCCGGCTCACCTGGGCTTTGGCGCTGGCGATCTCGACCAGGGTCACATCACCAAACAACCGCGGCCCCAAGGCCACGGCCAACAGGCCGATGACCAGCACCACCGTCAATGCCGCCCAACGCGTATAACCGCGTTGGGTGTGCAACGGTCCCGCCACTGTGGTCAGTCCGCGCATGGGTACGCCTCCTTGATAAAATCAATACGCTCTTTATAGGGCCTGCTCGTTGCAGTTGCACGCATGATTACCCGATATGCCCTCGCAACATGCGCTCTTTTGCCCCGGCCATTGAAACACCGTCGCGCGCACCCTAGACTCCGGCGATGCGTTTACGTCATATCGAAGTGATTCAGGCCATCTTGCAAACCGGACACCTCGGCACTGCCGCCGAATGGTTGCAACTCCCCGTGGGCGATGTAGACGCCGTGCTCAAAGACGCCGAGCAGCAATTAGGTTTCATGCTGTTTGCCAGTGTGCGTGGGCGCTTGCAAGCCACGCGCGAGACCCTGGAACTGCAGGCCGAAATCGCCCACCTCTACGAGGCCCTGGAGCCGGTGCAACGCCTGGCCAACCGGTTGAAACACCATCACGCGCCGACCCTGCGCGCCCTGTGCACCCCGCCCCTGGCCAACCAGTTGCTGCCGCAAAGCATCGCCATGCTACGCCGACGCTTCCAGGACACGCCGTGCAACCTGTCGAGCCTGCCGACCCGGGAAATTGTCAGGAGCCTGTTGTTGCACGAGGCCGATGTAGGCCTGAGCCTGCATGACCCGGAACATCCACAAATTCAAAGCACCGTATTGGCCCAAGGCAAATTGCAACTGCTCGCTCCCCATGGCTGGCTCAAACCCAGGCAGAAGTACATTGCCCTGCAGGACCTGGCGGGGCAGTCGATGATCGGTCTCGAAGGCCAGGACCCGCTCAGCCGCCTGCTGGACGCCAAGCTGCGAGCCCTGCGCCCGTTGCCGGTGGTGCAGACGCGCGTACAGACCTACCAGATGATGCGCAGCATGGTGGAGGCCGGGGAAGGCTTGGCGATTGTCGACCCGTTTACCGCATTCGGCGCACGGGAAGCAGGGTTGGACGCGTGCCCGCTGTCACCGCCGATCCAGGTCAGCCTGTATGCGCTGACCCTGAAGGACAGCGTGACTGCCCCTGCCCTGAATGCGTTGCTGGAGATTGTCACGCAGAAGGCAGAAGGCCTGTTGGCAGGCTAGGACGCTGCGGTTTCCGTCTTGAACAAGCGGTACCAGAAGATCGCCACTTCGCGGGTTTGCGGATCAATGCCCCGATAGCGCAGGTGGTCGACGCCCCCCATCACATAGCCACATCGCTCATACAAGCGGCAGGCCCCGAGGTTGTTGTTCTGGGTTTCCAGCATCATGCCCGGCAGGTTTTTCTTGCGGCTCCAGAACTGCGCCACATCCAGCAGCGCCTTGGCCACACCATGGCGACGCGCAGACAGGACCACCGCCAACTCATCAACATGGGCAAAGCCATTCCAGTTGGTGCTCACCACAATATGCCCTACCGCCCGATCATCGAGGTAAGCCATGAAGACTGCGCTGTCGGCGGCGTTACGGAAACTGGCGAACTCTTCCGGGTCTATGCCATAGCACTTGCGGTACGGCAGGATCCGCTCCACAGGCCATTCGTCAACCCGCTTGCCCATCTGCGGCTGGCCGTAGCCACTGACCTCAAAGCTGAAGTCATTGCCCCACACATAGGCATCGAAGCCCTCGTCGGCCACGCGGACACTGAGCCCCGGATACTTCACGTTCATCACTGCGTGCATAACCATCCTTAATCCTTGATGCAATCGACGGTGTAACAACGACCATGACCGTCATCTTCGTGCTGCAGCCCATGAACATCGGCGACAAACCCGGGGAAGCCGCTGTCGAACGTGCGGGCGAATGCCAGGTAATCAATGATCGACCGCGTTGCCTCGGTAAAACGCTCGCCGGGCATGATCAACGGAATGCCCGGCGGATAAGGCACCAGCATCACCGCTGCGATGCGCCCAGGCAAGGCATCGATGGAAACGGCTTCCACCTCACCTCTCACCAGTTGGTCGTAGGCGTCGGCCGGTTTCATCGCGATTTCCGGCAACACCGTGTACATGCGCTTGAGGTGCCTGGCGGTGGCATTGCTGCGGTAACAACTGTGCAATTGATCACAGAGGTCACGCAGCCCCAGACCCTGATAGCGCGACGGCCCCTGGGCATACACCGATGGCAAACAACTGGCCAGGCTGACATTGGCATCGTAGCTACGCTTGAACTCCAACAATTCGGTGAGCAAGGTACTCCATTTACCTTTGGTAATGCCCATGGAGAACAACACGAGGAATGAATACAGGCCGGTCTTCTCCACCACCAGCCCGCGCTCCCAGAGGAACTTGCTGACCACCGCCGCCGGGATACCCCGGTCGCTCAAGGCTCCTCCGGCGTTGAGGCCAGGCATCACCAGCGTCACTTTGATCGGGTCCAGCAGCACATAATCCTCGGCCACGTCGCCAAAACCATGCCAGTCGTCGCCGGGATGCAACAGCCAGTCCGTCGTGACAACCCGGTCGATGCCCGCCACCGACGGCGGTTGCCAGATCGAGAACCACCAATCGTCAGCGGCCAGATGCTGGCGCAGGTTGGCCAACGCACGACGAAAGCTCAGGGCTTCGTCGAACATTTCCTGCAACAGCGAGCGCCCGGCCGGCCCTTCCATCATTGCCGAGGCGACGTCCAGCGAGGCGATGATGCTGTATTGCGGCGAAGTGGAGATATGCATCATGAAGGCTTCGTTGAAGCGGTCACGATCCAGTTGGCGGGCGCCACCATCCTGAACATGGATCATCGACGCCTGGCTGAAGGCGGCCAGCAACTTGTGCGTCGAGTGGGTGGTGAACACCAGGGGGCTGTCCGGTGTGCGTGAAGTGCCCATGCCGTAGCGCCCGGCAAAAAACTCGTGAAAGGCCGCGTAAGCGTACCAGGCCTCATCGAAGTGCAGCACCTCGACACTGCTGCCCAGTTGTTGCTTGATCAGCTCGGCGTTGTAGCACAAGCCGTCGTAGGTCGAATTGGTCACCACCGCCATCTTCACCTTCGCCGGCCGGCCACGGGTCAGGGGGCTGGCGTCGATCTTGGCGCGGATGGCCTCGGGGCTGAATTCGCTCAGGGGAATCGGGCCGATGATGCCCAGCTCATTGCGCTCCGGGCACAGGTACAGCGGGATAGCCCCGGTCATGATGATCGAGTGCAGTACCGACTTGTGGCAGTTGCGATCCACCAGCACCAGGTCGTTACGGCCGACCATGGAGTGCCACACGATCTTGTTGGCGGTGGACGTGCCATTGATGACGAAGAAGGTGTGGTCAGCGCCAAAGTTGCGTGCGGCGCGGGCTTCGGCTTCGGCCAGCGGCCCGGTGTGATCCAGCAGCGAACCGAGTTCCGGTACTGAAACGGACAAATCCGAACGCAGCGTGTTCTCACCGAAAAACTGATGGAACGCCTGCCCCACCGGGCTTTTTCGATAGGCCACGCCGCCCCCGTGGCCGGGGGTGTGCCAAGAGTAATTGGAATCGGCGGTGTGCTGGACCAGGGCCTTGAAGAATGGTGGCAACAAGCCGTCCAGGTAGGTCCGCGCAGCGCGAGCCACCTGCCGGGCGAGAAACGGCACCGTGTCTTCGAACAGATAAAGAATGCCGCGCAGTTGATTGAGTTCACTCATGGCGTCCGCCGGGGCGTTTTCCAGAGTGACTTGCTCGCCCAGCGCGAAGATCGGCAGGTTGGGCGCCCTCACCCGTGCCAGGCGAATCAGTTCGACCATGTTTTGCAGCAGATGGGTATTTTCCCCGGCACCTTCAGCGGCAATCAGCATGCAGGCCAAGCCGTGATGGGTCGATGCCACCAGCCGCCCCTCGGCATAGTCCACGGCAGAAAAGATACTGAAGCCCTCTTGTTCCAATTCCCTGGCGATGCCTCGAACCCGGTCACCGGCAACGGTGTCGGCCTTGATGTCGCGATGCACGATCAGAACGGGAAACTTCAAGTCTTTGTACATGACGGCTTGTGGTCCTGAGGGCTATGCACTCAGGGTAGAAGCTGGAAGAGAATGTGGCGAATGAAGATTATTGCTCCGCCAGCTGCGACCACAACGCCGGTGCACCCGCCGCCTTGGCAATCGCTTCCAATCGCGCCGCATGCTCGGCCAGGTCCTGCTCGCTGGCACGGATAATGGTGGTCGCTTTACGATCAGCCGGCAGCCGGCGAATTTCCGAAGGGCGATTGCCCGAACCTTCCGCCGAGCCGCTGCCGTCGGATGCATTACCAGCCAGGGACAGGCTGGTCTGGCCACCGGTCATGGTCAGGTAGACGTCGGCGAGAATCTCGGAGTCGAGCAAGGCGCCATGCAATTCACGGCCGGAGTTGTCGACACCGTAGCGTTTGCACAATGCATCGAGGCTGTTGCGCTGGCCCGGGTGGCGTTCACGCGCCATCATCAGGGTGTCGAGGATCGAGCAGTGCTGGGAAATATCCGCCCGGTCCATCTGCCCCATCAGGGCGAATTCGTTGTTGATGAAGCCAACGTCGAACGCCGCGTTATGGATGATCAGTTGGGCGCCGTTGATGAACTCGAAGAACTCATCGGCCACTTCGGCAAAGCGCGGCTTGCCTTTGAGGAATTCATCGGTGATGCCGTGAACGGCGATAGCGCCCTCGTCACTGTCCCGATCCGGTTGCAGGTAGACATGGAAATGACGGCCGGTGAGGCGACGGCCCATCAACTCGACGCAGCCGATCTCGATGATCCGGTGACCATCGGTCACCGGCATGCCGGTGGTTTCGGTATCGAGTACTACGGATCGGATGGCCATCAGGGTTCAACTCTCAGCGGTGTGATGTATTTCAAGGCGCGCAATCTTAGCACGCCATGGCCCGGGCAACCCAAGACCGGGCCAAGGCGCTCAAGGCTCGACAGTTTTTTACAATCCTTAGCAAAGCTGCAGCAGTTTTGCCCAAGGCGCCCTTGTTAGCCTGCACGCCCTAGTTGATACAGGTCCCACAACCACCATGAACCCGCCAAAACTACTGTGCACCCTGTTGCTGTTGGGCAGCACCTGCACGGCACACGCCACCAGCTTCGTCATGACCACCGACGCGCTGGTGAGCCTGTCCATGAGTGCCACTCGGGGCACCAGTTCGTCATTCAAGGATGACAAGATCGTTCAAGCGGCACGGGACGACGCCGAATCTTTTGTTGCCACGGATGGCCAGATCCGTGGTGTGCGCCTGGAGGCGGCGCTGGTACACATTCGCGAACGCCTGCCAGGGCAAACCTTTACCGACATGCAGCTGGCACAGGCCATCGCCGCACTCTGAACATCAGCTCTGCTTGTAACCCCGCACTTCGTCCACGCCACGGTTAGCCAACTGGTCTGCCCGCTCGTTACCGGGATGGCCGATGTGCCCGCGTACCCATTTCCAGGTAATGTCGTGGCGATTGCATTGTTCATCGAGCAATTGCCACAGGTCGGCATTCTTGACCGGTTCCTTGGCGGCAGTCTTCCAACCCCGTTTTTTCCAGTTGACCATCCACTCATTGATGCCCTTCATCACGTACTGCGAGTCAGTCACCAGCAGCACGTTGCAGCGTCGCTTGAGCTCTTCCAGGCCACGAATGGCGCCCATCAGCTCCATGCGGTTGTTGGTGGTGTTGGCTTCGCCGCCCCACAGTTCCTTCTCCACGCCCTTGCACACCAGCAGGGCACCCCAGCCGCCCGGGCCAGGGTTGCCCTTGCAGGCGCCGTCGGTGAAGAGTTCTACGCTATCGGTCATCGGTCACTCGGCCTGAAATCAAAAAAAGGGTTTTACGGTTCACTCTGCTTGCGGTTGACCTTGGCCATCGGCATCGGCACCAGCTTGCCCACGGGCTGGCGTAGCACCTGGCGCACCGGCCGAAGCCCGACCACAATCTTGCGCGCCACCAACAAATAGAAGCCACCACCCGACAGCTGCCAGGCCCCGGCCCGGCGCTCCCAGCCGGCCAGGCGTGTCTGCCACTTGGTCGACGCAAGCGGCGGACGATAGCACCCGAAGCGGCGTTTCTCCAGCGCGAAGCCCAGCAGGTTCAGCCAGTCTCCCACCCGCGACGGCGCGATGCAGCGCGCCTGGCGCAGGCCGTCATGGGCGAACAGATGGCGCATTCCCCAACTGCTCCAGGGGTTGATGCCGATAATAAGCAGATGGCCACCGGGGCGTACGCTGCTGGCGGCTTCACGGAGCAAACCGTGGGGAGACAGGCAAAAATCCAGGCCATGTTGCAACACCACCACATCGGCGGCGTGCTCGCTCAGTGGCCAGGCTTGTTCCTCGCATACGATTTCCACACCGGGCAACGGCGCCCCCAGACGCACATTGCGCTGCACCTGTGGGGCCGACGGCGGCGTCTGCGCCGAGGGGCCGTAATGCACCAGGTAACCGCCGAAGAAGCGCCCCAGCTCGTCTTCGAGCATGCGCCGTTCTTCGTCCAGCAGAAATTGCCCTATCGGCCCGGACAGCCACTCGCGGGCCGCGCTGATCAGGGCCAGCCACTCAGGATCGGCCTGGGCGAACGCTTTATCAGTCATTGCATTCTCCAACTCGCCTAGACGTTCTAAGATGCACCAATGTGTTCAGCTTGGCGAATCGAAGAATGATACAGATCAGTGCGCTACCCGCCTTCACCGACAACTACATCTGGTTGTTACAAGACCCAAGCACCCAGCGCTGCGCCGTCGTCGACCCTGGCGATGCCGGGCCGGTACTTGCCTGGCTCCAGGCCAACCCCGGCTGGCAGCTCAGCGATATCCTGATCACCCACCACCACCATGATCATGTCGGCGGTGTGGAGCCCTTGAAAAGTGCTACCGACGCCAAGGTCTACGGCCCGGCCAGTGAGAAGATCCCGGCACGCGACATTGCCCTGCTGGATAACGACCGTGTCACGGTGCTGGGCTGGGACTTCGACGTTTACACGGTGCCCGGCCACACCCTGGGCCACATAGCCTATTACCACCAGGGCGTACTGTTCTGTGGCGACACGCTGTTCGCCGCCGGCTGTGGGCGCCTGTTCGAAGGCACTCCAGAGCAAATGCACGCCTCGCTGCAACGCCTCGCCGCCCTGCCCGCCGACACGTTGGTGTATTGCACTCACGAGTACACGCAAAGCAACCTTAAATTCGCCCAGGCCGTGGAGCCGGATAACGCCGATATTGCCGAACGGGTGGCTGACGTCAACCAGTTGCGAGCCCGTGGCGAGATGACACTGCCGTCGAACCTGGCCCTGGAAAAACGCACCAACCCTTTTCTGCGCACCGCTGAAACATCCGTTAAACAAAAAGCGGACGAACGGAACGGTCGCGACAACCGCTCTGGGGCCGAGGTGTTTGCTAGCTTGAGGGCGTGGAAAGATAAGTTCTAACGGGAAGCAATCTGATACGCAATTTCTGAATGGTTGACCGGAACCGAAGCGCTTTCTAGAATCGCCCGACATTTTTGCCCGGAACTTACTTCCAGCCAATGTCGTCATCTATTCGTAAATCCATTTCTTCAGACGCATTGACCCGCCTGGCTCAAGCCGTGGCGGTGGCTGTGTCCGCGACTCTGGCGGGCTGCCAATCGACAAATTTCGCTGCACAATCCACCGTGCAACCCAAACCCAATCTTGCCGCCAAGATCAAGCAAAAACCTATCTGGCTCTCAGAGAAGCCCAGCCCCGAAGTGCCCCAGGATGTCTGGGAACGCATGCGACGGGGCTTTCAATTGCAGGAAGGCCTGGGCGTCAACCCGCGCATCGAGCAACAGCGCTTGTGGTTCGCCAGCAACCCGTCCTTTCTGGAAAACGCCGGAGAACGCGGCAGCCTCTACATTCACTACATCGTCGAGCGCCTTGAAGAACGCAACATGCCCCTGGAGCTGGCGCTGCTGCCGGTGATTGAAAGTGCCTACAACCCAATGGCCTATTCGCGTAGCGATGCGGTCGGTTTGTGGCAGTTCATTCCCTCCACCGGGCGCTACTTCAACCTGCGCCAGACCCGCGCCTACGACGGCCGCCGTGACATCACCGCTTCCACGACCGCCGCACTGGACTACCTGACGCGCCTGCATGACATGTTCAACGGCGACTGGTTGCTGGCCCTGGCGGCCTATAACGCCGGCGAAGGCACGGTCAGCCGGGCCATCGAGCGTAACGAGAAACTAGGCCTGCCCACCGACTACTGGAACCTGCCCCTGCCCCAGGAAACCAAGGACTACGTGCCCAAGTTCCTGGCGCTGTCCCAAGTGGTACTGGCACCGGAGGCATACGGTGTCAACCTGAGCCCGATCGCCAACCAGCCGTACTTCGAAGTGGTTGAAGTCAAACAGAGCATGGACCTGTCACGGGTCGCGGCACTGGCTGAAATCGACGAAGACGAACTGTTCCAGCTCAATCCGGCCCTGAAACAACGCACCACCCTGGACGGCCCCCAGCATCTGCTGGTGCCCAGTTCCAAGGCGCATCTGCTGACCAGCACCC
Source organism: Pseudomonas sp. R11F (assembly GCF_050312575.1). Taxonomy (NCBI): domain Bacteria; kingdom Pseudomonadati; phylum Pseudomonadota; class Gammaproteobacteria; order Pseudomonadales; family Pseudomonadaceae; genus Pseudomonas; species Pseudomonas sp. R11F. Next base: position 67,284 of record NZ_JBNPJU010000077.1, on the reverse strand, counting down.
TTTCGACGATGCGTCCGGAGGAATTGCTGGCCATGCGCCCGAAAAAGGCCGTGTTCGACGAAGTCGAGACAAAAGCCGTTGCCGGACGTACCCGCAGCTACAAGGTGCGCACTGGCGACAACCTCACCCTGATCGCCAAGGCGAACAAGGTCGACGTGCATGACCTGCAACGCTGGAACAAGCTCAACGGCCAGGCACTCAAGGTCGGCCAGACCCTGGTGATGCAGGACACGCGCAAAGTCGTGGCCAGCAGCAAGAAGCCGGTGCAATACAAGGTCAAGAAAGGCGACTCGTTGTACATCGTTGCCAAGCGCTTCAACGTTGAGATGCAACACCTCAAGCGTTGGAACCCGCGCACGGGCCAGGCATTGAAGCCAGGGCAGATGCTCGTCGTTTCCGGCCCACGATAGCCGTTTCTGTAGTGAGCGGGCTTGCCCCGCGCTGGGCGGCGCAGCCGCCCTAACAAAGACGCCGTGGTGTGTCAGAAAGACCGAGGTGCCTGGATTTGGGGTGGCTGCGCCACCCAGCGCGGGGCAAGCCCGCTCGCTACATAAACCAGCTTTTTCCAGCGGGAACAAGCTGTTACTGTACCGATCATAAAGCCCAAGCCGCCTGGATCGGATCTCTGCCTTGAAGCGTCCCCTCCTTCTACTAATAAGTCTGGCCTTGAGCTTTGCTGCGAACGCGACGATTACCGAGAGCCACGGTTACGCGCAGTTCGGCACACTCAAGTACCCGGCCAAATTCACCCACTTCGATTGGGTAAACCCTGCAGCGCCCAAAGGCGGTACGTTGCGGGTGATGGCATTTGGCACGTTCGACACGCTCAACCCCTACACCTTCAAGGGCAGCAGCCCGGTTTCCACCGCCAATTTCCTGCAATACGGCGTCAACGAGCTGAACGAGCCGCTGATGGTCGGCACCGGCCAGTACGCGCCGTCCGGGGATGAGCCCACGTCCAGCTACGGCCTGATCGCGCAATCGGTGGAGTACAGCGAGGACCGCAGTTGGGTGGTGTTCAATCTGCGCCCCGAAGCCCGCTTTCACGATGGCAAGCCGATCACGGCGTATGACGTGGCGTTTTCCTACCGTACGCTGCTGACCGAAGGCCACCCGCAATACCGCACCAACTTGCAGGAAGTGGCGCGGGTCGACATTCTCAATCGTCATCGTATCCGCTTTGTCTTCAAGCGCGCCGGCAACCCGCTGCTGATCCTGCGCCTGGGCGAGTTGCCCGTGCTGCCCCAGCATTACTGGAAAAACCGCGACTTCAAGGCCACCACCTTCGAGCCGCCACTGGGCAGCGGGCCGTACCGCATCACCAAGGTCACGCCGGGGCGGCAACTGGTGTTCGAGCGGGTCAAGGACTACTGGGGCAAGGACCTGCCGGTCAACCAGGGTTTCTACAACTACGACAAGGTCGAAGTGGAGTTCTACCGTGACAGTGACGTCGCGTTCGAAGCCTTCAAGGCCGGCGAGTTCGACATCTATATCGAGCACCAGGCCAAGAACTGGGCCACGGGCTACAACTTTCCGGCGGTCAACCGAGGCGACGTGATCAAGGCGCAGATCGCCCACCAGATCCCGACCCAAAGCCAGGGGTTGTTCATGAACACACGGCGGCCGACTTTCAGCCAAGCCAAAGTGCGCGAAGCCCTGGGGCTGATGTTCGACTTTGAATGGACCAACCGCTCGCTGTTCAGCAGTGCTTACAAACGCAGCGTCAGTTACTACCCCAACAGCGAGTTTTCGGCGACCGGTGTGCCGGTGGGGCATGAATGGCTGATGCTCTCACCCTACCGCGAGCAGTTGCCGGCGCCACTGTTCACCCAGCCGTTCAGCCTGCCGCAGACCGATGGGCGTGGCATCCCCCGTGACACCCTGCGTCGTGCCTTGGCATTGCTCGCAGATGCCGGGTGGAAGCTGTCGGGGCAACGCTTGCTCGACAGCCAGGGGCAGCCGCTGCGCCTGGAGATCCTGCTGGTCAACCCGAACCTGGAGCGCATCCTGCAGCCCTATGTCGAGAACCTGATCAGCATCGGCGTCGACGCCCGCCTGCGCACCGTTGACCGGGCGCAATACAAGCAACGCCTGGATCAGTTCGACTTCGACATGATCCTGATGACCCTCAACCAGACCTTGAGCCCGGGTCTTGAGCAGTGGCAGTACTTCCACTCCAGCCAGGCCGCGATCAAGGGCAGCAAGAACTATGCAGGCATCGCCAACCCCGTGGTCGATCACTTGCTGGAACAACTGCTCGCCGCGCAAACCCGCGAGGAGCAACTGGCCGCCGGCCGGGCGCTGGACCGGGTGCTGCTGTGGCAGCACTACAGCATTCCCAACTGGTACCTCAACTATCATCGACTGGCCTACCGCAACCGGTTCGCCTTTGTCACCACGCCGCCCTACAGTCTGGGCCTGAGCGCATGGTGGCTCAAAGCTTCGGAGAAAGCCCAATGATGTCTTTGCGTACGGCACTGCTTGGCAGCCTCTTGCTGTGTACCGCGGCCCAGGCCGCGCCGCAACATGCGTTGACGCTCTACAACGAGCCGCCGAAGTACCCCGCCGACTTCAAGCACTTCGACTACGTAAACCCCAATGCGCCCAAGGGCGGTACTTTCCGCGAGTCGGCCATGGGCGGCTTCGACAGCCTCAACCCCTACATCAGCAAAGGTGTGCCCGCCGATAACATCGGCCTGGTCTATGACACCCTGGCCATGCAGAGCCTGGACGAACCCGTCACCGAATACGGCCTGGTCGCCGGCAAGATCGAAAAGGCCCCGGATAACAGCTGGGTACGCTTCTATCTGCGCCCCGAAGCGCGCTTTCATGATGGGCAGCCGATCCGCGCCGACGATGTGGTGTTCACCTTCCAGACACTGCTCAAGGACGGTTCACCGATCTACCGCACCTACTACGCCGACGTTGATGAAGTGGTGGCTGAAGACCCATTGCGCGTGCTGTTCAAGTTCAAACGCACCAACAATCGCGAGTTACCGCTGATCCTCGGGCAATTGCCGGTACTGCCCAAGCATTGGTGGGCGACCCGCGACTTTTCCAAGGGCAACCTGGAAATCCCTCTGGGCAGCGGGCCGTACAAGGTCGTCGAGGTCAAGGCCGGACGCATGATTCGCTATGAGCGGGTCAAGGACTACTGGGCCAAGGACCTGCCGGTCACCCAGGGTTTCTACAACTTCGACAGCCGCATCACCGACTATTACCGCGATAACACCGTCGCCCTGGAAGCGCTGAAGGCCGGGCAGTTCGATTACTGGCTGGAGATCAGCGCCAAGAACTGGGCCAACGCCTACAACATTCCGGCGGTCGCTCAAGGTCGGTTGATCAAGGAAGAGATCCCCAACGGCAACCCCACCGGCATGCAGGGTTTTGTGTTCAATACCCGCAAGCCCATGTTCCAGGATGTACGTGTGCGCAAGGCGATCAGCCTGTTGCTGGACTTTGAATGGAGCAATAAGCAACTGTTCAACGGCGCCTATACCCGTAGCCGCAGCTACTTTGAAAACTCGGAAATGGCCGCCACCGGTCTACCCGGCCCGGACGAGCTGGCAATTCTCGAACCGCTGCGCGACAAGATCCCGGCCGAGGTCTTCACCCAAGCCTTCGAACCGGCCAAGACCGACGGCAGCGGCATGATCCGCGCCCAGCAACGCGAGGCTTACCAATTGCTGCAGCAGGCCGGCTGGAAGATCGTCAACGACAAAATGGTCGACACCACCGGCAAACCGGTGACCATCGAGTTCCTGCTGGCCCAGACCGAATTCGAACGGATCCTGCTGCCCTTCAAGCGCAACCTCGCCGATTTGGGCATCGACCTGGTGATTCGCCGGGTCGACGTGTCGCAGTACATCAACCGCCTGCGCTCGCGCGACTTCGACATGCTGGTGGGCAGCTTCCCCCAATCCACATCGCCCGGCAACGAGCAGCGTGAGTTCTGGAGTTCCCCCAGCGCCGACAAACCCGGCAGCCGTAACTACATGGGCCTCAAGGACCCGGCGGTCGACCAATTGGTCGAAGAGTTGATCAACGCCGACTCGCGCAAAAGCCTGGTCGCTCACGCCAAGGCGTTGGACCGCGTGCTGCAGTTCGGCTACTACGTCATTCCCAACTGGCACATCAAGACGTTCCGCGTCGCCTACTGGGACCACCTGGGCCACCCCAAGGTGCCGCCACGCTATGACGTCGGCACCATCACCTGGTGGGCTAAACCCAACGTCAAGCCCGCGGTTTCCCTGGACACGACTCAAAGCGCCGACCCGGCGAGCGGAGGCAATTGAATGCTGGCCTATATTGTTCGCCGCCTGCTGCTGATCATCCCCACGCTGTTCGGCATATTGCTGATCAACTTCATCATCATCCAGGCCGCCCCCGGCGGCCCGGTGGAGCAGATGATCGCCAAGCTCGAAGGCTTTGAAGGCGCCACCAGCCGTATTGCCGGCGGTGGTGCCGAAGTCTCCGTGGCCGGCTCCAGTTATCGGGGGGCCCAGGGGCTGGACCCGGCGCTGATCAAGGAAATCGAGAAGATGTACGGCTTCGACAAATCGGCGCCGGAACGCTTGTGGATCATGGTCAAGAACTACGCCCGGCTGGACTTCGGCGACAGCTTCTTCCGCGATGCCAAGGTCATCGACCTGATCAAGGAGAAGATGCCGGTGTCCATCTCCCTCGGGTTGTGGAGCACGCTGATCATGTACCTGGTATCGATCCCGCTGGGTATCGCCAAGGCCACGCGACACGGCAGCCACTTCGACGTGTGGACCAGTTCGGCGATCATCGTCGGCTATGCGATCCCGGCGTTCCTCTTCGCCATCCTGCTGATCGTGGTGTTTGCCGGCGGCAGTTACTTCGACTGGTTCCCGTTGCGCGGCCTCACCTCGAACAACTTCGATGAGTTGAGTTGGGGCGGCAAAATCCTCGATTACTTCTGGCACCTGGCACTGCCGATCACCGCGCTGGTGATCGGCAACTTCGCGACCATGACGCTGCTGACCAAAAACAGCTTCCTCGACGAGATCAACAAGCAGTACGTGATCACCGCCAAGGCCAAAGGCCTGACCCACCATCGTGTGCTCTACGGCCATGTATTCCGTAACGCGATGCTGTTGGTCATCGCCGGTTTCCCGTCGGCCTTCATCGGGATTTTCTTCACCGGCTCGTTGCTGGTCGAAGTGATCTTCTCCCTCGACGGCCTGGGCCTGATGAGCTTTGAAGCGGCGATCAACCGCGACTACCCGGTGGTGTTCGGTACGCTGTTCATCTTCACCCTGCTGGGGCTGATCGTGAAGTTGATCGGCGACCTCACCTACACCCTGGTCGATCCGCGCATCGACTTCGCCAGCCGGGAGCATTGAGATGAACCTGTCCCCCCTCAATCGCCGCCGATTCGAGCGGTTCAAGGCGAACAAACGCGGCTGGTGGTCGCTGTGGCTGTTCCTGATCCTCTTCGTGCTCAGCCTGGGTGCGGAACTGATCGCCAATGACAAGCCGCTGGCGGTGCATTTCGACGGCGACTGGTACTTTCCAGCGCTCAAGCGCTACCCCGAGACGACCTTCGGCGGCGAGTTCCCGCTGGAGGCCAACTACAAGAGCCCGTACATCCAGGAGCTGCTCAAGGCCAAGGATGCGTGGACCTTATGGGCGCCGATCCCGTTCAGCTACCAGAGCATCAATTACGACCTGAAGGTCCCGGCGCCCGCACCGCCGTCAAGCGTCAACCTGCTGGGCACCGATGACCAGGGCCGTGATGTCCTGGCCCGGGTCATCTACGGGTTCCGGGTGTCGGTGCTGTTTGCCCTGACCCTGACCGTCCTCAGCTCGATCATCGGCGTTATCGCCGGCGCGTTGCAGGGGTTCTACGGCGGCTGGGTCGACCTGGCCGGGCAGCGTTTCCTGGAAATCTGGTCGGGCTTGCCGGTGTTGTACCTGCTGATCATCCTCGCCAGCTTCGTGCAGCCCAACTTCTGGTGGCTGCTGGGGATCATGCTGTTGTTCTCCTGGATGAGCCTGGTGGACGTGGTGCGCGCCGAGTTCCTGCGCGGGCGCAACCTGGAATACGTCCGCGCAGCCCGGGCGCTGGGTATGCAAAATGGCGCGATCATGTTCCGCCATATCCTGCCCAACGCCATGGTCTCGACCATGACCTTCATGCCGTTCATTCTCACCGGCGCCATCGGCACCCTCACGGCCCTCGACTTCCTCGGCTTCGGCTTGCCGGCCGGTTCGCCGTCCCTGGGCGAGCTGGTGGCCCAGGGCAAATCCAACCTGCAAGCGCCGTGGCTGGGGATGAGTGCCTTTGCCGTGCTGGCGATCATGCTGAGTTTGCTGGTGTTTATCGGCGAGTCCGCTCGCGATGCCTTCGACCCGAGGAAATGAGATGAACCAGGACAATCTGATCGAAGTCCGCGACCTCAGCGTCGAGTTCGTCACGGGCAATCACCATCACCGCGTGGTGAACAACGTCAGCTTCGATATCAAGCGTGGCGAAACCCTGGCCCTGGTCGGCGAAAGCGGCTCGGGCAAGTCGGTGACCGCTCACTCGATCCTGCGCCTGCTGCCCTACCCGCTGGCGCGGCATCCGTCGGGTACCATTGCCTATGCCGGGCAAGACTTGCTCACGCTCAAGGAAAAAACCATCCGGCATATTCGCGGCAACCGCATCGCGATGATCTTCCAGGAACCGATGACCTCGTTGAACCCGCTGCACTCCATCGAGAAGCAGATCAACGAAGTGCTTGGCCTGCACAAGGGGCTGACCGGCAAAGTCGCCACCCGGCGTACCCTGGAATTGCTTGAACTGGTGGGCATTCCCGAGCCGCACAAGCGCCTCAAGGCCCTGCCCCACGAATTGTCCGGCGGCCAACGCCAACGGGTGATGATCGCGATGGCGTTGGCCAACGAGCCGGAGCTGTTGATCGCCGACGAACCGACCACGGCCCTCGACGTCACGGTGCAGTTGAAGATCCTCGAGTTGCTCAAAGAACTGCAAGCGCGCCTGGGCATGGCGCTGCTGCTGATCAGCCACGACTTGAACCTGGTGCGACGCATCGCTCACCGGGTGTGCGTGATGCAGCAAGGTTGCATCGTTGAACAAGCCGACTGCGAGACACTGTTCGAGTCGCCCCGCCACCCCTACACCCAGGAACTGCTGGCCGCCGAGCCCAGCGGCGGGCCGGTTGCCAATGAAGTCGGGCCGCCGTTGCTGGCAGTCGATGACCTCAAGGTCTGGTTCCCGATCAAGAAAGGCTTTTTGCGCCGCACCGTCGATTACGTCAAGGCGGTGGATGGTATCCATTTCAACCTGCCCCAGGGGCAGACCCTGGGCATTGTCGGCGAGAGCGGCTCAGGCAAATCGACCCTGGGCCTGGCGATCTTGCGGCTGATCGGCAGCCAGGGCGGCATTCGCTTTGAAGGCCAGCAGTTGGACAAGCTCAGCCAGCAACAGGTGCGCCCGCTGCGGCGGGAAATGCAGGTGGTGTTCCAGGACCCGTTCGGCAGCCTGAGCCCGCGCATGTGCGTCAGCGAAATCGTCGGCGAAGGCTTGCGTATTCACAAGATGGGCACGCCGGCTGAACAGGAGGCGGCGATTATTGCCGCACTCAAGGAAGTCGGCCTGGACCCGGAGTCCCGCCATCGCTACCCCCACGAGTTCTCCGGCGGCCAGCGCCAACGCATCGCCATCGCCCGCGCCCTGGTGCTCAAGCCGCGCCTGATCCTGCTGGACGAACCCACCTCGGCATTGGACCGCACGGTGCAGCGCCAAGTGGTCGAGTTGTTGCGCAGCCTGCAGGCCAAGTACAACCTGACTTACCTGTTTATCAGCCATGACTTGGCGGTGGTGAAGGCGTTGAGCCACCAACTGATGGTGGTCAAGCATGGGCAGGTGGTGGAACAAGGCGAGGCCGGGACGATTTTTGCCGATCCGCAGCATGCGTACACCCGGCAATTGCTGGAGGCGGCGTTCCTGGTGCCACCTCCCGTTAATCAGTCAGGCCAATAGAGCGCCGCGTGGCAGCGTATCGTGTGATGCACAAGGCTTGAATAAGCCCACCTTTTGTATGAGCCTGTTGCCTGCTCATTCCAATTCTTTCAGGGAGCGCCTGCCATGACCGCCGCTACAGCACCGTTTTTCTGGCGCGACCCTGCGTTGGCGTTCATTGAGGCGCGCACTATTGCGGACGGGCGCAAGGTGACCTACAGCCGGCATGCGCACGAGCATTTTTCGATTGGGGCAATCACCACCGGACGCAGCTATTACCACTACGGTACACAGACCTTCGAGATCGACGCGGGCACGGTGGTCCTGATGAACCCCGGCGACGTGCATGCCTGCAACCCCATCGACAATGAGCCGTGGTCCTATCAGATGCTGTACATCGATACGCCCTGGCTGACTGACCTGCAGTACCAACTGGGCTTCAGCACCGACCAGGGTTACCGGCCGTTCAATACGCCCTACGTGCGCGATCCGCTGCTGTATCGCGGCCTGCTGGAGTTGTACCGGATACTGGTGGATACACAGGCTGAACATCTGCAAAAACAAAGCGCGCTGGTGAGTTATTTCACCGAAGTCCAACAGCGCCTCAACCCTGCGGACACTCCGGTACGCGAGGTCAACCACAAGCTGGAACGGGCGGCCGACTACATTCGCACGCACTGCACGCAAGCCTTGAAACTGGAAGACATCTGCCTGGCCGCCGAGCTGTCGCCCTCGTACCTGATCCGCGCCTTCAAGCAGTATTACGGGCTGACGCCCCATGCCTTCCTGATCAACCAACGCATCCAGTTTGCCCGCGCCCAACTGCGCCAGGGCAAGCTGATTGCCGATGTGGCACTGGCGGCGGGCTTTGCCGACCAGGCGCATTTCCAGCGCGCCTTCAAACAGCACTTCGCCGCCACGCCTGGCCAGTACCGCGACCGGCTCAAGCCATCAGCAAATAACCCACACTGGCCACCAGCAACGCGGCCATTGAACGGTTGAACAGGCGCACACCCTGCGGGTTGCCGAGGTAACGACGCAAGAACGTGCCGGCATAGGCCCAGCACGCCACCGACAGGTAGCAGATCACCAGATAGAGCGCCGCGAACAGCCAGACCTGCGCGGCGTCGCCATCGGCCACAAACAAGCCCATGCCCGCGACACAGGCCAACCAGGCTTTCGGGTTGAGCCACTGCATGATCGCGCCATACAGCATCGACGGTGCGGTAGCCGTACCCTCAGCGTCCAACCGGCCATCGTCCACGGCCAGTTTCCAGGCCATGTACAGCAGGAAGGCCACACCGCCCCACTGAATCAATTGGGTGAGGATGGGCCAGCGCAACAGCACCTCATGCAACCCGAGGCCGATCAGCACCAGCAACAAAGTAAAACCCACGGCGGCGCCAAATACGTGCTTCTGACTGGCGGCGAAACCGAAGCGCGCACCGGAACTCAAGGCGACCACATTGACCGGGCCCGGCGTAATGGAGGTCGCCAAGGCGAAGGCGGCCATGGAAATGATCAAGCTCATTGCGATTCCCTTTAGGTGGTGACGATCAAGATGACGTTACGTTAAAGGGCAAGGCACGCGCGGTATTGAAGAAAATCACCCTCTGGCGCCGAACAGCAAGGCGCTGTTGCTTCAACGCTGTGAAGGAATGCGGATATCCCCGTCACGGCACTGGGTCTTGACGCTGCGTGGGCAGCCGGCGAACGCCAGATCCTTGGTCAGGCACACGCGCACTTCCGACAGCACCTTGCCTTTACAGATCACCGCCAGCCCGTGGTTGCCCATGCGTGGGTTGCTTTCGCGAAACAACGCCTCGATCGCTTGGGCCGGCAATGACGCCGGCGAGTTGAGCGGCTGCAGCTGTGGCGGAATATTCACCACCCCCAGCGCGGCGTCGGCCTTTTCCAGATAGGCCAGCGGCTCAAGCCCGGAGCACGTGCCATGCTTGGCCCATTCATGCTTGATCAGTGAACGGCTGGGGAACAACGTGGCGCCCTTGTCCATGGCTTGGCGGTTCAGCGACGACGGCGAGTCGCACGAGGCCGGCCACCCGCCCCGTGCGTATTGCGGCCACAAACCGTGCAGTACAAAGCCGTACCCCTTGCCCGAACACTGCTCGTTGTCCGGGTGCGTCAGGCAAAAGGTCGGCGACCACGACAACGACAACACATAAAAATCAAACTCCCCCGCCTGCCCTTGGCTGCGCGGAGCCGCCACGGCCCCCGTGGCCAGCACCAGCCATAACAACATCCAGTATTTCATCTGCGTGTTCCTTGAAAAAAGCTGACTTTAGTACGACGACTCGGGATGAACGGGGTTACGTTGCAACACCTGGTCAAGGATTTGATCGGTCTTCAATGCTTCGATGGCCAACGAGGGGTGCTGCGCCTCCCCGCGAATATGCGCATTCATGCCCAGCACGTGATGCCATTGGATATGCGCGTGGCACGGCACGGTCAGCACTTCATGGGCCTGCGCTTCAAGACGTATCGGCTGGTCTTCGAACACCGAAAAGCAGATGCGCCCATGGCTGCCGATCAACTCGACCCGGTCTTCGCGCCGGTCCGCCACAAAGTTCCAGGCGCCCATGCCCAGCGCACCCGAAGCGAAGCGCCAGCTGGCGGTCACCGCGTCCTCCGCGGCATAACGGCCGGCCTGGCGCGCGGTGAACCCGGCCACATCGACAATATCCCCGGCCAGGTACTGAAACAGGTCAAAACCATGGCTGGCCAGATCGGCAAAGTAGCCACCACCGGCAATCGCCGGGTCGGTGCGCCAGTTGGCCGGGTTGGTATCCGCTGCGGCGGCCGGCTTGCACAGGGTCCAGGTCAGATGACGCAACTCACCGATGCGCCCGGTCTGCAGCCAATCGCGCACTTGCTGGAAGCGCGGTAAGGAGCGTCGATAGTAGGACACAAACAAATGCAGCCCGGCGCGCTCGAAAGTGCGCTGCATCAACGCGCTCTGCCCGGCATTCAACGACATGGGTTTCTCGACGCAACAATGCTTGCCGGCTGCCGCCACCATCAGGCTGTATTCAAGATGGCTGTCGGGCGGTGTGGCGATGTACACCGCATCCACCTCGGGGTCGTTGATCAACGCCTGGGCGTCGGTGTAGTAGCGAGCGATGCCATGGCGTGCCGCATAATCGCGCACCGCTTCGACACGTCGCCCCATCACCGCCACCAGCGCCGAACCTGGCGCTTTGTAGAAAGCGGGTCCACTCTTTAACTCAGTGACACTGCCACAGCCGATCATGCCCCAGCGTACGGTACTCATCTGCCTTCCTCGTCCGTGTTGTCCAGCGAGCAGTATCCACATCCCCTGATGCAAGTGCCACAGCCGCCCAGCATGACAATTGCATTACACTTTGATGACAGTCATCTCGCTACGGAGCTTCACACATTGAAAACACGCGCAACCGTCATTTGCGCACATGAGGGGCATATCCTCTTCGTGCGCAAAGTCCGATCAAAATGGGCCTTGCCGGGTGGCAAGGTCGAACCCGGCGAACGCCCAGTGGGCGCGGCCGAGCGGGAGTTGCACGAAGAAACCGGATTGAAGGTCGACGGCCTGCTCTACCTGCAAGAACTGAAAACCAGTGACACCGAGCACCACGTGTTTGAAGCCTCAGTGATCAACCTCGCGGACGCGCGGCCCTGCAACGAAATCATCGATTGCCGGTGGCACCCCTACACCGCCGTGGACGACCTGGACACCACCGACGCCACGCGGCATATCGTCAAAGCCTTCCTGCGTCGCCTCTGACCCTTGCATAACTGTCTCTACGCCCTGCCGTTCGACAAAGGAATTGACGAACGCGGCAGCGCCATCAGCCGTTCCCGCAGCAATGGATAGGTAGCCACCCCGCTCAAGAACGCGGCTTACTCCCCAGCCCTTGCGTCATCTTCTCCCTGGCCTTCCCCTGCCCCCGCTGATAAAGCGCCTCAACCAATTTCTGCCGCTCATCCTGAGGCAAATTACTCGCAAACTGCGCCAAGGTATCGTCCACCAACGCCCGAAGCGCAACATCCGCCTCACGTGCCTTGGCCAATTCAGACACCAGCACCGCGCGGTCCAGCGTCGGCGCCTCCAATTGCTTGATCACCCCCAGACGGGCTTCACGACCCGCCATGATCAACGGCTGGCTGTCGGCACGGTTGTGGCGCAGCAACTGACGCAACTCCTTACGCCGCTCGACCGGCAACTTGAACATCGCCTGGCGCAGACCATGCTGGTTGACCACCGCCTCGGCAGGCGCGGCAACGGCCATCCAGTGATAGAGGCCGCCCGCCACCCCGCCAATCAAAAATACGTTGAGCAACACCGAGACGACCAACCACGGCTTAAGGGTTTTGGCTGTCATTGCTCGGTTTCCTCGGCGTTGACGGTAAACACGACGTCGGCATCGCCTTGATCGAAGACGCTGGGCAACACTTCGGATGACAACATCGGCAGCGGCACGCTCATCGACGCCACCAGCACCCCGGCAGCGATACCGGCAATGCCCACGCCCACCAGACCGGCCGGTGACAACCAGTTGGCATAGCGCGACCAGAATGACCTGCGTTGCACAGCCGACTGACGAATTTGGCGCACCAGTGCGGGGTCGACGGGCGCCAGCTGATGGCTGTCCATCTGCTGATCGAGCCAACTCGCCGCACTCAGTGCTTCGCGGGCGCCAGGGTCGCCGCTGTCGAGCAAGGCGCGGGCCGCCGCTTGATCGGCAACGGGCCAGCGGTGCAGGCTGGCGCCGTAGGCATCGGCCAGGTAAGCAAATCGTTCAAGTGTCATGGTGTTCCCCTTCCTGGGCGGGCGAGCCCGGGTGTGTCGGCAAGTTGACTGCGCAACTGGCGGCGGGCCCGCGACAGCAGGCTCTCCAGTGCCTCGACGCTGATATTCATCAGGGCCGCGGCGTCGATGTTCGACAGCTCCTGGTAATACTGCAACACGATGGCTTCGCGCTGACGCTCCGGCAAAGCCGCCAACGCGGCGGCCATGCGGGCGCTGCGCTGGCTGGTTTCCAACTGTTCCTCAGGGGACGGTGCGCTGTCCGCCAGCTCCAGCACCTCGTCCTCATTCAACGGGCGTTCTCTGCGTCGACGCAAGCGGTCATGGCACAGGTTGAGCGCCACTCGGTGCAGCCAAGTGTCGAAGCGCGCTTCACCGGCACGCCAACTGGCCGCCTGGCGCCAGATTCGTAGAAAACTTTCCTGAGCCACGTCTCTGGCCTCGTCGGCATCCCCCAACAGCCGGCCGGCAAGCGCCAGCAACCGCGGCAGCTTGCGCGTCACCATTTCATTGACCGCGGCGGCTTCGTTGTTGCCGATACGTGCCAGTAGCTCAACGTCCGGATCAGTGTCTTTCAATCGGGTAATACTCGGTCCGGGGAGTTAGGTTTCAGCGAATCCAATGCCCTTCGCGCCAGTACCAGTTCGGCCCACGCGATTCCCAATGGCCTGGCTCCCACCGGGCATTGCGCATCACCGGTTGCCAGTGGCCAGGCACCCAGGCGTAGGCACCGTGTTCCCAACGCCAGTGGCCGCGATCCCAGGCGTATCCCGGGCGCTCGGCGGGGATCACTTCGACACGTTCTGCCGGTGGTGCCTGGCGGATAATCACTTCGGTCTCGGCGAAAACCGGGGTGCTGACAAACGCGGCGAAAGCCAGCGGAGCCAGCACGGCACAACGCAGTTTGGTCAGTGAGTTCATGGCAACTCCTTCATACGGCGAGCGAAAGTGCACGCTGCTGATGGGTTGAACGCCAGGCGCAGGAAAATCCGTCGCAGAAAAAACAGGTTTTTTTCCACACGGTGGCCCAGAGAAAGTATTGCCCAGGGAATCACAGGGCTTGATGAAAAGTTTGCAAGCATTGCGACGGATTTGTGTCGGTGGTTGCGTTCAAGGAGTGACGCAGAACACACCAAGAGGAAACATCATGTCCCGTCGCCTATATATGCTGGTCGCCGCCCTGTTGATCGTGAGCCTCAGCGGTTGCGTGATCCTGCCGGAACACCGGCATTGCTGCTGGCGCTACTACGGCGCCGCCACTCCCACCACCAGTACCGTCAACAGCTAACCCATCACCGCAAAGCCACGGCGCCCGGCCTTGATCTCGGTGCGCAACTCGCCAATCAGGTTTGAGATGGAACGGATGCTGTCCAGACCTTGGGGCGAGACCCGAGTCAACAGCAGCTCGACACGGCCAGACTCCGGCTCGAACACACGAATGCGCAGCGAACCGTCGCTGTTGAGGCTGCAATCACACGCCAGCGGCAGGAACCCGGCGGCCATGATGCGGTTGAATTCGACGATCGGAATCATGATAAAGCCCCGTCCGTGGATGCATCCCTGAATGTGTGATGTAAACAGCGTAGATAAGCTTTTGCCTGCTACCGAACAATTAACTCAAAAGTGTTAGCTGTGCCTCACTATGCCCAACAAATACTGGTGTGCTGGCGCCAGAAACCCAGCACACGACCTCTCGTCTGCGGCTTTCGCGAAGGCTTGACTCAGGGCTTCGCTCACAAGACGCTGTTGGCTTTTAGCCATCATGCGAGCCGCCGCCCATGAACATCGATGCTCCACGCCTGCCCGACAGCGACGTCTACAAGACCCTGCTGGAGTCGACCAAGGCTATCCCTTGGCGCATTGATTGGCAGACCATGACCTTCAGCTATATCGGCCCGCAGATCGAGACGTTATTGGGCTGGACGCCGCAAAGCTGGGTCAGCGTGGATGACTGGGTTGAACGCATGCACCCGGACGACCGTGAATACGTGGTGAATTTCTGTGTGTCGCAATCGCGTGCCGGGGTCGACCACGAGGCCGATTACCGCGCGCTCACGGTGAATGGCGATTACGTGTGGATTCGCGATGTGGTGCACGTCGTGCGCAAGGACGGTGAAGTGGAGGCGTTGATCGGCTTCATGTTCGATATCAGCGAACGCAAAAAGACCGAGGAACACCTGATCCGCCTGCAAAAACAACTGGAGGAGTACTCGTTCCAGGACGGCCTCACCGGCATCGCCAACCGCCGCATGTTCGACACCGTGCTGGAACGGGAATGGGCCAGTGCGCTGCGCAGCCGGTTGCCGCTGTCGTTGCTCATCCTCGATATTGATTTCTTCAAGCAGTACAACGACCACTACGGCCATATCAAGGGCGACGAGTGCCTGCGCCAGGTGGCGCGCACCCTGTCCCAGGCTGCCAACCGCCCCCGGGATTTCATTGCCCGTATCGGCGGCGAGGAGTTTGTCTGGCTGTTGCCGGAAACTGATGCCGCATCGGCTCGGCAGGTTGCCCAGCGTTGTCTGCATTTGATTTGCCAACAACAGATCGAGCACGGGTTCTCGCCGGTGTCGAACCTGCTGACATTGAGCCTGGGCGTGGGCACCCACATCGTGACACCCGACAGCAACGTGTTGGGGTTTGTCGAATCCGTCGATAAGTTGCTCTATCAAGCCAAGCACAATGGCCGGATGCGAGCAGAGTTTGCCGACATAGAAGTTTGACGCCGAGAGCAAATTTCGGGCAAAAAAAATCCCAAGTAGCTGATGGAAACTTGGGATTTAAAAATGCATAAACCGTGGGAGGTGAACGCCCGGCTATAGTAACGGTTGTTAAAACCTGCAACAAGATTATTTTAATCCTTTCGTCGGATTAAAAGCGCCGTAAGTCATTCAATATCCACACATTTTTTAAGGTAGCCAACGCCATAAGTGCCACTTTTTGGTGCAATAAGCGCTGATTAAGCGTGCACACTTCGCCCGCTTATTTCCACTCTGTAATTGGGGTTATTGGTTATAACGGCGCAACACTTTCGGCATAACGTTTTTTGAGTTGCTTGCAGGCTTCTGGGGATTCCAGGTTCGTGGACGCCGCCACACGGGTCACACTTTCAAGGTGTTGGCAGAAAGCCAGACGCTCTGCAACCTGCTCCCGCTCTCGGTCAACCTCAGCGTTGAGGCGCATGAAATAAGTGCCCAACAGCACCGCCACGCACACAACCCCGATCGCAAAAGAGCGAAAGCCGCTTGAGGATGGGGGTTCTGGTTGATTCATGTCTCGCAAGCGTCCTGCTGGAGTGACTAGAAGCGTCGAATTGTATGCACATTGAAACCTACTCATTGTCGTGGATTTGTAAAAACCGTGTGACTACAACATTTCTGTCAGCTGCTTACGGCGAAACTGCCCGGGCGTCATGCCCTGGGCCTTGCGGAAGCAGCGGGAGAAGTAGGCCTCGTCGGTAAACCCGCAACGTTGCGCTATCACCCCGATCAGTTGGGTGCTGTTCAGCAACAACGTGCGCGCCAGTTGCATGCGGCGGTCCAGCACCCACTGGGAGAAGGGTTTCCCGGTTTCCTTGCGCAGCAGGTGCGTCAGGTAGTTGGGCGATAGAAATGCGGCGGCGGCCGTATCGGTAAGGTTGAGACTGGGTTCGTGGATATGCGCGCGGATATAGCCTTGCACCCGCGCCAAGGCGTCCTTACGCCCGCGCCGGATAGCGTTGTTGGCGGCAAACGCTTGCAGCGGCTCGGCGTACTGCTCACAGACCAGGCCAATCAGTTGAAACAGGTAGCCCTTGAGCCTCTCGCGGGCACCAAAAGTGCGGTGAGTGTCGAGGGCGCGCATATGGGCCAGCCAGGTTTTGACTTCTTCGAACGCGGCATCATCGAGGATAAAGTCCAGTTGCTCCTGAAAGCGAAACGGCGATAGCTCTGGTGCCTGGCCGATAGGAATGTCCTCCAGGTCCAGCGGATCACAACTCAGTTGCGGCAGGAAAAACGCCTGGCTGAAGTTGATCAGGATGAACTCGCCATCCTCAGGATGGGGAATCACATGCAGGCGATGGGGCAGGATGAACGCCAGGGCTTTACGCGGAAACGGTCGCACCGCCCCACCGATATGCTGCACGGTGTCGCCACCGAGGTTGATCTGGATCTGGAAGTATTCGTGCCGATGGGGGCTGGTCAGCGCCGCCCGTCCGCGTTTGTCGCGGATATAGAAGTCGGGGCGGTCGCTGCGTTGTTCCATGCCGTAGGTGGTGACGCGGGTGCCGGGCATAGCGCTGTCTCGGGTGGCCAGGGCACCACTTTAGCCTCAACCGTTGCCGAGGGTGAACCTCAACTCGCCAACGCCGTCGATGCCGGCCGTCACGGTATCGCCCGGTTGCAACGCGCCGACACCGGCGGGCGTGCCGGTGAAGATCAGGTCACCGGCCTTGAGCGCGACGGATCGGGAGGCGTGGCTGATCACTTCGCTGACCGACCAGATCTGGTCAGCCAGGTCGCCGACCTGGCGTTGTTCGCCATTGACCTTCAGCCAGATCTTGCCGGTGGACGGGTGCCCTACCGCGCTCACCGGCTGCAACGCCGTGCTGGGCGCCGACTCATCGAAGGCTTTGGCCCATTCCCACGGGCGTGAGAGCTTTTTCGCCTGGGCTTGCAGATCGCGGCGCGTCAGGTCGATCCCCACGCCATAGCCCCAGATGTGGGAAAAAGCTTCATCAGGGCTGATATCCACCCCGCCCTTGCCGATGGCCACCACCAATTCCACTTCATGGTGCAGGTCGGTGGTCAGCGGCGGATAGGCGATCACACCTTCGGCCGGCACCACCGCATCCGCAGGTTTCATGAAAAAGAACGGCGGCTCGCGATCCGGGTCATGCCCCATTTCCCGGGCGTGTTCGCTGTAATTGCGACCAACGCAGAACACGCGACGCAGGGGGAAACGCGCATCGCTGCCCTGTATGGCCAGGGATGGGGTTTGCGCGGGGGGGAATACGTAATCGGTCATGGCCTGTGCCTCCTGGTTTACCTGACACCAGTATGGCGAGCGGCCTCCGGGGAAAGTTGGACAGGCTTACGCAGATTTTGCACTGCCCGGTGCAAAGCGCCCAGGGGCTACTTGCGCGCCACCTTGTAGCGCAAGCAGTCCTGATAGAAGCTCTGGCGAATCACCTCAGGCTTGAGCCGGGAACGGCTGTCATAGGTCTGCTCGGTGATGCCCATAGCCATCATGCGCATCCACGACTTGCTGAACTTGATGGTCTGGATCTTCTGGCGCGCCGCATACAAAGACACACCCGCCAACTTGAGCTCCTGAGCCCTGGCCGCCGTACCGGCGCCCCAACTGCACATGTACTTGTCACCCTCGCGCAGTTCCCTTGCCTGCACGGCAGCCGCCCCCCCCGCCAGGGAGCAGGCAATCAGCATGATTCCAACAGTGCGCATTCGCTTCCCCACCTAACCACCTGAAAATAAAAGCGATTCTGGCGAGAATTTTGTTACAAAGGGGCCATTAAATTGCCTTATTGCGTCGGCATTTACTTTCGTCTCGATCAATCACCCCCACGCCACCACCAACAACCCCACCCCCAACACCAGACACAACGGCGAATAAACATACGTATCCAACCGTGCAAACCTCGACCCGCCCACCTTCTTGAAAAAACCCACCAGTTCCGAGTCCCCAATCGCCCTGGCAAACATGACCACGGCGATCGCGCTGATGCCCCACTGCAACGCCCCATGGGACACCGGCGAAAAGTACAGCCCGGCCCGCAAGCACACGAGCAGCGCAATCGCCACCAGCCCCATCGCGACCAGGAACGTGGCCAGCGCCGAGGGTTTGAACGCCGGCCTCGGCCCGCTGGCGAATTCGCCCGGCAGTTGAGGAATGGCAGCGAGCATGCCGAGTTTGCCACCGGCGGCCCAGTACAAATGCACCATGCTGATGCAGGTAAATACGCCAACGATCCATCGCGCGATGAAAAAGCTCATGGCTGGCTCTCTCCAAAAATGTGCGATTCAGGATAGTCGCCCTAGGATTTTTTGTAGGCATTTCGTCGGCGGCTGATGGTAAAGTGCCGCCCCATGAAACTTGCCCGTACCGACCGCTCGCTCATTGCCTGGATGCTCTACTGCTGCGTCCTGTTCAATGTGTTCGCCTGCAGTATTGGCCATGGGCAGATGCTGGGGATGCAGCTCAACGGTATCGGTGGTCAGTTCTGTACGGTAGACCCGCGCACTCAGGCCCCCACCCCAACCCGGTCCACTGACGAGAACCTGCCGACGCTGTCCAAGGCGTTCGGTTGCCCGCTGTGCTCCACCGGCGGCATGGGCCCTGCGCTCAACACCCATTTGAATGTGGCCGTGTTGCCACAACCGCACGCGCCGCCTGCGGCGGTCGTGTTTGCCGCTGACGTTCCTGCCCGCTTCACCTGGCCCACGGCCCACCCGCGCGCGCCTCCCGCTGTCGCCTGATCCTTCGCTTTCCGATCTGCACCGCTCACCGTTCCCCTCGGGTTTACGGGCGGCTGTGCGTTGTTTTCAAGCTGAGTTTTTCAGGATTCAACCATGAAACATTTACCCCTGTTGGCGGGCCTGTTCGGCTGCCTGCCTGTCTGTGGCTGGGCACTTGAACTGGCCCCCACCACCATTGATGGTGAACAAAGCACCGAGCCTGGCCTGGCGCTGGATCAGCCCAGCGGCATGGCGTCGCGCCTTGGCCTGAGTGTGCGAGAAACCCCGGCGTCGGTGGCCATCGCCAATCGCAATGATATCGAGCGCCATGGCGCCAAGACCTTCCGCGATGCGGCTAATACCCTGCCCGGCGTCAACGCCAGCGCACCGCCGGGGTTTGGTGGGTTTGTGTCCTATCGGGGCTTTACGAGCAGCCAGATCACCCAGATGTTCAACGGTATCAACGTCGCCACCGGCCTGGCGCGGCCAGTGGATGCCTGGATCTATGACCGGGTCGAACTCGTCGGCGGGCCCTCCTCCTTAATCAACGGTGCCGGCTCCGTGGGCGGCTCGTTGAACTATGTGACCAAACTGGCAACCCGCGAAGAACAGGCGGCTGAAGGCCAGCTCACCTACGGCAGTTACGACACCGCCGGTATGGCCTTGGGCCTCAACCACGCCCTGACCGAACCCGGCGCCGAGGTGCAGCATTACGCACGCCTGGACGTCAGCCGTAATACCAACCACAGCTACATCGACCGCGACCAGCGCGATGCCTGGAGCCTGGCGTTTTCCGTGCTCAGCGACTTGACGCCCAACCTGTCGCACACCCTGGCGCTGGAATACCAGGATGAGCATGAGGACAGCCCCTACTGGGGCACGCCGGTGCTCAACCCCAAGGCCGGCGAATTGAAGATCGACCGGCACAACCGCTTCAACAATTACAACGTCGCCGATGGCCGATA
Organism: Pseudomonas sp. R11F; assembly: GCF_050312575.1. Taxonomy (NCBI): domain Bacteria; kingdom Pseudomonadati; phylum Pseudomonadota; class Gammaproteobacteria; order Pseudomonadales; family Pseudomonadaceae; genus Pseudomonas; species Pseudomonas sp. R11F. The sequence goes on along the minus strand of NZ_JBNPJU010000077.1, from coordinate 47,070 downwards.
CGAGCAGCGCACGATCTGGGCGCGCTCGATCATCGACTACCGGATCAACGACAACACCACGCTGAAAAACACCCTCTATCATCTGGACAGCCAGCGCGACTATCGAAACCTGGAAACTTACCAATACAACGCCGACAACAGCGCCGTGAATCGCTCGACCGCGTATCAGGTGCGCCACCAGGGTGAGCAGAACGGCAACCAGTTCGAACTGCGTCATGACAATACGTTGTGGGGGCTTTCGACCACCTGGTCGGGCGGTTTTGAATACAAGGTCAACAGCACCACCAACCACCCGCTGAACGTACCGGGTAAAAGCACGGTCGACCCGAACCACTACGACCCTGGGCACTTTTACGACATCCCGGGTACCCGGCCAGGGTTCGTGCCGGACAAGACCAATGCAGTGACGACCCAGGCACTGTTCGCGGAAAACCGCCTGGGCCTCACCGATAAACTCTCGTTGCTGACGGGCCTGCGCTACGACGCCATCGACCTCGACGTGACCAACCACCGCCAGATAACGGCCACCAACCCGCGTCACTTCAAGCGCCGCTGGGAACCGGTGACCGGCCGCGTCGGCCTGACTTACCAGTTCATCCCGTCGGCTAATGTGTATGTGCAATACAGCACGGCGGCCGAGCAACCATCGACCACCACCCAAGTCTTCGATGTGTCCACCGGCCGGCAGTGGGAGGTCGGCAGCAAGTTCGACTACCTGGACGGTCGCGGCTCGGCCACCGTTGCCGCCTACAGGATCGAGCGCAAGGATTTCGCCGTCACCGACCCGCTGGATCCGAACAACAGCATTCCGGTGGGGGCGCAATCGTCCAAAGGCATCGAACTGGCCAGCTCACTGCGGATCACACCCCGACTGTTGGCGGAAGGCAACTTTGCCTGGGTGGATGCCGAGTACGATGACTTCAATGAGAAACTTGCCAGCGGTGCGGTGGTATCACGCAAGGGCAACACGCCGACCAACGTGCCCAAGCGCGTCGGTAACCTGTGGCTGACCTATGATTTTACCGAGGCTTGGCAAGGCGGTGTGGATGCGCGGTACGTCGCCGAGGTGTATGCGGATAACGCCAATACCCTCACGGTGCCGGCCTATACATTGTTCGGCACATTCCTGCGCTACAAAGTGGACGCCCATACCTCGGTGACCGGCCGGGTGCGCAACCTGACCAATGAGGTATATGCCGAGTTTGCCCATGTATCGCCGGCGTATTACCTGGGGGCGCCACGCACGTTCGAGCTGGCAGTGCAAACCCGGTTCTGAACCTGCAATTTAATCAAACATGTGGGAGGGGGCTTGCCCCTCCCACATCTGGTTCGCCACTTGGCTGCAGCGCGTGTCGTTATTTCAGGCTTGCCTCGACTTTGCTCGCCACATCATCCGTCAACCACGCCTTCCACACTTCGGGATGCGCCTTGAGAAACGCCTGGGCCGCTTCCCGGGGTGGCGTGTGGTTTTCGCTCATGGTCGCCAAGGTTTTGTTCAGCGGGTCGATGGGGAACTGCACCTTGGTAAAAAACTCCGCGATCTGCGGATGTTCTTTCTGGAACGGCGTCGACACGCCAATGCTCAACTTGGACGCCAACGAACGCGTTGGCCGTGGGTTGGGGTTGTCCGCGTCGGTCAGGGTCTTCCAGGCCTCGGCATCAAACGCCGGTTCCTCCAGCTGGATCAGCTTGTAACGCCCCATCAAGGGCGTTGGCGACCAGTAGTAGAACAGCACCGGCTTGCCGCGACGAATCGACGAGGCGATCTCGGCGTCCAGTGCAGCCCCCGAACCGCTGCGAAAATTCACATAGCTATCGTCCAGGCCATACGCCTTGAGCTTTTGTGCGTTGACCACTTCCGAGGTCCAGCCGATCGGGCTGTTGAGAAAGCGCCCTTTGCCGGGTGACTCAGGGTCCTTGAACACCTCTTTGTAGCGCGCCAGGTCCTGCACGGTCTTGAGGTCCGGCGCCAGGGGCTTGAGACCTTTGGCGGGATCGCCCTTGATCACGTATTCCGGCACCCACCAACCTTCCGTGGCGCCCCTGACCGTATCGCCCAGGCCCAGCACCTTGCCTTCAGCCTCAGCCTTGATCCATACGGGACTGCGGCCGGCCCACTCTTCGCCGATCACCTGGATATCGTTTTTCGCCAGGGCGGTTTCCAGGGTGATGGTGGTACCGGGCAAGGTATCGGTGGGCAGGTCGTAGCCCTTCTCGACGATAAAACGCAGCACCTCGGTGATCAGGCTGCCGCTTTCCCAATTCAGGTCGGCAAAATGCACCGGTGCCTGAGCGGCGGATACCGGCACCGAGGCCAGCGACAGACTCAAGGTCGTCAGGGACGCTGCCAACAGCGATTTCAATCCTTTCATGCCTTCACCTCGCATTTTCGCAGCCATAGCGGGCGGCTTTGCTGCCAATGCGCGAAGCCTCTGAATAGTTAAGTCAACTCAACTGTAGTAGAGGTTCCAAAAGAGCAAGATACACAGCGTGTTCAGGGTTACTCACTGGCCTTGAAGGCCACCAGTTCACCCTTGCGCCACTTGGCGGCCTTGCCGGTCACGGCCTTGAGGGTTTTGGTCAGGCCTTCCTGCAATTGCTCATTGGCGGCAAACACCAGCATCACGCTGTGGCCTTCCTTGAACAGGATGCCCTGGCCTTCGGGCGAGGAGACAAACGCATAATCGCCCAAGCCGTACACCGTCAACTTGATATCGCGAAACTTGAGTTCGAACTTGCCACCTTCACGGCTGGGCAATACGGCTGCGCGAAAATGGTCGCCGACCTTGAGTTCCAGGCGTGGTTTATCGTCCACGACCATTGCCGTTTCGGTATCGATCTCGGCGATATAAATACCTTCCGGCGTCTGTTCAGTGACATAAACAAAACGGGATTGAAACTGCTTGACCAACTTTGCGCGCAAATCACCCAGCACGAATAACGCGTGCATATCCAGATTACTGACTGCCAAGGAAACGCCCCCACATCAAAAAGGCGCTGTCCGCTGAAGCGGGCAGCACAAAAAAACGGCCGTTACGGCGCGATCACACATTCGTCAAAAAACTGAAGAGACCCCGCTGGGGCGCCATAAGACTCGTACAGTCGGGCGCGACAGACCTTGTGCAAGGGCCATCCGGTACCACAGCAGATCACAGGTTCAACAACCCGAGAATACGGGTCGACCAACTTCAGAGAATAACCTTATTAAAAACGCAGTTTCTGACACCTGACACAAAAGAAAAGACTAGAGCATGGAACCAGGCGTGGACTGCCGACGACAATACTAAAACAGCAACACCGAACAAAACCACCCGAAACGCTGCTGATGGGTCAACATGATCGAGCGACAGGAGCTGACGATGAACCGACCTCAACACGACGCTACGTCTTCGCGCATTCGTTCAACATGTCATGATGGGCGCCAATACTACTGCCTGCACAACCCCGATGGGTACTTGAATTCGGTCCTTTATCAGGTGGTTCCGGCCGGAAAGAACTTTTTTCATATTCTTGAAGTCACCAGCGGCAGGGTCAAAGGCTTTCGCAGCGACCATATCCAGGCCTGTGAGTTGGCCAAACAGCTTGAGGCCGGGCTGCAAGCCTTTCAGGCCGGGATTGTTGCGACGCAGGAATGACCGACCGGCACGGCGTACACAGCCCTCAGGGCTGCCTTGGATTCGCGCACGCTCCATTGAGGATAATCCGATAGAACTCTGCCGGGGCCAAAGCCTCACATGCACAACGACCCTCATCCTGCATGGAGACCCCACCATGGACGCGCCTATCCCCACTCTTGAAACCCTGTTCGAACAACTGGGCCTGGACTCGACGCCGCAAGCCATCGACGCATTCATCGCCGCCCATCCGCTGCCTGACGACGTGAAGTTGATCGACGCCCCGTTCTGGACGCCGCAACAAGCACAATTTCTCAAGGAAGAACTGCGTGAGGACGCCGATTGGGCGATCCCGGTGGATGAACTGAACCAGCGCCTGCATCAACCGCAATAACGCACACCTCAGTGCAGGCTGTCTGACTTTTCCAGGTTCATCAACGCTTGCCAGGCAGCCCTGCACTCCTCTGCTTCATCGCGGCTGGCGAACGCCGTGCCGCGTTGCTCGCCATTGAGCAATACCACCCAACAAGCCTTCTGGCCCAGCTCACGCAGGGTGGCAGGCACGCCGCTGCCGATCATCACCGCCACATCGACTTTGTTTTGCATGGAGCTTCTCCGTCGCATTAGTTAGCTGGCTAACAATGTTCAGCATGCTACGGTTTTCTGCCAGTAGGAAAAAGCTATCCCCGGAATAGCTGCGTTGCATAAACCGCAACAATCACTGGCGATGGGTCTTCGCGGCTTCGGGTTTGTAGCCCAGGCGCAAGCCGCCCCAATGCCGGCCCATGACCATGATCGGCACCGACAAATCGTGCATCAGTTCGCCTGTGTCACGCGTGTAGGTTTGCAACAACACGGCTTGTTGATGGCTGCCACAACGAATCCCCGTACGGTCATCAAACTTGCGCTTGGTGCGATTCTGCACCGCGTCGACCTGGGCATCGCCGGTCAGGGCGTGGGAAAACGCCTTGTTGTGGGTCGGCACGTAACCTTGAGGCGTACAGGCGATGGCAAACACCAGTCCTTCATGGCGTGGTAGCAGGGCTTCCTGGATCGCCGGCAGCACCTGATCGGTGTAACCGTCAAAACGCGTGTGGTACTTGCTCGGGCTGGTATTCGGGATCGGGGTATAGCTGCGGTCGAACAAGTCCTCCAGGCTGATGCGATTCTGCTGGATATCGGCCTCGAACTGTTCGGCAATGCGCGCGGCACCTTCTCGGGCCAAGTCATAGATACGCTGGTGATAGTCATCCAGCCCGACTTGCGCCAGGCGCTCGCTGATCGTTTCAGCCTGGCCTTCCATTTGCACGGCAACCTCGGCCAACTGGCGGGTTTGCTGATCGCTTTCCGACAAATCGCTGCGCATCTGTTCCACGGCATGGAACAGGCTGTCGAGTTGCGCCTGGTTGGTATCGGTGCCTTGGGCAATTTCATTGACCTGCCCTTCCACACCCGCGGCCAGGCTGGCGATGCTTTCCAACTGATCGCCGGCCTGCTCCACCCGCTCGACGCCGATGTGCAGGTCCGCCGACAACTGACGAATCTGCTCCACCACCTGGGCGGTGCGCTGCTGGATATCGGCAACCATCACGCCGACTTCATCAGTGGCGGAGGCCGTACGCCCGGCCAGGCCGCGCACTTCATCGGCCACCACGGCAAATCCACGCCCATGCTCACCGGCACGCGCGGCTTCAATCGCCGCATTCAAGGCCAACAGGTTGGTCTGACTGGCGATGGATTGGATCACCAGGGTCACGCGCTGGATCTCTTCACTGCGCTGGCTCAACGCCTCGATCAGCTCGCGGCTGGCATTGGCGCGCTGGCTGAGTTGGCGCATGCGGGTGATCGACTCAGCCAGAACTTCACGACCTTCAGTGCTGCGTTGGTGGGCCTGGCTGGCCGCCTCCAGGGCCTGACGGCTGAGTTGGGCGGTCACGTGCTCGGTACCGATCATCACTTCGGCACTGCTGACGATCTGCTTGGCGGCCCCCAACTGCGACTGCACCCGCGCCGCCAGTTGCTTGACCGAATAGGCCACGCCCGCAGCGGAAAGCGCGTTATGACTGGTGGTATAGGACAGATCGCGGGTCAGCTCGCCTATCGCATCGTCGGCCTGGGCCGGTGCCACTCGTGGTGTACGAGCTTTGAGGGAAGGCAGCCAGATGACCAGCAAGGCCAGCGGCAGGCAGAGGTATATCGGCAAACCGGCGAACGCCAGGCCCAGCAGTACCAGCACCAGGGCAGTGCTCTGCAAAAATGGCGTCAGCCAGCCGGGGAGCGCGCGCGTCACCGTGTGCGGCGGCACTGATGCGCCCATCAGAGATCCGTCTCCAGCCATCGTCGTTACCCCGCTGCTTGTCGTTATTGTTTCTGCATTAAACGCCACTATCGAGCCATTATCCATGGGCCTTTAGTGGGAGAACCTGCAGTAGATCAATAACCAGGGTGTAACGGATATTTCTCGGGGGAGCCGACGGGACGGCCCCCCGCTCACCGCATCAAGCTTGACGCTGGTGCTTGTCGATCTGCTCGTGGCGCTCTTGCGCTTCGATGCAGTACTTGGTGGTCGGGCTGATCAGCAGGCGCTTGAGGCCGATAGGCTCGCCGCTGTCATCACACCAGCCGAAGGAATCTTCCTTGATACGCTCAAGGGCGCGCTCAAGTTGCGGCAGCATGCGCTGGTCGCGGTCGATGGCGTTTACCAGCCAGGTGCGCTCTTCTTCAACGGAAGCGGCGTCAGCCGGGTCGGCCGGGGTGTCCAGGCTTTCAATGGCGATGCGGTTCTGTTCAATGCGCGCGTGGTGTTCCACTTTCATGTCTTGCAGCATCTGCTCGAAAAAAGCGTGCTGTTCGGCATTCATGTAGTCATCTGCCGGCATGGCCAGCAACTTTTCCTTTGTCATTGATTTCTCTATAAAAAATACGTGCATTAAGGCGAATAAGGGAGCGTTCCGGTCGACCTCTGCAGGTCTCGGAAGGGCGCCATCCATTCCAAGCGCCACCCGGCACTCAATTTACGAGGGGCGGCAGTCTAAGGCCGACTTGAGAGCGCAGCAACTGAAAAGACAGGCAATTTTTCCGAGATAACCCCCAGAAGCATCAGGACGGGCTCGGAGAACGGTCATCGGAGTGCGTTTATAGCAGGAAAGTTCGTGAAACAGCTATAAGCCGCAAGCTGCAAGCGACAAGCTGTAAAGCTCGGCTTGCCGCTTGTGGCTCATGACTTGCGGCTGCGCGTCAGCGCTTGAGCTTGCGCTTGTTGCGGTATTGGTCGATGACGACCGCCACCACGATGATCAGGCCCTTGATGATGTCCTGGATATACGCATCCACGCCCACAAAGGTAAAGCCGCTAGCCATCACGCCGAGGATCAGTGCGCCGATCACCGTACCGGTAATGCGCCCTACCCCGCCCGTCAGGCTGGTGCCGCCGATCACAGCGGCGGCAATCGCATCCAGCTCGTAGGACATACCCATGCCGGCCTGGCCGGAGGCGGCGCGTGCCGAGGCCACCACACCGGCCAGCCCGGCAAGCAGACCGGCAATGCTGTAGACAATGATCAGATGACGCTTGACGTTGATACCCGAGGTACGCGCCGCCTGCATGTTGCCGCCGATGGCATAGGTGTACTTGCCATATTTGGTATAGCGCAGGGCAATATGGAAGATCACCGCGACCACCAGGAAGATGATCACCGGCATGGCGCCATGGCCGATTGCGGTGTACGAATCCGACAGCATGCTCACCGGCTGGCCTTCCGTGTAGTAACGCGCCAGGCCACGGGCCGAAACCATCATGCCCAGGGTGGCAATGAACGGCGGGATACCGGTGACGGCGATGATACTGCCGTTGATCGCCCCCGCCAGCAGCCCCACGCCCAGCCCCATCGCCACCGGAATCCAGACCGGCAGATCCGTCAGGCTGGGAAACACTGCCCGGGAAAAATCGGACGTCTGCGCCAGGCTGGCGGCGATCATCGCCGACAGTGCCAACACCGAGCCCGAGGACAAATCAATACCGGTGGTGATGATCACCTGGGTCACGCCAATCGCCAGCAGACCGATGATCGACACCTGCAGGATCATCAGCACCAGGCGCTGGGAGTTCATCAGGAAACTCTGGTCGCGCACGATCCAGCCAAACAGTTCGAACACCAACCCGATGCCGATCAGCACCAGCAAAATGCTCAGCTCGGTGGGCAGGCGTCGACGGTTCTTGGCCGGGGCCGTGGCCGGTTTGTTTTCTGTTATCGCATTCATAGCCAATCACCTTCTTATGCTTGCGTCAGTGGACTGCCGTCATACCGGAAGCCAGCTGCATGACTTTTTCCTGGGTCGCATCCGCACGGTCCAGGGTGCCCATCAGTTCGCCTTCGTGCATCACCATCACCCGGTCGCTCATGCCCAGCACTTCGGGCAGTTCCGAGGAAATCATGATCACCGCCATGCCTTCGCTGGCGAGGAAGGCGATCAAGCGATAGATCTCGGCCTTGGCGCCTACGTCGATGCCGCGAGTGGGCTCATCGAGAATCAGCAACCTTGGGTGGGTCATCAGCCAACGCGCCAACAGGGCCTTCTGCTGGTTGCCGCCGGACAAGGTGTCGATGCACTGCTCAAGGGAGGGGGTTTTCACCCGCAGCTTCTTGCACATGTCTTCGCACAGCGCCCGCAGGGCCTTCTGCTGGATAAAGCCATTACCCGAATAATGCGGCAGCACCGCCATTTCCATGTTTTCCAGCACCGACAGGCACGGAAACAGACCGCTGAGCTTGCGGTCTTCGGTCAGCAGCGCGAAGCCTTTTTCAATAGCCATGTGCGGGTCCGTGATGCGGACCGCCTTGCCATCAAGGGTGACCTGCCCGCCGTCGCTTGGGGTAATACCGAAAAGGGTCTCTGCGACGTTGGTGCGCCCCGAGCCCATCAGCCCGGCAATACCGAGGATTTCACCGGCGTGCAGGTCGAACGAGACATTCTTGAATACGCCGTCCAGCCTCAGGTCGCGTACCGAGAGCAACAATTCGCCGATCGGTGTCTCGCGCACCGGGAACAACTGGCTCAATTCACGGCCGACCATCATCGAGATCAGGCTGTCGCTGTTCATGCTGTCGGCACGTTGCAAACCGATGTACTGGCCGTCACGGAACACCGCCACTTCATCGGCGATGGCGAACACTTCGTTCATTTTGTGCGTGATATAGACAATGCCTTTGCCCTGGGACTTGAGGTCGGCAATGATCGAAAACAGGTGCGCGACTTCCTTGTCGGTAATCGCCGAGGTTGGTTCGTCCATGATCAGGATGTCAGAGTCGTAGGACACCGCCTTGGCAATCTCGACCATCTGCCGTTCGGCGATGCTCAGGTTGCCCACCTGTTCCTCGGGGTCCAGGTTGATCCGCAAGCGCGCCAGCAACTGCGCCGTGCAGCGGTGCATCTCGCGGTGGTTGACCATGTGCAGGCTGTTGAGCTGCTCGCGCCCGATCCAGATATTCTCGGCGATGCTCATGTGCGGCATCAGGTTGAGCTCCTGGTGGATCATCGCGATCCCGGCCTTCTGCGCCGCCAGGGGCGTTTCGAACTTGACCGGCTTGCCCCGCAGGCGAATCTGGCCGGCGTCCGGCTGATAGATCCCGGCGATGATTTTCATCAGCGTCGACTTGCCCGCACCGTTCTCCCCCATCAGCGCCAGCACCGTACCTGGGCGCACCCGCAGTTGCACATCGGCCAGGGCCACGACACCGGGAAAGCCTTTGCTGACGTTGACGATCTCCAACAGGTAGGGTTCTTGCGGTTCGACAGGCTGGATACCCGGAGGCTGCGAAGCAGTCGCTTGAGCGAGCATAGAAAAGTACTCCATCTGCAGGACGGCCGAGACCGCCCTGCCGGCTTATTGTTGTTATACCAGGGCTACTTGAAATCTTTGACGTTGTCGGCGGTGATCGGCTTGAACGGGATGACAATGTTCTGTTCGATCGTTTCGCCTTTGGCCATCTTGCGTGCCGCTTCCACCGCGCCGTCCCCTTGGCCTTTGGCGTCCTGGAACACCGACATGGCCAGGTCACCCTTGGCCACCGCGTTCAAACCGTCCTGCGTACCATCGACACCCGCGATCAATACGCTCCCCGGCTTGGTCCCCACCGATTTCAAGGCCATGGCGGCGCCAATCGCCATTTCATCGTTGTTGGAAATCACCGCGTTGAACGCACGGCCCTGGGTCAGCCAGTCGCTGACCAGCGTCATGCCTCTGTCGCGCAGCCAGGCACCGGTCTGTTCCTGCTCGATCTTGATACCCGGATACTTGGCCAGGACTTCCTTGACGCCCTTGGTGCGGTTGGTGGTGGAGTTGTTCGCCAGGTCGCCGAGCAGGATCACGATCGCGCCCTTGCCGCCCAATTTGTCGGCGATGTACTGCATCTGCATGCGGCCGGCCTCTTCATCATTCGACGTCACGGCCGCGACCCCTTTGGGCAGATCCTTCTGATCCGGCCGACGGTTGACGTAGACCAACGGGATGCCGGCTTCGGTTGCCTCCTTGCTGATTCTTGCCGTGGAGGCGGTATCGACCGGGTTGACGATAATGGCGTCGACTTTCTGGCTGATGAAGTTCTCGACCTGGCTCAGTTGCTTGACCACGTCGGCGCGGGCGTCTTCGAATTGCAGTTGCACACCATCGCCCTTGGGATAGGAACTGGCCTGCTTGAGCATGTACTCGCGCACAGTGGTCAGGTAGGCGTCATCGAACTGCGACATGCTTACGCCGATCTTGAGATCGGCGGCCGCAGCAAAGCCGCTGGTCAGCAGAATGGACAGGGCCAGCGCGGTAAAACGGATCGGGGTCTTCATGAACGGTCTGTCTCCACATTTTTGTTGGTTTTCTGGACGTTGCGTTGATCAGAGTTCGGCGGGCAGTCGGACCACCGGTGCGCCGGGAATGCAGCACACCAGCGCGCCCTGGTTTTCGACGCACAGCACATTCAGGAAAGAGAAGTAAAACGGACGGGGGCGGGGCAGACCGCGTGACGCAAAGGCGGGGCGTAAAACTCGCAGTACAGCGTTGAAGATTTTCATCTGACGGTACCTGGTTGTTTTTGATCTTGTTTTTGTTGAGTCGTGCGAATCGGGTTCGAACGTACTTTTTTGCAACCTGGAAAAGACTTTATTGGAAAATAATTTCTATATCAATATGTTTTGGAATTTTATTCCATTTTTGTTGAAACCACCTGCTGGCGCTCGGCGCTCAGGCGCGCGGCGTCCAATATACGGGTGGTTTCCAGCGCGTCACAGGCCTCCACCGGCAGCGGGCCCTGGCCTTGCACGGCGCGCTGCAACTGACGATAGAACTCGGTCCAGCAGCCTTTCTCCGACGGCACGCGCTCGCGCTCCGGCCCCTGCTCGAACCAACCCCAGCGCCGGTGCTCTTCAGCGCCCCAGTGCTCACCTTCGGTTTTCGGTGACTTGCCGGCCATCAAGGCTTCTTCCTGGCCGTCCAGCCCGTCCACGGTGTAACACCCTCCGGTGCCACTCACCCGAAAGCGCGGCGCCTGGCTGTTTTGCAGCGCACTGCCCCACAAATGGGAAATCACGCCATTGGCGTGGGTCAGGCTGACAAAAAACCCGTGGTCGAGGCCGGGGTAGTCGCGGCTGAACTGCAGCTGTGCAAACACCCGGTCCACCGGGCCGAACAGTTGCAGCGCCTGGTCCACCAAGTGGCTGCCCAGGTCCCGCAGCCAGCCGCCGCCGCTGGCATTGCCCACCGCTTGCGGGCTGTAGCGTTCGACCCGGGATTCAAACCGGGTGATCTCGCCCAGGGCACCGGCGTCGATGAGCTTGCGCAGGGTCAGGTAGTCCGAATCCCACCGCCGGTTCTGATAGACGCTTAACAGCGAGCCCTGGCGTTCGGCGGCGGTAATCAGCGCCTGGGCCTGCTCGGCATTGGCGGCGAAGGGTTTGTCGCTGACCACGGCGACACCGTGTTCGATGGCCTCCAGTACCAGCGCCGGGCGGCCCTTGAGCGTGGTCGAAATGACCAGCGCGTCGACACCCGCCTCGACGATCTGGCCGATGTTGTCAAACGCCTTCACCCCGGGATGGTCGCTGTTCAATTGCTGCCGACGTTCCGCTGAGCGTGTCACCACCCCGACAAAGGTGGCCCCTGGCAATGTGGCAATCAGCGGCGCATGGAAGAATCGCCCGCCGTGGCCGTAGCCGACTAGTCCAATTCGCATGCTTCAACTCCTTCTTGAACGGCCAACCCAATCCATATGTGGGAGGGGGCTTGCTCCCGATGGACTGCGTAGCAGGCTCATTTTTGAGGCCGCTGCGCGGCCTATCGGGAGCAAGCCCCCTCCCACAGGTTCGCTCAGCCGTAGAAGTGCGGGCGCTCAGGGAGACTGACTTTCACAATCTGCTCACTGCCCTGCGCCTCGATACAGGCGTCCGCCGCCACCGCCGCCGCAAACCCATCCCACGCGGAAGGCCCGCCCACCTGGCCTGCGCGCACGCCATCGATGAAGGCTTGCAGCTCCACGTCGTAGGCCGCGATAAACCGGTCTTTCCAATCCATCAGAATCGCATTCGACAGTTTCGCCTCACTGCGCAATTGCACCTGGGACGGCTCGGGCAGTTTGGCGATGCCGGTCTCCCCCACCACTTCGCACTGGATGTCATAGCCGTATTGGCAGTTCACGAACACTTCCACATCGATACGGGTGCCCTTGGCGGTTTCCAGCAGCACGATCTGCGGGTCGCGCAGGTGAGCCAACGCCTTGCTCGACTTGCGTGGGAACACCACTTGCACCGAGACGTAATCGTCGTTGAGCAACCAGCGCAGTACATCCAGCTCATGGATCAACGTGTCGGTGATCGCCATGTCGGTCTTGTAGTTCTCGCCGACCTTCGGGTTGCGGTGCGCGCAGTGCAACATCAAGGGCTCGCCGATCCGGCCGCTGTCGATCACGGCCTTGAGGGCGCGATAGCCTTCGTCATAAGGGCGCATGAAACCGACCTGCACCAGGCGCTTGCCGTACGCCACTTCGGCGTCGACGATCCTGCGGCAGCCCGCGGCCGTCACTGCCAGGGGTTTCTCGCAGAACACCGGCTTGCCGGCGGCGATGGCCGCCAGCACGAACTCTTCGTGGCTCGGCCCCCAGGACGTCACCAGCACCGCCTCGACCTGCGGTGAGGTGATCAGCGCATGACCGTCCGGGTACACCTCGGCGTCCAGCTTCAAGTCCGCCACCACCTGGGCGGCTTGCGCAAGGTTGATATCGGTGACTGCCACCACCTGGCTGTTGAGCAGGGTCTGGCTGCAACGCCGGATATGGTCCCGGCCGATGGCACCCGTACCGATCACTCCAAGCTTCAACGACATAGATTCATTCCTCTTGTTATTAGTACTGCCGGGCCTTGGCCAGCTGTTCATTGAGTTTTTTCGCCGCCGCATTCGTGCGCTCACTGGTGGAGACCTGCGCCACGCCCACCCGCCACCACGACAGGTAGCCATGCACCATGGTCTTGGGCAGTACCTTGATGTCGATCAGCGTCGAGACGGTCTGCGTACGCGCATCGGCCAAGGCCGCCTCCAGTTGCTCCAGCGTGCTGACCTTGTAAGTCTTGCAGCCATATGCCGCCGCACTCATGGCGAAATCCACCGGCACCAACCCACCATCGAGCTTGCCGCTCTCGGGGTTGCGAAAGCGAAATTCCGTGCCGAAGCTGTCCATGCCATTGCCAAGTTGCAGGTTGTTGATGCAGCCGAAGGCCATGTTGTCGAACAGCACCACGTTGATTTTGCGCCGCTCCTGAATTGAGGTGGCGAGCTCCGAATGCAGCATCATGTAGGAGCCATCGCCCACCAGTGCATAGACCTCCCGGCTTGGCTCAGCCAGCTTCGCGCCCAGGGCCGCATTGATCTCGTAGCCCATGCACGAATAGCCGTACTCGACGTGGTAAGTGTTGACGCCCTTGCTGCGCCAGGCACGCTGCAAGTCGCCGGGCAGGCTGCCGGCGGCGGCGACGATGATCGCGTCGTCGGCCAGGGTCCGGTTCAGCACGCCGAGCACGCGGCTCTGGGTCAGGCAGGAGCCGGTCAGCTCGATAAATTCACGCAGCACCGCACGGTCCAGGCGGTCATCGACCTCAGGCACGAAGTCGTCGCCCTGATATTCCACCTGGTGCACACGGTCTACCTCGGCGTCGAACAGTGCCTTGGCCTCTTGGATCTGCTCGCCCCAACCGGCGCGATAATGCCCCAGCGCATCGGCCAGCGCGTCAAGGGCAACTTGCGCATCCGCCAGCACTTGCACGCCATCGAGTTTCAACGCGTCGCAGGGGTTGATATTGAGGTTGAGGAACGTCACCTCGGCATGTTTGAACAGCGACTTTGACGAGGTGGTGAAGTCGGTATAACGGGTGCCGACGCCAATGATCAGGTCCGCTTGCGGCGCCAGCAGGTTGGCCGCCAGGCAACCGGTTTCCCCCAGGCCACCGACGTTCAGCGGATGGCTGGAGATCACGGCGCTCTTGCCGGCCTGGGTTTCGGCGAAGGGAATATCAAAACGTTCGGCAAAGGCTTGCAGCGCAGCATTCGCGCCGGAGTAACGCACCCCGCCACCGCAGATGATCAACGGCTTGCGCTTGCCCCGGAATGCCGCCACGGCATCCTCGATCATCGCCGTGGTGGCCGGGCGACGCTCGAGGCGATGCACGCGCTTTTGCAGGAAATAATCGGGATAGTCCCAGGCTTCGCCCTGCACGTCCTGGGGCAGTGCCAGGGTGACCGCGCCGGTTTCGGCCGGGTCGGTGAGCACGCGCATGGCGTGAATGGCCGCCGTCATCAATTGCTCGGGGCGGTTGATACGGTCCCAGTACTTGCTCACGGAACGGAAGGCGTCGTTGGTGCTGATGCTCAGATCATGGAACTGCTCGATCTGTTGCAACACCGGGTCGGGCTGGCGGCTGGCATACACATCGCCGGGCAACAGCAACAACGGGATGCGGTTGGCGGTGGCCGTCGCGGCGGCGGTCAGCATATTCGCCGCACCCGGGCCCACGGACGCCGTGCACGCGTAGATCTTGCGGCGCAGGTGCTGCTTGGCGAAACCGATGGCCGCGTGGGCCATGCCTTGCTCGTTGCGCCCCTGATGCACCACCAGATCGCCGCTGTCCTGCTCCAGGGCCTGGCCCAGGCCGAGCACATTGCCGTGGCCGAAAATCGTGAACACCCCGGCGACAAACTTGCTCTGCACGCCATCGACTTCGATGTATTGGTTATCCAGGAACTTCACCAGGGCCTGGGCCATGGTCAGTCGGGTTGTGGTCATGAAGCGCCCCTTAAAGGTCCAGCAGCCAGCTGTGCTGCGGGTCGTTATGGAAATGCCAGGCACGCTTGGGGCCGGCCATCACGTTCAGGTAATAGGACTCATAGCCATACGGTACGCTGACCGGGTGATAGCCCTTGGGCACCACCACCAGGTCACTGTTTTCCACGGCCATGGCCTGGTCGATACTGCGGTCATCGGTGTAGACGCGCTGGAACACGAAGCCCTGGGGCGGGTTGATCTGGTGGTAGTAGGTTTCTTCGAGAAAGCTCTGGCGCGGCAGGTCGTCGGTGTCATGCTTGTGCGGCGGGTAGCTCGACGAATGCCCGGACGGCGTGCGCACTTCCACCACCAGCAGCGAATGCGCCGGCTCGCTGTCGGGCAGGATGTCGCAGACATAGCGGGTGTTGGCGCCCTTGCCGCGCACGCTGCGCCTGCACTGTTCGGGGCGGATCAGGCGCGGTTCGAAACCCGGTGCACCGGGCGCGGCGCAAACGGCGATTTGCACATCGCTCAACGCCGTCACCTGGGCCTCGGTGCCGGGCGGCAGGTAGGCGGCGAACGGAGACTTCTCCTCGAACACCGACTGGCGATCACCGAGGTTCTGCCAGTTGAAGCCCTCGCCCTGGATATCGACCCGGCCACTGAGCAGCACCAGGCACAGCTCGTTATCCCCGGCGCTGACCGGCAGGGTTTCGCCCAGGCTCAGGCGGTAAGCGGAAAAACCCACGTACTCCAGGCGCCCGGCTTCCAGGGCCACCATGGTTTGTCCGCGTTTGCTGCTTTTGACCAGCAAGCTCATCACTCAAACCCTCTCGTCGAGAAGTGCACGCAAGGTGTCATAACCCTTTTTGGCGTAGATATAGCTGGGCGCCACGGCCGGGTCCTGCTCGGCCTCCACCACCAGCCAGCCCTGGTAGTTCGCGGCCAGCAGCACATCGAGCAATTCGGCAAAATCGATATCGCCGTCACCCGGCACCGTGAAGGTGCCGTTGACGATGCAATCGGGGAAGCTCCACATCTGGTTGCGCGCCAGTTGCACCACCGCTTTGCGCACGTCCTTGAAATGCACGTGGCAGATGCGGTCGATGTGTTTGCGCAGCACCTCGATGGGTTCGCCACCGCCCATGTAGCAATGGCCGGAGTCGAACAGCAGGCCGACTTCAGGGCCTGTGCGGCGCATCAGCTGGTCGATGTCTTCGGGAGACTCGACGTAGGCGCCCATATGGTGGTGGTAGGCCAGTCTCACCCCCTGGGACAGGGTGAAACGCGCCAGTTCAGTGAGTTTGTCGGCGTATGCCTGCCAGGCTTGCTCGCTGTGCAGCCGCGGGCGCTCGATCAGGCGCACACGCGAACCCTGGATGGAGTCGGCGACTTCGCCATACACCAGCACCTTGGCGCCGTTCTGTTTGAGCAGCTCGACATGGCCGGCGATGGCTTCGATTTCTTCGGCCACCGAACGCCGCGCCAGACGGCTGGAGTACCAGCCGGAGACCAACGCCAGGTCATAGGGGCGCAACACATCGCCGACGCCCTTGGCGTCCTTGGGAAATTTGCCGTTGAGTTCAAAACCTTCGTAGCCGATGTCCTTGCCTTCGCTGAGGGCGGTGCTCAAGGGAGTCTCACCGCCCAGGGCCGGCAGGTCGTCATTGCTCCAGGAGATCGGGTTGATGCCAATTCGGATTGCGGGCATGGCTGCACCTTTTTTATTTTTCAGGTATCGCTGAGATCTGCTTTTATGTGGGAGGGAGCAAGCCCCCTCCCACATTTGATTGCATTGCATATTTGGAATTGTGATCAGGTTCGGGAACTGCGCCAGGCGTTGATCAGCTGCTCGAACGTCGCCTGCACACGCTGGATCAGGGTCTCGTCATCGATCTCCCCCGCCATCCACGCCTGGCTCGGCTCCTGGAAGATCGTACGGCCCACGGCGAAACCACGGCAGGTGGTGCTGTGGCTGGCCTGCTGGAAGCCATCGGCCAGGCATTGCGCCGACGCGTTCAGGCCCAGCAGCACCACGCCACGGCAGTAAGGGTCGCGCTCTTGAATCAGTTCATCGAGCTTTTTCCAGTCCTCGGCCGACTGCGCCTCGATCTTCCACCACGCCGGGTAGATGCCCAGGTTGTACAGGCGCTTGAGGCTGCGATACAGCACCTCCGGGTAAGGGGATGGATGATCCTTGGGCGGGATGACCTCCAGCAGCAGTTCATGGCCGCTGACCAGCGAGGCCTCGTACAGCGCCTTGAGTTGCGCTTCCTGCTCCAGGCGCAGCAGCGGCTCGTCGTCCGGATGAAATTGCACCAGGCACTTGATGATTTGCTCCTGAGGCCAGGCGATCAAGTTGCTGCCGACCGAACGCCCATGCTCGAACGCCAGGGGTCGCGAGTTCTGTACTTCCACTGGGCGCGCGATCCACCAGCCGCGACCGCTGGCGGCGTTGAGCGCATCCTGGCCAAAACGCTGGTCGGCCAGCAGGCCCACATCGGCCTCGACGCCCTGCTCGCCAAGTTTTTTCTCCACCCGTTCGATGGCCTGGATAAACAGTTGCTTGATATCGCTGATGCGCGCCGGATCCTGCCCGCCCTTTTGCGCCAGGTCGACCAATTGCCAGCGATGGTCGAACGCAAACACGAACAACGGCTTCCAGACCTTGCGCGGCACCGTGACGCGATGCAGGCGTTGCAGGGTAACGTCCTGATCCGGCCGCGTGATGGGCACCGGGCTGTTGAACAGGTAATCCAGTTCGGCAGGCGTGGGCATCGCAGGGGCACAGGCATGGCGCGACACCACCAGGCCGCCGCAGGCATTGGCCAACTGGCTGCAACGCTCATCGCCCGCATCGTTTAGCCAACCGCTGAGGAAGCCCGACATAAACGCATCGCCGGCGCCCAGCACGTTGAGCACTTCCACGCGCACACCGGGGTAGATCGCACCGTCCTCGAGTCGCGCCGGGATGGCGCCGTGGATCACCGTGCAGCCCTGCGGGCCGAGCTTGACCACCAGGGTGGCCGGGGTCAGTTCGCGCACGTTGCGCAGGGCGCTCAGCAAGTCCTCACTGCCACCGGCGATCAGGAACTCTTCTTCGGTGCCCACGATCAGGTCAAAACGCGGCAGGATTTTCTGCACGTGCTGGCTGACATTCTGGTCGGCGACAAAACGGGTTTCACCGTCCGCCTTGCCGGCCAGGCCCCACAGCACCGGGCGGTAGTCAATGTCCAGCACGCGCTTGACGTTGTGCCTGGCGGCATAGTCCAGCGCCTGGATGCTGGCCTTGTACACACCATCGGTGGAGAAATGCGTACCGGTGATCAGCAGGGCTTTGCTGGAGGCAATAAAGGCTTCGCTGATGTCTTCGGCGCGCAGGGCCATGTCTGCGCAGTTTTCGCGGTAGAACACCAGGGGGAAGGTTTCCCGGTCCTTGAGGCCAAGCAGCACCAGGGCGGTGAGGCGTTCAGGATCGACTTTGATGCCGCTGACATCGCAGCCTTCACGGGCCAGGGATTCCACCAGGAAACGCCCCATATGGTCGTCCCCTACCCGGCTCAGCATCGCCGACTTGAGCCCCAGGCGTGCGGTGCCGAAAGCGATATTGGCGGAGGACCCGCCGAGGTACTTGGCGAAGCTGGATACGTCCTCAAGCCGCGCGCCCACTTGCTGTGCGTAGAGGTCGACGCCCAGGCGCCCGAGGCAAATCAGATCCAATTGACGCCCACTGGCAAAACGAGTCTGGCCCATGCTGGCTCCTGTTATTTTTATCAGCCTGCGTTGTACTGCCGTGGCGACAGCAAACGCTCTTGGTGGGAGCAGACTAGAACGTCCGGGGAGCGCAATCAATATTTATTCCATATTTATTTTTTGTGGAATATTTTTTCC
Source organism: Pseudomonas sp. R11F (assembly GCF_050312575.1). NCBI lineage: Bacteria > Pseudomonadati > Pseudomonadota > Gammaproteobacteria > Pseudomonadales > Pseudomonadaceae > Pseudomonas > Pseudomonas sp. R11F. The sequence goes on along the minus strand of NZ_JBNPJU010000077.1, from coordinate 28,268 downwards.
AATATACTGACATAATGGCTCGCCATTCGCCGTGCATCGTTTCAGCACGCCGCGCGGGCCGTGATGCCGGGGTATTTTTTTGCGCCTACCCTGTAGACTTGCGCCACCCACCCGCGCAACAGACGAAAACGCCAGAAGGATTGCCCATGTCCCGCACCGATCCCGAGACTACCCTGGAAGCCACGCTCGCCAGCCCTCCGATCAATGCCGAGCGCCTGTTGCAACTGATCACCGATGAATACGAAAGCCTGCCGCGTCAGCTCAAGCGCATTGCCAGCTACATGAGCCAGCAGCGCGACCGGATCATGGTCGACCGCATCAGCGATATCGCCCGCGAATGCGAAGTGCACCCCTCCGCCATCGTGCGCTTTTCGCAACGATTCGGCTTCAGTGGGTTCAGTGAGATGCAGGCGCTGTTTCGCGAGGCGTATACCCACAAGACCACACCGGTACAGAACTACCAGCAGCGCATCCGCAGCATGATCGCCAACAAGTCGCAGAAAGCCAGCGGCGGCGACCTGGCACGTGAATGCGTCAACGCCACGCTGTCCGGCATCGAGCGCCTGGGGCTGGAACTCGATGACGCGGCGTTCGAGAAAGCCGTGGACCTGGTGGTCAATGCCGACAATATCTATGTGGTCGGCGTGCGCCGTTCCTTCGCCGTCGCCGATTACCTGGTCTACAACCTGCAGCACACCAACAAGCGCATTCACCTGATCTCAGGCTTGGGCGGCAGCTACCGCGAGCAGATGCGCAGCGTACGGGCCAACGACCTGGTGATCGCCATCAGCTTCACGCCCTACGGCAAAGAGACCCAGCACTGCCTGCGCATCGCCCAGCACCAGCAGGCCAAGACCCTGATCATCACTGACAGCAACCTCTCGCCCCTGGCCAAGCGGGCGAACACGGTGCTGTTGGTGAACGAAGGTTCCTCGTTCGCCTTCCGCTCGTTGAGCGCCACCTTGTGCCTGTGCCAGGCGCTGTTCATTGCAGTGGCGTATCGCCTGGAATTGAAGGTGGACGAGATTCATGAACAGGTCGGGTTCGAAGACTGAGCGACAGACACCGACTCACGTTGCGATCAGCAACTTTGTCAGCACCCGCCCGTGAAAACGGATCTGCGCCAGGGTCAGCGCGGTGTAGCCGATGATCACCGCCGGCGGCAGGCTGGCCTCTACGCAGAACTTGCCCAAGGGCTGCAGCGCCAACCCGACGGCAGTGGCCCGCTCACAAAAGTCCTGTTCTTCCACACCCGGCGGCAACCACAAGACAAAGTGCAACCCGGCCTGCTGGCCACTCACTGAGCAGCCGTCCGGCAAGCACGCGAGCAATGCGTCGCGCCGTGCCTGATAAGCCTGGCGCGAAGCGCGCAGGTGACGCACAAAGGCACCGCTGCCAAGCAACTCCACCAACCCCAGCTGATCCGTGGCGCCCACCGAATGCCCGGTCAGTTGCAGGGTGCGCAATAGCGCTGGGCGCAACGCCTTGGGCACCACCATGAACCCCACGCGCAAACCGGGAAACAGGTTCTTGTTGAAGCTGCCGCAGTAGAGCACCCGGTCGCCGCAATCCAGGGATTTGAGCGCCGCCAGGGGCGCGCTGTTGTAGTTGTACTCGCTGTCGTAGTCGTCTTCGATCACCCAGGCGTCGGCGCGGGCGGCCCAGTCCAGCAACGCCAGGCGCCGCGACACCGAGAGGGTCATGCCCAGCGGCGCCTGGTGCGCCGGGGTCACATAGGCCAGGCGTGCGGTGGAAGGCAGTTGCGCGCAATCCAGGCCCTCGGCCGTCACCGGCACGGCCTTGACCTGTGCACCCGCCAAGCCGAACAGGCGACGTGCGGGTGTGTAACCGGGGTCTTCAACGCAGGCCGTGTCACCGGGCTTGAGCAGCGTGCGGGCGATCAGGTCGAGGGCGTGGCGAATGCCGGTGGTGACGATTACTTCATCGGCCTCGCATTGCAGGCCGCGATAGCTGCGCAGGTAATCGGCGATCTGTTCTCGCAAGGCCGGCAGCCCGGCCAGGTGGGCGGCTTCCAGCACACCAGGGCCCACGCGGAGCAAGCCACGGGAGAGGCAACGCGCCCAGGTTTTCAAGTCGAACAGGCCGGCATCCGGGCGCCGTGCCACGAAAGGCACGTGGCTCTGCACCACCGCATCAGGCTGATCAGGCAACGCCGCACGGCGTGCGCTTGCGCTGGGCGCCGCAGCCGCAATGAACTGTTCGGGGATCACCGCACATACCCGCGTGCCCGAGCCGGCCACCCGCTGCACATAGCCTTCGCCCTGCAAGCGCTCATAGGCCGCCTCGAGGGTGCCGCGCGATACCAACCAGCGCTCAGCCAGACTGCGCGTAGACGGCAAGCGACTGCCCGCCGGCAGTTGCCGGTTCAGGATGGCGGTACGCAACGCATCGTAAGCGCCCTGCTGCTTGCCTGCGTCCAAGGCGGCGGGACGCGGCAGGTCCAAGGCGGATGCGGCTTTTCCTCGACTCATAAGTGGTCCATTCACTCCAGACATAAGTGGCCCAAAGGATTAAACCACAAAGCCAGTAGAGTTCGAGGCTCCACGAACGGTATCGAGGCTTTCCATGACACAACGCACCCTCTCCACGGGATTCTGGCTGGTGCTGCTGACCCTCCTGATCGCCTTGCCGCGCATCACCCTGGACCTGCACCTGCCAGCCCTGCCCGCCATGGCCGACTATTTCCACGCCCGCGACGCCCAATTGCAATTGACCCTCACGCTGTACACCCTGGGTTCGGCGATTTCCCTGCTGGTCAGCGGCCCGCTGACCGACCGCTTCGGTCGCCGACCGGTGCTGCTGAGCGGCCTGTTCCTGTATGTGGCGGCCACCGCCGCCTGCGCCGGGTCCGACAACCTCGGCGTGCTGATCATCGCCCGCTTGTTCCAGGCCCTGGGCGGATGCTGCACCACGGTGATCGGCCGGGTGATCGTGCGCGACTACTTCGACCGCCAGGAGCAGGCACGTCTGCTGGGCTTGATCTCCATGGCCATGGCCGTGTCGCCGATGGCCGCCCCCGTGCTGGGTAGCCTGCTGCTGCCGTTGATCGACTGGCGCGGGCTGTTCGTGCTGCTGGGGCTGATCGGGGCCGCGCTGTCTCTGGTGGTGTATCAGCGCTTGCCGGAAACCCGCCCGGCAGAGGTGGCTGCCGCGCCGCCGCGCAATCTGTTGCAGCTCTACGGCCAACTGCTGCGTGACCGCTATTTCCTGCGCTATTCGCTCGCCATCGGCTGCGTCTACAGCACCTACTTTCCGTTCATCAGTGAGTCGTCGGCCTTGCTGCAACGCGGCTTTCACTTGTCTGCCACGGCTTACGCGCTGGTGTTTGCCGCCACGATCAGCGGCTACATGCTCGGCGCGAACCTGTTTCGGCGGCTGGTACAACGTTTCGAACCCGACCGGTTGATCAGCGCCGCAATCGGCTTGAACATCGTCGGCAGTGCGACACTTGCCACCGCGACTTCTGTTTTGCCGGGAGAATGGTTGGCGATTGTGCTGCCGATGGTGGTGATCATGGTGTCGGTGGGCATGGCGATTCCAGCTTGCCAGCTGTCGGTGTTGCAGCCCTACGGCGCAGTGGCCGGGACGGCTTCGGGGCTGTTCTTCTTTATCCAGATGTTCCTGACGGCCGTGGGCAGCTGGCTCACCGGGTTGCTGTCGGATGGCACTTCAACCCCGCTGGTGATCATGACGTCAGCGGCGAGTGTGTTGCTGCTCAGCGGTTGGCTGACGCTGCGCAAAACAAAATGTGGGAGCGGACTTGCTCGCGAAAGCGGTGTGTCAGTCAGCTGATAATCGCTGAAAGACCGCCTTCGCGAGCAAGCACGCCCCCACAAGGGACCGAGCCAGGCTCAGGTTAGTGCATGAAGATCGCGATCAGGATGATGACCGGGATAGGCACGCCGAGAAACCACAAGAGTAATGAGCGCATGAGAGTGTTCTCCTTGAATTAACGAACGTAGGTTTCGGTTTCGACATACACCACGGCATCCCGACGGCGACCGCCGAACGTGGCGGCGAAGCTGGCGAAGAAGGCACCGATCAACAGCGTGATGAAGGTCCACAGCGACGTGTAGGCAGCGACTTTGGCAGCGGTGTCGGCGGCTTGCTTGGCTTTGAGCTTGGCGTCTTCGATGGCTTTGCGGGCATCGCCGTAGACCTTGTCGATACGCGCTTCGGCGTCAGCCTGGCTGAGGTTGGTGCGCTGGCTGATCAACTGGGCCAGGTAGGTCCGGTCTTCAGGAGCGAGCTGGCCGTCGTTGCTCAGGGTGCGGGTGAAGATACGTGCAACCACGCCATGGGCGGCATCATCGCTGACGGCGGCTGGGCGGTCATCGCGGAACAGGCTGTCGACGTAATAATCGAAGTCGCCACTGTTGGCGCCTTTGGCGGCACCGCCGGCTGCTTGAGTCAGGCCGCTGGCGGCACCCGAGGCAACCGCCGCACCGGCTTTGACACCGCCGCTGACGACGCTGCTGACCGAGCCGACCACCAGCACTGCGGTGATCAGCGTCGCGACGGCCCAGGCCAGGAAACCATGGGCGGTGTCGCGAAAGTACACCTCATCCGTGTGCATATTGGCCCACTTCACCCGCAACCGACCGGCGATGTAACCACCGAGCCCGGACGCGACGATCTGGGTGAAGGCCAGCCAGACGATGGTAGAAATGCCAAGCCCCTTGGCACTGATCCCGCTGTCGGCCCACGGCGAAACCGCCGAGAACCCCAGGCCGAAGCCCAACAGTACCAGAATCAGGGAAAGTGCAGCGGCAGCTGCGGCCCCGGCAAAGATAGCCCCCCAGGAAACCCCGGAGAGCGTGCTTGATTCTTGCAGCGTGGATGAGGATGTGATCATTGTTGTTTAGCTCCAGGCATGAAAAATAGTGTTACAAGTCCCAAAAAGGACAGTGCAGGCACCATGCCAGTCGCCGACAAAAATAAATCCTATATATTTCAAACAGTTAAATAACTTGAACTTCTCGAAATCATGCAACTTGCAAGAATGAGCCGTGAGAGGTGGGCGTTATGCACTTCCACCCAGCGAATGCTCGATTTGCCTAACATGAATATTTTTTTAGTAAGCCCGCTATCATTTCTTGGCAAAATGCCCCCACTTCTAGTGTGAACGCTCACCAGGTAATCCTATGACACGCATTTTGACCATCGAGGATGACGCCGTAACGGCCCGCGAGATCGTCGCCGAGCTGAGTAGCCATGGACTGGATGTCGATTGGGTAGACAACGGCCGCGAAGGCCTGGTCCGTGCCGTGAGCGGGGATTACGACCTGATCACCCTCGACCGCATGCTGCCGGAACTCGATGGCCTGGCCATCGTCACCACGCTGCGGACCATCGGGGTGTCGACGCCGATCCTGATGATCAGCGCCCTCTCCGACGTCGACGAGCGTGTACGCGGCCTGCGTGCCGGTGGCGATGATTACCTGACCAAACCGTTCGCCTCCGATGAAATGGCCGCCCGGGTCGAAGTGCTGCTGCGGCGCAAAAGCACGGTCAAGGAACTCGAAACCGCCCTGCGCGTGGCCGACCTGGAACTGAACCTGATCACCCGCGAAGCCAGCCGTGCCGAACAGCCGCTGAGCCTGTTGCCCACCGAATATAAACTGCTGGAATTCCTGATGCGCAACACCGGGCAGATCCTGTCGCGGATGATGATCTTCGAGGAAGTCTGGGGTTACCACTTCGATCCCGGCACCAACCTGATCGACGTGCACATCGGTCGCCTGCGCAAAAAAATCGATCCACCGGGCCTCACGCCGTTGATCCGCACGGTACGAGGTTCCGGGTATGTCATTGCTGAACCCCTCTAAGGGCTGGCGCTCCTCCAGCAGCCGCTTGCTGGCGCTGTACAGTTCGTTGTTCGTGGCGTGGAGCTGCATCCTCATGGGGGTGCTGTACTACGAGGTCTCGGGCTACCTGGGCGACTTGTCGCGTCACTCCCTGATGCAGCGTCAACACCTGTTCCAGCGCTTTGACGGCGAGGAACTGGTCGAGGCACTGACCACCAGCATGACCTTCGACATGAAGGGCGTGGACGCCTACGGCCTGTTCGATGAACAGTTCCGGCCATTGAGCGGGCCGATCCGTGCGGTGCCGCCCGACCTGCCCCTGGACGGCAAGATCCACGCCCTGGCCAATTGCGTCGACTCCAACGACCCCAAGCTGCCCAAGGACAGCTGCGACGCCGTCGCCACCCACACCGAAGACGGCCGCTGGTTGGTACTGGTGCGCGCCAACGGTTCATTGTTCGGTGTCACCCGGATCATCTGGCATGCCCTGTTGTGGGCCCTGTCCCTGACGATCATCCCCGGCGCGGCCGGTTGGCATCTATTGCGGCGCCAGCCGCTACGACGCATTCGCGGGATTCAGGCCAGCGCCGAGGCCATCGTCGCCGGCGACCTGACGCACCGCCTGCCGCTGTCCAATCGGCGTGACGAACTGGATATGCTGGCGGCCATCGTCAACGCCATGCTCGACCGCATCGAAAAACTGATGAATGAGGTCAAGGGCGTCTGCGACAACATTGCCCATGACCTGCGCACCCCGCTGACACGCTTGCGCGCCCAGCTCTACCGCATCAAGCAACAAGCCGAAGAAGACTCCGCCCACGCGGTGAAACTGGATGACGCCATCGCCGAGACCGACACCCTGATGGCGCGCTTTCGCGGGCTGCTGCGCATCTCCGAGCTGGAAGACCACCAGCGGCGCTCGGGTTTTCTGGTGATGGACCCGTTGCCGCTGCTGCGCGAACTGCATGATTTCTACCTGCCCCTGGCGGAAGAAGGCGAAGTGGAATTGGTGCTGCAGATCCCCGAATCCCTGCCGTGGATCACCGGCGACCGCGCGTTGCTGTTCGAAGCCTTGAGCAACCTGTTGAGCAACTCGATCAAGTTCACCCCCTCCGGGGGCAAAGTCATCCTGCGCGCCGCCACGGACATGGGCAGCACGCGGATCGAAGTACTCGACTCCGGCCCCGGCATTCCGGTGGCCGAACGCAAATCGGTGTTCCAACGCTTCTATCGGGTGGATGAAAGCGATCAGCAGGGCGGCTTCGGCTTGGGTCTCTCGATCGTCGCGGCGATCATCAACCTGCATGGCTTCAAGCTGGAGGTCGGCACCAGTGAACTGGGCGGCGCCCGGCTGGTGCTGGAATGCCGCCAGCAATTGATCCCCGAGTAACGCCGCCCAACGGGGCTGGGTAGCCCCTAGAGCACAGCCCCCATCGCCTTGATCAACACCGGGTCGCGCCCATAGATATCGGGCGCGTACACCAAGCCACCCTGACGATCCACCTCAACCGTCCAATACCCCAGCAGCACCGGCACCGGTGTGGCCAGCCTGAACTCATGGGTCACGCCGGTGGCCAGCAATTCGTCGGTGCGCGTCCGTTCGGCCGGGCTCACCAGCAGGTCGCGCAACAGCAACGGTTGCTCCACCCGCACACAGCCCGAACTGAACGCTCGCGGCCCTTTGGTAAACAACGGCTGGCTGGGCGTGTCGTGCAGGTACACCGAATACGGGTTGGGAAAGCGCATCACGATCCGGCCCAACGGGTTACGCGGGCCGGCGTCCTGGCGCAGAAGAATGTTGCCCGGGCGCGACCAGTCCACCTGGTCTGCCGTCAACGGATGACCTTGGGCATCGAGCACCTGCAAGTTTTGCTGGCGCAAATATTCGGGGTTCAAACGAATGGCCGGGAGTTTGTCCTCGCGCATGATGGTCGGCGGGATGGTCCAGGTGGGGTTGAGGGTCAACCGGGTGATGCGCGACTTGAGCAGCGGCGTCTGGCGTTCGGCGCGGCCCACCTGCAGGCGCGTCTGCCACACCGGGATACCGCTTTGGTAGACGCTCAGTTGCGCCGCCGCGACGTTCACCACCACCCCTTCGGGTTCCAGGTCCTGGGCCAGCCAGCGGAAACGCTCGAGGTTGATGCGCAGTTGTTCGCGACGCATGGCCGGGCTGATATTGAGTTCGGCGACGGTCCCCGCGCCGATCACGCCATCCGCTTGCAATGAGTGGCTGGCCTGGAACGCCTTCACCGCCTTGACCAACTCGTCCCGGTACTGCTTGCCGTTTCCGGGGCTCGCCTTCGCCAGGTAGCCGCCGCTGAACAAGCGGCGCGCCAGTTCCGGCACACGCGGGTCTTCCATGCCGGGGCGCAGCAAGGGGCCGTTGGCGACCGGGTCCCAATGCGGCAAGGGTTGCAGGCGCACGGTCGCGTAAGCATTGCGCAGGCTGCGATACAAATCCGCGCTGGGGCGGGCCTGATCGAACGCTTGCGCCATGTCTTGCAACCCCGTGGCGGCAAACGCCAGCACCACGGTGTCCGGGTCACGGGCCGGCGGCAGCGCATGCCATAGCGGCTCGAACCGCGATTGCTGCAGGCGACCGTAATGCAGGTCCTGCAGGGCTTGCAGGTACTGGCGGCTACTGTCGATATCACTGCACAGCACGTTGGCCGTGGCGTCTACGGCAGGCAGGCTATAGTGGGTGGGGTCCAGGCCATCGTCGGCCAGCAACTGCAGCTGGGCCTGCAACGCTGAACGGCGTTCACCGCTTGCCCACAACGGAGCGTCGCCCTGCTGCTGGTAGAACGCCTGCAACCGCAGCAGTGCGGCAGCGTCGATGCGTGGCGCCAGGTCGGGACAGACGCTGGGCAATTGCGCCAGGGCCAGCTGGATCGGGCTGGATGGTGCAACGGGGACTGCGTCTGTCGGCAACAGTTCGGCTGTCGCGACCAGTGGTGCAACGAGCAAGCAAATGCTCAAGTAACATGCGTGTTTTTTGAACAATGACTTTGCTCCAATCCACAGTGGGGGGATGTACTGTAGATGCTGACTTTTATCCGTCGCCTCGGCCTGGCTGCCATGAGCCTGGCTGTATTGAGCCAGGCTGCGATCGCCGCCAATGGCAATCCTCCCTCCCTGTATAACAGCCTGGCGCGCTCGGCTCCAGAACTCAATCCCACCGTATTGAAAAGCGCCCTGAGCGCCGTGCAGTGTGCGGTCAATAATGGTGAAGAACGCTCCGATCGCCTGGCGGTTATCGACTACTCGCAACCCTCGACCGCTCGTCGCCTGTGGATCTTCGATTTGCGCAAGAAAACCCTGGTGCTGCGTGACCTGGTGGCCCATGGCGCAAAATCCGGGGAAAACTTCGCCACGCAGTTTTCCAACCGCGAGGGCAGCCACCAGTCCAGCCTGGGGCTGTTCCGCACCCAGGAAAGTTACCTGGGCACCCACGGTTATTCATTGCGCATGGACGGCCTGGAGCCCGGTTTCAATGACCAGGCCCGCGACCGTGCGCTGGTGATTCACGCCGCCGACTACGTCAACCCGGCCTGGAGCAAACGCGAAGGCCGCATCGGTCGCAGCCAGGGTTGCCCGGCCGTACGCCCGCAAGTGGCGCGTCAGGTGGTGGACAAGCTCAAGGATGGGCAATTCATGTTTTCCTGGTACCCGGACCGGCATTGGCTGAAGTCCTCGACCTACCTCAATTGCAAACCCCAACAGGTGGCCAGTAGTCGTACAATCCGTGGTGGATAGCCTGTCCCCACCGATAAAAGAGAGCGCCGCATGCTTCTACACAAGTCCACCTGGATCGAAATCGGGCAGTTTCTGGAGCGCAGCCGCACGGTCGTGATCCCCATTGGTTCCAATGAACAACATGGCCCGACCGGCCTCCTGGGCACCGACTGGATGTGCCCGGAGATCATCGCCCATGAGGCACAGAAGAACGCCGACATCCTGATCGGCCCCACCTTCAATATCGGCATGGCCCAGCATCACCTGGGCTTTCCCGGCACCATCTCGCTGCGCCCTTCCACCTTTATCGCCGCGATTGGCGATTGGGTGCGCTCACTGGCCGGGCACGGTTTCGAGAAGATCCTGTTTCTGAACGGCCATGGCGGCAATATCGCCACCATCGAGGCCGCGTTTTCCGAACTGTATGCCGAGGCCAGCTACGCCCGTCGCGAAGCCGGGTTTGCGCTGAAGCTGGTGAACTGGTGGGACCTTGAAGGTGTCGGCGATCTGGCGCACCGCCAGTTCCCGGTGGGCCATGGCAGCCATGCCACGCCGTCGGAGATCGCGGTCACGCAGTGGGCGTATCCGGAGTCGATCAAGTCAGCCGATTATTCGCCGCAGATTGCCAACACCGGTCCGATCCGCGAGGCGCTGGACTTCCGCGCACGCTTCCCCGACGGACGCATGGGCTCGGACCCGGCCCTGGCGACCGTGGAAAAAGGCGGTGAGTTGGTGGCGCTAGCGGCCAAGGGCCTGGTCAGGGCGGTCGACAGTTTCAGCAGCGAAGCGAAACCCTGAGCCCTCCCCCTGCGACCCTTGTAGTGAGCGGGCTTATCCCGCGCTGGGTTGCGTAGCAGCCCCAAAACCAGGCGCCTCGGTCTTTCTGAAACACCGCAGCGGCAGGGTTTAGGGCGGCTTCGCCACCCAGCGCGGGGCAAGCCCGCTCACTACAGGTTACTGGCAGTCTTTGGCTGCCTGTTCCAGCCGGGAGGGCGTGATCGCCGATGCCAGCGGCTTGCGCTCATACAGGAACACTTTGGTGCCGTCCTGGGACTTGTAGGCTTCCAGCACATCATCAGCAGCGAACTTGCTGGTCAGCAGCACCTTGGCGTGGCGCGAGTTCTGCGTCACGGTGGAGGTGATGCCGTGCTTTTCAAGCGTGGGCAATACGCACTGCACATAGCCTTCAGGCGTCTTGCTGGTTTGCAGGGTCAAGGTCGGAGCATTGGGTGCGGAAACACAACCGGTCAGTCCCAAAGAAGCAAAGGCCAGGGCCGGGGCGAAAAAAGAGCGCATAGAAATTCCTGAAAATAACTGAAAAAAGTTCACATCAACCCGCTCGGACCAACGCCTTGAGCGACACATCAAACTGCCTCAAGGCATCTTGCTGCACATCGCGCTGCTGCTCGATCTGCGCGGCGATCTCGGGCGCCGCCTTGTCATGCACCCACACCGATGACACCTGCTTGTGCACCGAACCTTCGGCCTTGGCGATGTATTGCAAGTCCGCGTCATAGAACCGTGCGGTAAAGCTTGCTTCCACCCAGTCGTTGCGCGGGGTCAGCAGTTGGTTATGGGTATCGAGCATCACCACTACGTCCGGGTGCGCCTGCACCAGCTCATCCAGGCTGCTATAGACCGTGACGGACAAAAAAGTGCCCTGCAGCGAACCCAATAGCCAATCGATGGCCAACTCCGGATCGGAGCTGTTGACGAATGCCTCGCGGATACGTCCGTCAAGGGCATCCTTGGCGCCGTTCATGGCCATGGCGTGGTAGCGCTCAAGGTAGCGGAGGTTGTCGCGGGTGTTTTCGCTGTACAACACCCCCACCGACTGCGCGTGCGCCAGGGAGTCTACGCTACCCACGAGTGGCAGCAAATGGCCCGTACGCAGTTCATCGGCACTAACCGGGGTGGTCATGACCACCGAACCCAGCATCAACATCATCAAACCCAGTTGGATTATCGTCCTCATCGCGCATTTCCTTGAGCAGCGTCTCGATGGTGCAATTCTCCCCTTTTCCAGCAAAAACAGAACTTGCGATCCTTGATGGTGACTATCATTTGAACCGATAGTGTTACACCGCCCGCTTTCAATAAAACTTATAAGGACCACGCCATGAAGCCGCACCAGAAAACCTTCGACCGCATTCGCGAAGCCGTACTGCCGGAGTTTCGCGAGCGGGTCGCCGATTACCTGGTCGATTATGAAGCCGTGCTGCAGGACGAAACGGCCGACGCCGACGAGCGCTACGCCAGCGCCCAGCAACTGCGCGGTTACCTGCGTGGCTTGAACACCACCCGCGTGCTGGGCATGGCTGATTGGGAAGACCTCGACCGGCGTGTCGCCCACGAATGGCTGGCGCCGCTTACAGCGCCGGGCGTTGCAGGTTGACCCAGGCCTGCACTGACGGGCGCTGCCACTGACGCTCGGCATACGCCACCAGCTCGGCCGGCACCTGGTCACCATTGAGGATCAGCCGGTTGAGCATCACCGCCAGGTCCACATCGGCAATCGACCACTCGCCGAACAAGTACGCCGCGTTGCCCGCCAACAACGTCTGCGCCGCACTGAGCAACTTGTGCGCAGCGGCTTGCGCCACGGGCGACAGGGGCGGCATTTTCGCGCCGTAAAACACCACCAGCGTCGAGCGTTCCTGACGAATCGGCAGCAAGTCGCTGCGCAACCACGCCTGGACTTGCCGCGCCCTCGCCCGCTGCCTGGGGTCAGCCGGGTACACCGGCGTCCCGGGGTAGACCTGTTCGAGGTATTCAGTGATCGCCGAGGACTCCGACAGGGCAAAGTCACCGTCCAGCAACGTCGGCACGCGCTGCGTCACCGACAGCTCGGTGTAGTCCTTCGCCTGTTGTTGTGCGGCGTCCAGGTCCAGGGTACGGGTGTCGAACGCCAACCCCTTCTCGTGCAGGCTGACGAATACCGACATCGCATAGGGGCTGGTGAATTGAGCGTCAACGTAAAGGCGTAACGGCTGCATGGCGAGTCTCCTTGGGTGAAGTGCCACGCTACGAGATATGCGTTGGTAAAGAAAATGCAGGTTTTTTATGGGGGCATTCCTGGCAGGAATAGCACGGGTAGTGGCAATATTATGGCTATTCGCGATTTCTCGACATTGCTCCCCCTTCGTGGCCTTCAAGGAATGAATAGCACATGAAACAAGCGGTTGTGGTCATCCACGGCATCGGCGAACAGCGCCCGATGGACACCCTGCATGGCTTTGTGGACGCCATGATCCCGGCGAACACGCCCGACGCAAAACCCTTCTACTGGAGCAAGCCGGATCGGTTGTCGCGCAATTTCGACCTGCGCGTATTGAAGTCGCCAGGCCGCACGTCCACCGACTTCTACGAATATTATTGGGCCCACAAGATGCAGGGCACCAAGCTTGGCCACCTGCTGAGCTGGTTGTGGGACCTCTTCAAGCGCCCGCGCCGGGATATTCCCGACGCGATCGTGCCGATCTGGCGCACCACGCGCTGGACACTACTAATACTTTTGCTGCTGATCGCCAGCGGCACCCTGGCCACGACCTGGGGCCGCTTCGATCACACCGACAACCCCTTCGCGCTGGTGCCGTTGCTACTAGGCGCCATCGGCCTCGGATTACGCTATTCCGCCCTGTCCTACCTGGGTGATGCGGCGCGATACCTGAGCCCCAACCCGCAGAATGTCGTGGTGCGCGAACAGATCCGCGCCGATGGCGTAGCGCTGTTGCGCGCCCTGCATAACCAGGGTGACTACGACCGGATCATCGTGGTCGGCCACAGCCTGGGCAGCGTGATTGCCTACGACATCGTCGGTTACCTGTGGCACGAGCATCACGATCAACTGAACAAGGTCATCCCCAGCAATCACGAATTGGCCAGACGCTACGCCAACCACGAACCGCTGCAACCGGTGCTCAAGCAAGCGCTGCCCGATGCCGGCGCGGCCCTTGATGGCGGCCTGGGCAGCACCCTGAGATTTCGCGAACAACAGGCCGCGGCCTTTATCGAACAACGCAACCTGGGCAACCCCTGGCGTATCACCGACCTGGTCACCGTGGGCAGCCCGATGGCGCATGCCAGCCTGTTGCTGGGCCGCAGCGTCAGCGACTTCCAGCAACGCATGGAGCGTCGTGAAGCCCCGGCCTGCCCGCCCACCAAGGATGACCAAGGCTACGGTTACAGCGCCCGCCAACCGGTCACGCTCGGTGGGCAGGCTTTCACCCCGCTCTACCTGCACCATGCCGCCGCGTTTGCGGTGACGCGCTGGACCAACCTCTACTTCCCCGCACCTTACGGCCTGTTTGGCGACATCGTCGGCGGCCCGGTCAAGCCGGTGATGGGCAATGGCGTGCTGGATTTGCCGGTCACTGTGGGTCGCTGCAAAGGCTGGCTCGCACGCTCCTGGCTCAGCCACACCCACTATTGGAGCGAGCGCAGCGGCGCCCAGGGCTACCTCGGCGCATTGACCCAGGATGAACACGCGATCAGCCAAGGCCCCCGTCCTTCGGCCACCGAGGCCCTGCGCTGGGCGATCGACCTCAAGGGTCTGCGGCGATTTCGCTCGACCGAGCCCAAGAACACAGCTACACCTACCGAGGCTTAACCCGCAAAACCACCCGCCTTGAGGAACGCCTGCTCCGGTTCGGTGGTAGCCCTGGCCAGCACCGCGTTGCGATGGGGAAAACGCCCGAACCGTTCGATGATGTTCGCGTGCTCCTTGGCCCAATGAAAGGTACGGGCATCCAGTTGCTGATTCAGCGCCAGCGAGCGCTGCTGATCCGCCGGGTCTTCGGAATGCTCGAACGGCAAATAACAGAACGCACGTAGCTCAGGTTCGATCAGCTTATCCAACCCCGCGTCCACCATGCGCCGGGCATACAGCCGCGCCAGGGGGTCGGTGGCGAACATATGCGCGGTGCCGCGAAAGGCATTGCGTGGGTATTGATCCAGCAGAATCAGCAAGGCCAACGTGCCCTCTGCCGACGCCAGCCAGTCTTCCAGTTCGCGACGGGCGGCCTGCATATGGGTTTCGTAGAAGGTGTCGCGAAAGGCCGCGTCAAACGCAGCATCCTTGGCGAACCAACGCTTGGGTCCGGCCCGTTTCCAAAATTCAACGACCGCCTCGGCCGGTTGTGCAGGCATGCTCATCACTCTCCCCCTGGGTCAAACCACGGATTTCATCGCTTGACCCTAACAGCAAAGGAGCGGCGCGATAGTGAGACAAACTCATACTATTTGAGACAAACACAAGTTCTCCTCACGTTGCACTCAGATGCCTGAAAAACGCGAGAAACATGAAATAGGCACAGACCGCCAGGGCCACACCCATGCAGCGATTGAACAACGTGAACGCCGCCGCGCCATTGATCCGCCGCCCCAACAAAGCCCCGAGCAACGCATACATCCACGGCGCGCCGAACGCTGCGAAGGCCAACGCGGCAGAAACACTGGCAATGGCCAGCCCGGTGATATGCGCCGCCGGCAACATCACGCTGGTGATCGGCAACACCGCCATGATGCCCTTGGGGTTGAGCAACTGGATCACCAGGCCATTCCAGAACGTGAGGGTTTTGGCCGGTGCCGTTGAAGTGTCTTCATCCACTACCGTACGGGCGGTGAACACCTGATAGGCGAGGTACAAGGTGTACACCCCGCCCACCAGGGAAATGTACGGCAATGCCGCGTGGGAAATAATCGCTTCGCCGGTGTAGCCAAACAGCACGAACAACACCAACATCGCGCACCCCACGCCGGCGAAGAACCCGGTAGAGCGACGAAACTGACCGGTGAGCCCGGCGTTGAGGCCCATGAAATTCACCGGGCCAGGGCTGTACATGACGCTGAAGGCGTAGAGGAAGATATCCATGGGGAACCTGCAGTAAAAAGAATGCCTTGAGTCTACTGAGGGCGATTGGAAACACTCTTGTACGTTTGTGGTCGTTGTAGTGAGCGGGCTTGCCCCGCGCTGGGCGGCGCAGCCGCCCCAACCCCAGGCACCTGGGTCTTCCTGAAACACTGCGGCGTCCTTGTTGGGGCGGCTGCGCCGCCCAGCGCGGGCAAGCCCGCTCACTACAGTCCTGTTTCAGGGGCAGGTGCTATCGCGTGATGAAGCAGCTCCAAATCCAGGCACCTCGGTCGTCCTGAAACACCGTGGCGTCCTTGTTGGGGCGGCTGCGCCGCCCAGCGCGGGGCAAGCCCGCTCACTACAATGGGTTTACAGCAGGGGAATCGAATAGCTCACGAACAAGCGATTCTGATCCTGGTCCCTGGCCACTTCACTGCGTGACATACCGTTACGCCAGCCGAACCCGACGTTCTTGAAGGTGCCGCTCTGCACCACGTAATCCAGGGAAATATCGCGTTCCCATTCGC
Organism: Pseudomonas sp. R11F; assembly: GCF_050312575.1. Lineage (NCBI taxonomy): Bacteria > Pseudomonadati > Pseudomonadota > Gammaproteobacteria > Pseudomonadales > Pseudomonadaceae > Pseudomonas > Pseudomonas sp. R11F. The sequence continues at coordinate 12,327 of NZ_JBNPJU010000077.1, read as the reverse complement.
TGGCGTCCTGGCCGCTGGCGGTCTGGATATGGTCACCCTTCAAGTACATCACCGAAGCCTTCAAGCCCGGTACACCCAAGGCGGCAAAGTCATAGGCGTATTGCGCAAACGCGGTGCGCTCGCCCGCCTGAATGAAGGTCTGCACGGTGCGGTCGGTGTAGAGGTACAGACTGGAACCGCCCTCGCCTTTGTTCACCAGGCCACCCTGGTTGAGTTGGGCGAAGTTGCTATCGTCTGATACCTGCTGGTAACCGGCAGTAATCGCGTGCGGGCCCAGGGAATAGATGAACGCCGCACTCCAGGTGTTGTTGTCGATTTCACCGCTGCCGTTTTTGGTATAGCCGCCGAACTTGTAGCCCTCGGCACGGCCGGCGGCGCTGCTGTTCTTGCCGTCGGACGTGGTCTTGAAATAGCGCAGATCCGTCTTCAGCGAGCCGTAGTCACCCAGCGGCAACACATGGATCAAGCCGGCGAAGTGCTGTTGGTAATAGTCTTCGAGGTTGGCGTAGTAATACTGGACCATCAGGTCCTTGTTCACTTGGTAGTCGGCACCGGCGTAGTTGAATTTATTGCTTTCCCGGGTACCGCCTGCCGCAGCCAGGCCGCTGCTGTCGCTGGAGCCACGGCCGGTGGTGTGTTGCAGTTGGCCGCCGATGAGGGTCAGGTTGTCGATGTCCTTGCTGGTGATTTGCCCGCCCTCAAAGGACTGCGGCAACAGGCGGCCATCGTTACTGACCAGGATCGGCAGGTTTGGGCGCAGGTAGCCGTAACGCGCTTCGGTCTTGGCAAAACGCGCCTTGGCCGTCGCACCGCCACGGGCCCAGTTGTCGGTGGCCTTGCCGTCATCGCTGGGGATCATCGAGCTGCCGACGTGGCGCCCGGCGCCACTGTCGAGGGTCACCCCGAGCATGCCGACCGCATCCAGGCCGAAGCCGACGGTACCGTCGGTAAAGCCCGATTGATAGTTGAGGATAAACGCCTGGCCCCACTCTTCGGTCTTCGACGGTGCGGCGGCGCCGTCACGGTTGTCGTTGTTGAAGTAGAAGTTGCGCAGGCCCAGGTTGGCTTTGCTGTCCCCCAGGAAATCAGCCGAGGCCAAGGGGCTCAGGGCCAGACCGAGGCCGCCGGTCAATACGCTTAATACATTCAAAGTAGCTTTCATCAGGACGAACTCCGGCGCGGAATCCAAGTTCCGGGCGCAAAAAATAAGCAGCAGGATGCACGCGACCGCACTTGAGTGGGCCGGTGCGCTAACGAACGGTCAGAGACTTAGTTGAGCGAGTGAACCTCCGTAAGACCTCAGTCAATCAATCCATGGGCGTCATAAAACGGATACGGTCCCGGGTATTCCCCGAACACGCCGTTGTGGCTGATCAAGCCGTGTTGCGCATCCCAGCGATGCAACAGATAACCCGCCGGCTCCAGGTTGAAATGCGCGGGCGCGGCGTCTTGCAAATCCAGCACGATCTGATGGGACGTGCCGGGGCATACACAACTGAGGCTGCCACCGAAACGCCGCTGCATGGGACGGTGCAAATGCCCGCACAAAAGGCGCTCGACTTGCGGATGGCGCGAGACGAGTTGTTCCAGGGCTGCGGCATTGATGAAGGGCTCACGGTCCATATGGCCAATACCGCTGATAAACGGCGGGTGGTGCAGGATCAGCAAAGTCGGCGCGTGCGGGCGTAACGACAATTGCTCGTCGAGCCATTGCAACTGGCTGTCCAGCAACTGGCCGCCATGGCCGCCGGGAATCGTGGAGTCAAGCCCGATCAAACGCAGCGGATATTCATCCACCACCCAATCCAATGGGCCATCCGCCGACACCGGCAGGTAGGCATGCTCGGGGAATGCATCCAACAGCGCCCCGCGGTTGTCATGATTGCCGGGCACCAGGTAGCACGGCATGAGCAGGCGCGCGAGTTCGGGGCGCAGCACGGCGTATTCATCGGCGCGGCCGAAGTCCACCAGGTCGCCGCTGACCACCACGATGTCGGGCCGTGGGTGGGCGGCGTTCAAGTGGTCGACGGCACGGCGCAGCGCGCCCAGGGTATCGACTACGCCATAGGTGAGGCGCTGGCCGGCTTTGAGGTGCAGGTCACTGATCTGCGCGACTAGAAACGGACGATTCAACATAAATTCTCAAGCATTCAGGGTGAACAACATGTGCGGGGCGATCGCCAGGGCAATCGGCGCGCCAACGGCATGCAACTGGTTATCCTGGCTGTCGACCAGCAGCGGTTGCGGGCCGCCCACTTCGACGATCAGGCGGCTTTGCGCGCCCTGGAAAAACTGCGCCACCACGTGGCCGTACAAGTGCCCTTCGCCTTCCATCACCCGCAGGTGTTCGGGGCGGCAATACACCGTGCCGGGCTGGTCGGACGCCTGCCACGGCAGTTCACCGCCACACACTTTCAGGCGGTGCGGCGTTTGCCCGAGCACCGAGAAGGCATTGAGGTTGCCGACAAACCCGGCGACGAAGGCGTTGGCCGGCTTCTGGTAGATGTCGCGGGGGCTGGCCAGCTGGGCGACACGGCCGTGTTCCATCACCAGGATGCGATCGCCCAGAGCCATGGCTTCGCCCTGGTCGTGGGTGACAAACACGCTGGTGATACCGAGGCCACGCAGCAGTTCATTCAGCTCACTGCGCAGGCGTTCACGCAGTTGCGCGTCGAGGGCTGCCAACGGCTCATCCAGCAGCAACACCTTCGGGCGTGGCGCCAAGGCACGGGCCAGTGCCACCCGCTGACGCTGGCCGCCGGAGAGTTCGTGAATGCTGCGTTTGCCGTGGTGCTGCAAGCCCACCAATTCCAGCAACTCTTCGCAGCGCTTATTGCGCTCGGGCGCCGACAGGCCGCGAATCTTCAGGCCATAGACAATGTTCCCGGCCACATCCAGGTTGGGAAACAGCGCATAGTTCTGGAACACCATGCCCACGTCGCGACGTTCGATGGGCAGGCGGGTGACATCCTGATCGCCGAAAAACACCTGGCCCACATCCGGGCGCTCAAGCCCCGCGATCAGGCGCAGCGTGGTGGTTTTGCCGCATCCGGAAGGCCCGAGAATCGCCAGGGTTTCACCGCCCTCGACGGTCAGGTTCAAGTCATGCACGGCCACGGTGCCGTCGGCGAACGCCTTGCGACAGCCTTTCAGATCAAGGGTGATAGCGGTCATCGACGCTCTCCACGGGACAAACGAGCACTGATGGCCTGCAACGCAATCAACAGCGGCACGATCATCAGCAAAAAGATAAGGGTGTAGGCACTGGCTATTTCCAGACGCGCCGAGGCGTAGCTGTCGGCCAGGCCAACGGGCAAGGTCTTGGTCATCGGTGTGTGGAGCATCCAGGTCAGGTTGAACTCACCCAGGGACAGGGTGACCACCATCAGCACACCCGCGAGGATCCCTGCCCGGCAATTGGGCACCACCACGCTGAAGAAACGCTTGAGCGGCCCCGCGCCAAGGCTTGCCGCGGCCTCCTCCAGTACCGGCAGTTGCTGGCGCTGCATCACCGCCATCACCGGGCGGACCAGGAACGGCAAGGTGAACAGCACGTGGCCGACCAGGATGAACAACGAGCTGCTGCGAAAGCTGCCGAACTGGCCGTAGGTCAGCAGCAACGCCAACGCACTGGCCAACCCCGGCATCGCCACCGGCAGCACCATCAACTCTTCGAAGGCGCGGCTGAAGCGGTTGTTCATGCGCACCAAGGCATAGGCCGCAGGTACGCCAATCACGCAGACAGCGACCGCGCAGGCCAGGGCCAGTTGCAGCGACAACCACACCGTGGGCGAATAGGCCTGCCACACCTGGAGCAACCAATCGAAGGTCAAGCCGCTGGACAAGCCCACGAAGAAGTTGCGCGTCAGCCCGGCCAGCAACGACATCAGCACCGGCACCAACATGAAGGCGCATACCAGCAGGGTGAACAGCAATTGAATGACAAACAGAGATGAACGCTTCACAGCACAGTCCCCGAGTTCTTCACCAGGCGTCGCGTGAGCAACAACACCGCCCAGGTCACCGCGCCGAGCACCACCGACAGCGCAGCGGCGACGGCAAAGTTGGCGTAGTTGGTGAATACGTTGTAGATCGCCACCGGGGTGACATTCAGTCGTGTGCCCAAGGTAAAGGCCGTACCGAAGGCCCCCATGGACGTGGCAAAACAGATCGCCCCGCAGGACGCCAACGCGGGCGCCAGGCCCGGCACGATCACATCGCACACCACGCGCCAGTGCCCGGCGCCCAGCGAGTGGGCCGCTTCTTCCAGGCTGCGGTCGAGGCTCTCGCACGCCGCCATCACCGTGAGGATCACCCGTGGGATCGAGAAGTACAGGTAACCCACGAACAGCCCCGCCAGCGAGTAGGCAAAGATCCAACGCTCACCGGCCAGTTGCAGGCCCAGTGCGGCGAACAGTCCTTGGCGCCCGGCCAACAGGATCACCAGGAACCCCACGACCACGCCGGGAAACGCCAACGGAAAGGTGAGCAACGCGACCAGCGCCGAACGCCCGAAGAATTGCTGGCGAGCGAGGAATACGCCGCTGATGCCACCGATCACCAGCGCGACCGCTGTCACCACCACGGCCAGGACCAGGGTTTGCCCAAGGCTGCCCAGATACTGCGCGCTGCTGAGCACCTGCCAGTAACCACTGCCCTGGCCGTCACGGCTCTCGGCGCCGAGCAGCATCAGATGCGCCAGCGGTAATAGCCAGAACGCGAGCAGTAGCGCGAGGGCCGGCGCGAGCGGCCAGGTCATGCGTTTTGCTGCCACTTACTTGACCTCGTTCAAATAACGGGCGGCGAAAGCTTCCTGCACGGCGGCCATTTTTGCGTAGTCCACCACCCCGGCGCGGGCGTAGTCGCTGTCGGGCAGGAACTGCGCGGCAACATCGGCGGGCATTTTCATCGCCCGTACCGGGCGCAGGTAAGCCTTGGCCCAGAGTGCCTGGCCTTGGTCCGACAGCACGAAATCGAGGACCTTCTCGGCATTGCCGCGGTGCGGCGCGTTGGCGACCAGGCTCATGACATACGGCACGCTGATGCTGCCTTCCTGGGGGATCACGAAGGCGACATTGGCCTTGTCCTTGTAGCGCGCACGGTAGGCGTTGAAGTCGTAGTCCACCAGGATCGGCAACTCGCCGGACAGCACCCGTGCGTACGCAGTTTGCTTGGGCACGATGGGGGCGTTTTTTGCCAGTTTCTGGAAGTAGTCGATGGCCGGGGCGAAGTTGTCCAGGTCGCCGCCCATGGCGCGGTTGATCGCGACCGCCGACACGTAGCCGACGAAAGCGCTGGACGGGTCAAGGTAACCGACCATGCCTTTGTATTGCGGCTTGAGCAGGTCGGCCCAGCTTTGCGGGACCGGCAGGCCACCGAGTGCATCAACATTGACCATGATGCCCAAGGTGCCGGAGTGGATCGCGAACCAGTGACCGGCCGGGTCCTTCAGACCGGCCGGGATTTGTTCCCAGGCCTTGGGTTTGTAGGCGTCGACCACTGCAGCTTTTTGCGCCTGCAGGCCGAACGTCACTCCGTAGTAGACGACGTCCGCTACCGGTGCGGCTTTTTCAGCCACCAGTTGCGCCAGCGACTGCCCGGAATTTTTGTTGTCCAGCGGCACGTGCACCCCCGTGCTGTCGGCGATGGCCTGCAACTGAGTGCCCCAATCGGCCCAGTCCGGCGGGCAGTTGTAGCAAATCGCGGTCTCGGCGGCCTGGGCCAGGCTGGCGGTGCCGAACAGCAGCACGGCGGCCAGGGTTTTACGCAGTGTGCGCATTAAGAGTCTCCTGATGGGGTTGAGTACTTTCGCCCGGCCGGATATGGCAAGGCAGGCAATGGGACGTCGGGGCAAGACCTGCGATCTGCGCCAACAATTGATCAATCACGGTGCTGGCGAGCAGCGCGATGGGCTGCACCACGCTGCACAGAGTCGGGTGCATCTGGGTGCCGAGGGCAATCCCGTCAAAGCCCATCACCGACAACTGTTCGGGCACGTTCCAGGCGTTGCGGCGCAGCTCGGCGATCAGGCTGATGGCCAGGAAGTCGTTGGAACACACCAGTGCGCTGGGCGCCTGCGCGCCTTGCAGAAACGGCGCGATCACCGCGTATTCGGCCTGGGTGTGGGCGGGCATTTCGATGACCGGACGGATGCGCAGGCCGTATTCCTGCATCGCGTCGCAATAACCGGCGTAACGCAAGCGCGCACGGTCCGACTGCAACGCGGGACCGGCGACCATGCTGATGCGTCGGTGGCCCGCCTCGAGCAAATAGCGGGTGGCCAGCGCCATGCCCGCGCGGTTGTCCACCGACACAGCGCTGTAATCGGGATTGCCCGGTTGGTGATACGCCAGCACAAACGGGGTTTTCTCGGTATTCAGGCTACTGAGCACCGCATTGCTTTCGGCATCGGTGACGGTCAGCACCAAGCCGTCGACCCGTTGGCGCAGCAGCTCTTCCACCACACTGCTTTCGCGCTCGCTGCTGTAGTCGGTGGTCGCCAACAGCAGGCTGTAACCGCGCAGCCGTGCCGCACGCTCCATCGCCTGAAACTGTTCGGCGAACACCGGGTTGAGCAAGTTGGGCACCACCACGCCGATCAACCGGGTGGTTTGCAGGCGCAGTTGGCGGCCCAGCAGATTGGGACGGAACCCCAGCTCACGGGCCGCGGCGAACACCTGTTCACGGGTGGCTGGTCGCACCTGGTCGGGGGAAGCAAAAGTGCGCGCGGCGGTGGCGCGTGATACGCCAGCCAGCCTTGCTACGTCTTTCAAGTCAGTCATTGTCGCTCGCTTGAGATCGATCTCATTGGCGAGGACAGTAGCGGCGCAATGTGGCAGGACGGTGCCAGGAAGATGAAGCTTTTATGGCGATGGGGTGCAGCGCACCCTGCAACCCATCGTTTTACTTATCATTGAAATAGCGCGACGCGGCTGTTTCAGCTACTCGGCGATTTTCATACTCGTACTTCCTCCCCCGTAAGGAAATACGTGATGTCACCGATGAGCATGCTACTGGCCCACTTCGCCGCACTCGCTGCCACCCTGCTTGGCATCGGCAGCCTTACCTGGCTGATCGCCTCGCTCGGGCGCCTGTGGCTTTAAGCCGGAATGTCGGCACTCAACGCCTGGATCAGCGCCTGCGCCTGAGCATCGCGCTGTGCGGTATAAAGCACCACCTCACGTGCGGGCAGCGGTGGCAGATCAAACCGCTGCTGCGCATCCACGCATCCCTTCGGCGCCATGCGCTCCACCATCACCCCTACCCCGATGCCAGCGACTACCGCAGCACCGATGGCAAGAATTCCGCTGCCGACGAATGCCTCCTCCCAGGCGCGGTTGCACAGTTGCAGCGCGCTCAGGGCCATACTGCGCATCCCGCAGGGCTCGGGCTGGATAGCCAATGGCAACGCATCACCCCGGCGCAGCGTGAAGCCTTCGGCGGCCATCCAACCGAAATGCTCGACCCCCACCACTTCTCCGTCCTGGCGCCGATTGTCATGGCGCAGGATCATTGCCACATCCAATTTGCCCTGCTCATAGTTCACCAGCATGTCACGCGAGGTGCCCAGGCTGAATGCAACCACCACCTCAGGATCGACGCTGGCCAGGCGGCGCAACCAGACACTGAGGTCGGCGCCCACGATGTGATGGCTGACCCCCACGCGCAAGGTGCGCTTCTGCCGCCCAAAGCACTTCAATGTGTTCTGGTAGTGATCGAGCAATTGCCGGGCATTGGCCACGAACATCTGGCCATGGGCAGACAACGTAACCTTGCGCGGCGTGCGCTCCAGCAACTTATGGCCGAGGGTTTCTTCCAGGCGCTTGATCTTCAGGCTGATGGCCGCCTGGGTGCCGCCAATCACATCGGCGGCACGGGTAAAGCTCTGGAGTTCGGCAACCAGGACAAACGCCTGGATAGCTTCTATGTCGGGCATTTTCATAAAGACGTGGGCGCAGGCTGATTCAGAGGAGCAGACGTTAGCACGCCGGGGAGCTTGGGTTGAGCCCTTCGGTTTGTTCGGCGAACGCAGGTATTCAGGTTGAGGCGTTGTGCAGCAGTCCTTCATCAATCGCTATGGCGATAATGTCTTTTGCGGGCACCTCGACCCAGGCGGCCGCGTCAGGCGCTCCCGTTGTCGCCAACCATCGCCCGACCATCTGATGACCCAACGCGTACCCCAGCCATCTGGGCTTGTCTCCCGTGCCGAAAAACCACGCGTTGTGATCATAGTAAGTCGCTTCAAGCTCACTCAGGCTCACCGGCGCAGCTTGCAGTGCTTCGAGGCCATGCGCGCACTCCCAAGGCTCCGGCTCGCTACCCAGTACATGCTGCACAAACTGCCCGGCCAGCCCTTCGCTGACCAGTGCTTCACCCAGCGTCCAGCCGTAACCCGGCCCCGCCATGCGCAGGCAATGATGCACCTCGTGAACGATATGCCGACGCACGGCCCCGCCTTTGAGGCTGGCGGCAAAATTCGGATTGTCGGGATCCAGGGTCATGGAGAACATCGTGCTGCGGTAGGCTCGCCCGACCAGACCGAGTTCAGCGATGGTTTCGCCGGGCAATCGCTGGACCAGCACATCCAGTCGCGGCGGCGGCATACGGCGGGCAATCGCACGGTAGGCCAGCTCGAACTCCTCCTTCAACACCTGATGAAACTCTGCCAGGGAGCCAGACGCCTCCAGCCAGTGCAACGTCCATGCATCCATCATGACCTCCCGTCGACAACTCCAGGACCACGTGCCCAGGCGGACCATCATAGCGATAGAAAGTCACACAAGCTGCGTAACTTGCAAACGCGCGCGGTGAATTCCGCTCGCTAACCTTTCGATCTGATCCAAGTGCGGGCACAATGCGTGTCCTTTTTTGGCAGGCACCGCCGCAGGCTCTCAAAAATGATCAAAACGCCGTACTACCTCATCGATAAACAGAAACTTCTGGTCAACATGCAGAAGATTGCTTACGTGCGCGAGCAGTCCGGCGCCAAGGCGTTGCTGGCCCTCAAGTGCTTCGCCACCTGGTCGGTGTTCGACCTGATGCAGCAATACATGGACGGCACCACCTCGTCGTCGCTGTATGAGTTGAAGCTCGGTCGCCAGAAGTTCGAAGGCGAGGCGCACGCCTACAGCGTGGCCTGGGCCGACGATGAAATCGAAGAGATGCTGGATAACTGCGACAAGATCATCTTCAACTCCATCAGCCAACTGCAGCGTTTTGCCGAGCGCAGCGAAGGCAAGACCCGCGGCCTGCGCGTCAACCCGCAAGTGAGCAGCTCCGACTACCTGCTGGCCGACCCGGCGCGTCCGTTCAGCCGCCTCGGCGAGTGGGACCCGGTGAAGATCGAAGGCGTGATCGAGCAGATCAGCGGCTTCATGTTCCACAACAACTGCGAGAACGGCGACTTCAGCCTCTTCGACAAGATGCTGGGCACCATCGAAGAACGCTTCGGTGAGCTGCTGCACAAGGTCCAGTGGGTCAGCCTCGGCGGCGGCATCCACTTTACCGGTGAAGGCTATGCGCTGGACGCGTTCTGCGCGCGCTTGAAAGCCTTCTCCGAGAAATACGGCGTGCAGGTGTACCTGGAACCCGGCGAAGCGGCGATCACCAACAGCGCCTCCCTGGAAGTGACCGTGCTCGACACCCTCTACAACGGCAAGCACCTCGCCGTGGTAGACAGCTCCATCGAAGCCCACCTGCTGGACCTGCTGATCTACCGCCTCAACGCCAAGCTGGCGCCGAGCGAGGGTGACCACACCTACATGGTGTGCGGCAAATCCTGCCTGGCCGGTGACATCTTCGGCGAGTATCAATTTGATCGTCCGCTGGCCATCGGCGATCGGCTGTCGTTCATCGACACCGCAGGCTACACCATGGTCAAGAAAAACTGGTTCAACGGCCTGAAAATGCCGTCCATCGTAGTGAAACAACTCGACGGTACCGTCGAAGTGGTTCGTGAATTTGGTTACGACGACTACCTGTCCAGCCTTTCGTAAGCTGGCGGATAAAGGAGAGATAAAGCAATTGAAAAAGAACGTTCTTATCATTGGTGCAGGAGGTGTCGCCAAGGTGGTGGCCCACAAGTGCGCGCAGCACAACGACGAACTCGGTCGTATTGCTATCGCGTCGCGCAACATCTCCAAATGCCAGGCCATCATCGACAGCGTCAAGGCCAAGGGTAGCCTCAAGGTTCCCGCCGACATCCAAGCCTTCGCGCTGAACGCCCTGGACGTGGAAGCGACCAAGACCCTGATCCGCGAGACCCAATCGCAGATCGTCATCAACGTAGGTTCCGCGTTCCTCAACATGTCGGTGCTGCGCGCCTGCATCGATACGGGCGTTGCCTACCTCGACACCGCCATCCACGAAGAGCCGGGCAAGGTCTGCGAGACCCCGCCGTGGTACGGCAACTACGAATGGAACCACCTGGAAGAGTGCAAACAGAAGAACATCACGGCCATCCTTGGCGTGGGCTTCGACCCGGGTGTCGTCAACGCGTATGCCGCGCTGGCGCAGCAACAGCATTTTGACCGCATTGATTCGATCGACATTCTCGACGTCAATGCCGGCTCCCATGGCAAATACTTCGCCACCAATTTTGATCCGGAAATCAACTTCCGTGAGTTCACCGGACAGGTGTGGAGCTGGCAGAACAGCCAGTGGACCAGCAACACCATGTTCGAAGTCAAGCGCACTGACGACCTGCCCGTCGTCGGCTCGCAAAACCTATACCTGACCGGCCACGATGAAGTGCACTCGCTGTCGAAAAACCTCGACGTGCCCAATGTGCGCTTCTGGATGAGCTTCGGCGAACACTACATCAACGTGTTCACCGTACTGAAAAACCTCGGCCTGCTTTCGGAAAAGCCGGTCACCACCGCCGAAGGCGTGGAAGTGGTGCCATTGAAAGTGGTCAAGGCCGTGCTGCCCGACCCGTCGTCGCTCGCTCCGGGCTACACCGGCAAGACCTGCATCGGTGACCTGGTCAAAGGCACCAAGGATGGCCAGCCCCACGAGATGTTCATCTACAACGTGGCGTGCCATGAAGAAGCCTTTGCCGAGACGGACAGCCAGGGCATCTCCTACACCGCAGGCGTGCCACCGGTAGCCGCCGCGCTGCTGGTTGCCCGTGGCGAGTGGGATGTGAAACACATGGTCAACGTCGAGGAACTGCCGGCTGAGCCGTTCTTGAAGGCGCTGGACGTGATGGGGTTGCCGACCCGAATCAAGGATGAGCACGGTGATCGTGCATGGGATGCGATTGCTTGATAGCAATTGCTGACTGAACAAAAAATGCGCCCTCAGGGGCGCATTTTTTTGGGTGGAGCCCCCATCACGCTGAGATGATCGTTCCCACGCTCTGCGTGGGAATGCCGCCTGGGACGCTCCGCGTCCCATCAGTTAGTGCGAGGTTGAATCACGCGCAGTGGTGACGCGGAGCGTCACGGGATGCGTTCCCACGCGGAGCGTGGGGACGATCTTGGCCGACAGGCGCTTTACGCGGTCACGCCTGATCGTTTCCACGCTCTGCGTGGGAATGCCGCCTGGGACGCTCCGCGTCCCGTCGCTTAGTACGAGGTTCGAATCACGCGCAGTGGTGACGCAGAGCGTCACGGGATGCGTTCCCACGCGGAGCGTGGGGACGATCTCACTCACCTAGCGGCGTGAGCGTGGACGGCACCAGGCGCCTGAGCTATCTTCGGGCGCCCTCCCGACAGACCCGGAACAGGAAGTTACCGCTTGAGCACATCGTCCCTACTGCGAGGCCGCACCTTCGCCCTCCTCGCCGGCATCACCTTTATTGCCGTGGACCAGTTGGTGAAACTTCTGGCTTTGGTTTCACTACAAGCCAACAGTTTCAAAATCGGCTCCACCCCGTTCAACCTTGCGTTGGAGCTGAGCCTGAATCCCGGCGCATTCCTGAGTCTGGGCGCTGCCCTCCCCCCTCAGGTCAAACAACTGGTTTTTATCGTGGGGGTTGCCGTCGTGGTGGCCTGGGCGATGGGGTGGTCGCTGTCCAACTGGAATCAACCCCTGCGTAAAGTCTTGCCGCTTTATGCCATTGCCCTCGGTGGTATCGCCAACTTGATCGACCGTGTCTTTCGCGACGGTCATGTCGTTGACTACATGGTGTTGAACGTGGGGCCGACGCATACCGGGGTGTTCAATATCGCAGATATTGCGATTACCGCCGGGGCGCTGTTCTTGATGGTGGATCTGTTTGTAAAACGTAAGGCCTGAGGTAACAGCTCGTTCCCACGCGGAGCGTGGGGACGAGCTCGACACCGACATGATCGTTCCCACGCTCTGCGTGGGAATGCCGCCTGG